>NZ_JBSHBP010000055.1:48623-51672 GCF_053612065.1 Streptomyces sp. NPDC054765 | reverse complement strand
GAGCCGCCGCCGCCAACCGGCCGGTTGTGTGCGGTGTGGCGGGGTCAGTCGCCGTTCGCGAGGACCTTGAGACGGGTGTACGTCCCGTTGAAGCGGTTGCGGTCGCCCACCGTGTGACCGGAGGAGGTGTGCTGCCAGATGCTGTGGTAGCGCCAGCCTGCGGGCAGCTTGCCCACCGAGGAGCCGTAGCGCGGGATCCACAGCGGATTCGTCCTGCCGAACTTGCCGGAGTTGCCGGTGCACTGCTTCCACCAGTTGGTGGAGGTGTAGATGACCGGGTAGCGGCCGGTCTCGTCCCGGTAGGTCTCCACGAAGTCGCGGATCCAGCTGACCATCCCCTTGTGGCTCTTGCCGTAGCAGGTCGCACCGTAGGGGTTGTACTCCATGTCGAGCGCGCCGGGCAGCGTCCTGCCGTCCCGGGACCAGTCGCCCCCGTGGTCGGCGAAGTACTCCGCCTGGGATTCGCCGCTGGAGTGGTCGGGCAGCGCGAAGTGATACGCGCCATGGATCATGCCGGAGTTGTACGAGCCTCTGTACTGCTGCGTGAAGTACGGGTTCGTGTAGCTGTTCCCCTCGCTGGCCTTGACGTACGCGAAACGCACCCCGGACCTGCGCAGGGCCGACCAGCCGACCTTGCGGTTGTGGCTGGAGACATCGACGCCGGAGACGGCTCTTCTGTTCGACGCCCGCGGCTCGGAACCACCGGCCCGGTCGCCGCCCTCGTGGGCCACGATGGTGGAACCCATCCAGTCCTGTTCGGGGTGGGCGGGTCTCTTCCCGGCATCCGACGCCGTGGCGGAGCCGGGCAGCGCGAGGGGCAGAGCGAGCACGGAGAGAAGAGAAACAAGAGTTCCGGCCGCAATAGGGACTGTACGGCGGGCCGGACCGGATCTGCGCAAGGGCATCGCATGCCTCCGAAGGCCTTCGGTTGAGTCAGGTTCGGCAGCTTTTGAGCAGAATCCTGCCGATAAGAGACTTATACGCAGAACCGCCTGACTCTATGACCCAACAGGCCGTCAGTCCGCCGACCGGCCCCGCATCTCACCCGTCTGGCGGGCAGAAACGGTCACCCGCGCCCCCGGCGGGGCGGTGTGGTGCCGTACGACAGAGCGAAGCGGGCCCCGGCGCTTGCCGGGACCCGCTCCACCGCGCAGCGGCGAACGCGCCATTCCGCCGCTTCGCAAGCTGCTCTGTGCCGAGCCTGCCGGCTCGCTTGTGTGGTCCGTCATACCCGTGGCCTCATCCGGCTGGGCCGGCTCCGAGGGCCGGCGACGGCTCTTCGGCTCCGTCGGCTCAGTAGGCCGAGTTGACGTTGTCGATCGAGCCGTAACGGGCGGCCGCGTAGTTGGCCGCGGCGGTGATGTTGGCGACCGGGTCGGTGAGCTTGTTCGCGGTGCCGGCCACGTGGTACTGGTCGAACGTGGGCTGGATCACCTGCAGCAGGCCCTTGGACGGGACGCCGTTGACGGCGTTGATGTCCCAGCCGTTGACGGCGTTGGGGTCACCGGCGGACTCCCGCATGATGTTGCGGTGCAGGCCCTGGTAGGAGCCCGGGATGCCCTTGGCCTTCATGATGTCCAGGGACTGGCGGATCCAGCCGTCCAGGTTGTTCGGGTAGCTCTTGACGGCCTTGCGCTCGGCGGAGCGGTTGGCGGCCTGCTGGGCGCTGTGCTGCTTGGCGACGGCGGTGACCTTGACGTGGTCGGCCACCGAGGCGGTCACGGCGCGGCCGGTCTTGGCGTCGTCCGCCTTGGCCGGCTGGCCCTTCGCATCGACGGGCTTGACCGCGGCCGGCGCGTGCTCAGAAGCCGCCTGAGCGGTGTCCGGCGCGGAGGTGAGGGCCAGGCCCGAGGTGGCACCCGCGGCGGCCAGAACGGCTACGGCAATCTTGTGGGTGCGGGTAATGCGGGTAATACGGGCAGCGCGGGGCAGGGTGAAGCTGGGCATGCAGATTGACCTCTTCCAGGTACTGGGGACGGGGAGGCGGCCTTTTGGCGGCGCGTTCCGCACTGGAGGTCTTTGCTGCGATCGCCTTGGGGCGTGAGTCGCAAGCTCGCTCTCGGTGCGTCGGAATCCATGGTTAACGCCGGTCCCGAATCGAGGCAATGTTGCTCGGTACTACTCATCTTCGTGAGATAAACCCGGATCCCTGAAGTGATAAGCGATTCTGGCGGCGTTGGCCCGGAATGGCGGCATAGGCATCGACTAGGCAGGCTCGTAAGTGACGTACATCGCGTGCCCCGAGTCACCTGTCAGCGGCCTCAAAGGCCCTTCGGCCGGGGTGCATAAGTTGTGTGGCTCACACCGGAATTACCGCTCTGCGGCACCATTCCGGGCATGGATGGCGGCCGGAATATTGGTTCTGCCGCCCCGGCGGAGAGGGCCGGGAATCCCCAAATGTGGTGCGGGGCACGGTGTCCGGGGCCGAATGGGGCAGTAATTGTGCCCTGATTCACGTCCGGCGCGGGGGCCGGTCTCGCGGGTGCCCGGCGCAGCGGAAGGGGGCGTGCCGGATGGGCCGTTGGTGAGTCCCCGGTACAGCGATACGGCGGTGCTGCTGGTCCGTTCGCAGCAGCGTCCGGAGCTGTCGCATGACTGCGGGCCCTTCGCTCCCCGAAGGTGACACCGCACACCGTCATCACTCACCGTTGGGACATGCTCATGATCCGTCGTCTTGCCGTCGTTCTCACCGCTCTTCTCGCCACCGGCGTCCTCACGACGGGCGCCGCCGTCGCGACGCCGGCCGATGGCCCTCACCGGCACGGCCGGCACCACCACCAGCAGCACGACCTCACGCCGAGGGAACGGGCGGGACTTCGCATCGCCGGTGAGGTGCTCGACACGCTCTTCGGCGGTGGCCCGGCGCGCCGCGACCGCTTCTGACGCGCGGAGCCGGGCGCCGGTGTCCGGCGCGAGCGGCGACGTCCGGCGCCGGTGCCGGTGCCGAGCGGTCATGGCAACAGCACAATGGCCCCCCCCCACATGCGGGCACCGGCACAATATAAGCAAATCCCGGGGGGCCCGGTCGGGCCCCCGAAAAATAAAAGAA
>NZ_JBSHBP010000055.1:0-48613 GCF_053612065.1 Streptomyces sp. NPDC054765 | reverse complement strand
ACGCAGGTCCGCGCCCCCGCGCCCGTCGCGAGCCCCACCGACGCCGGCCCCCCGGCCGGCCCGGGCCCCCCCCCCCCCCCCCGCCACCCCCCCCGGGCCCCCCGCCCCGCCCCCCCCCGGGCCCCCCCCCGGCCCCCGGGGGCCGCCCCCCGTCGCCCCCCCATGCCGGGGGCCGCAGTGCGGCACCCGTATCAGTCTGCTCCGACCGTTCTCACGGCCGCGTCCCTCCGGCTCAGTAGGCCGAGTTGACGTTGTCGATCGAGCCGTACCGGTGGGCCGCGTAGTTGGCGGCGGCGGTGATGTTGGCGATCGGGTCGGTGAGCTTATGGGGTGTGCCGGAGACGTGGTAGGTGTCGAACGTCGGCTGGATCACCTGCAGCAGGCCCTTGGACGGGATGCCGTTGATGGCGTTGATGTCCCAGTTGTTGACGGCGTTCGGGTTGCCGCTGGACTCCCGCATGATGTTGCGGTGCAGGCCCTGGTAGGAGCCCGGGATGCCCTTGGCCTTCATGATGTCGAGCGACTCGCGGATCCAGCCGTCGAGGTTGTTCGCGTAACGCTTGGGAGCGGCCTTCGGCGTGGCTATGGCCTTGCGCTCGACGGACCGGCTGGCGGCCTGCCTGGCGACATGGTTCTGCTTGTCGACCGCGGTGACCTTGAGGCCGGCGGCGACGGACGAGGCGGTCTGCTGGTCCTTCTTGCCGTCGTCGGCGCGGTCCTTCGCGGTGAGCGGAAGGCCGTTGGCGCTGACCGGTTTGACCGTGGCCGGCGCATGGGCGGCGGCGGTCTCGGCATTGCTCGGCGCCGCGGTGAACGCCAGGGCGGCGGCGCAGCTCGCGGTGGCCACCAGCGCCGCGGAAACCTTGTGGGCACGGGTGATGCGGGCGGGGCGGGGCAGGGTGAAACCGGGCATGTGGAGGTGACCTCTTCCAGGGCTTGGTGGCGGGGGGAGACGGCCTTCGGTTGGCGCGTGAGACCGAGGGTCGTGGCCACGTTCGCCGTTCCGGCCGAGGTCGCAGGCTCGTTCTCGGTGCTACGCGGAACATGGTTAGCGCGGGCCCTGGAGGGTGGCAAAGATGCCTTGTACTACCTCTCTTCGTGAGATAGGGCGAGATGTCCGTTGTAAATGCCGCAATTCGCTCGCAGTGCGGGGAATGGCATCGACTAGGTGTGCTCGTACGTGACGTACGTCGCGTGCCGGGCATCACCCGGCGCCGTCCTCAAAAGCCGCTCCGCGATACCGCGGAGTTGCCTGGCTCACACGGAAGAAAGGGCAATTCCGCGGGCGGCGTCGGCGGACCACCGTGGCGAGGGGGTATCGCGCTCGCGCCCCCTACGGAGTCCATAGGGGGCGCGAGTGAACGGCGGAGGGGCGCGGTATTTCAGTCCGCCAGCAACTGTGCCGCGAGATGCCCGATGCGCTCGTGCCACGCATTCCGCGCGGCCTCCGCGTCAAATCCCTGCGGGCCGGTCTGGGTGAGGACGAGCCGGGCGCCATGCCCGGTGCCCCGGCCCAGTTCCCAGCGGACCGTGCCGTCCGGATGCCAGCGATAGGCGAGCACCGCGGGGGCCCGCACCTCGGTGACGGGCCCGGCCGGTGCCTTCCGGGCGGTGAAGCCGTCCGGCGCGCGGGCGCCTGCCGTGGGCTCGTTTCCCGAGGCCAGAGCCGCCCAGACGGACTCGGCGGGCCGTACGAGCTGACGCTCGAAGCGGACCCGCGGGCCGTCCGGGGTGTCCTCGATCATGCCCTGACCGAGATCGAACTGCTCGACGTACGCCTCGTGCAGCTCCCCCGTGTCGCGGGGCACGGCCGTCGGGCCGCCGTCGAGCAGCTGCGCGAGCGCGGTGAGGCACAGATGCCAGCCGGAGGCGAAGCTCGCACCGCCGAACCGGTCGCCGAAGGTGTGCACCAAGGTCAGCAGCGAGCCGTCGCCGTCCGGTGTGATCTCCCAGCGCAGATGGTCCTCGCCCCAGGAGAAGGCGAACAGCCGGGGCTCCTCGACGTCGGTGACCGTGCCGGTCATGGCGATCTTGCTCACGCCGGGCATGGTGAAGGTCATCGCCCCGCCGGGCCGGAGCTCGACGGTGACCTCGGAGGGGAACCACTGTCCGATCCGGTCCGGGTCGGTGATCGCCGCCCAGACCTTCGCGGGCGGATGGGCGAGCCGACGCTCCATGCGCAGGGCATTGCGGCCGTCGGCGGTGGTGAGACTGTCGGAGTGCGGGTTCATCGGGGGTCGTCCTCCATGGCGTCGAGATGCCGTTCCAGGGCGTCCAGGCTCCCGGTCCACAGATGCCGGTAGTGCGCGAGCCAGGCGTCCAGCTCCGCCAGGGGCTCGGGCCGGAGCTCGTACCAGCGGCGCTGGGCGTCCTGTCGGACCCGGACCAGCCCGGCTTCGCGCAGCACCCGCAGATGCTTGGAGGTGCCGGGCTGGCTCAGGCCGAGCTGCTCGGTGAGTTCGCCGACCAGCCGTGGGCGCTCCAGGAGCAGATCGAGGATCTTGCGCCGGCTCGGCTCCGCGAGTACGTCGAACGGTAGGGGCATGGACTCAGCATGCCTCTGAGGTTATATAACTGCAAGGGAATTCGATCGTCCGGTGGATCACACGCACGCCGGATCGGCCGCCGGCTCCTCCTCACGCACCACCGGCGCGAGGCAGGGCGCCGAGCTCAGCGGCCCGTCGGTGAAGAACCGCGCCGCCAAGTCTGCGACCTCCTGCGGCCGTTCGAGCACCACCCAGTGATCGGCGTCGGGAATCATCAGAAAGCGGCTGTCCGGGATGGTGGCCGCGAAGGCCCGCTGCCGGGCGGGGGAGGTGACCGTGTCGTGCTCACCACTGAAGACGAGCGTGGGGACATCGGTCAGGCCGCCGGAGAAGTCCGGACGGTCCGAGATCCCGCGGCGCAGTGAGTCGACGGCGTGCCGGGAGTTCCGGGCCGCATGCAGCATCGAGCGCCGGACATAGCGGTACGCCAGCTTGCGGTGCGCTACATGCCGGCGGTCGTCGAGGCACATCAGGCCCTCGGTGACCAGGGTGGCGAAGGCCTCGGTGTCGCCGTGCGCGAGATGGTCGGACGCCCGTCGCCACAGCTCCTTCTGCGCCTCGCTGATGTGGGCGGGAACCCCGCCCAGGGCGAGCCGTGCGATGCGCCCGGGGAACCGCCGGGCGCACCCGTAGGCCAGGCCCGCCCCGTAGGAGAAGCCGAAGAGATTGACCCGCGGGACGGCCAGATCGTCGATGATGCCCTCGATCGCCGCGCACACCACATCGATGCTCGGCCCCGGGGGGAGCGGGTCGGCGCTCCCCATGCCCGGCAGATCGGCGGTCACCACATCCGCGAACGGCCCCACGTGATCTTCCATCTGCGGCCAGCCGAACATGCCCTGGAGCGCGCCGCCCAGCACCACGACGGGCTCGGTGATCCGCGCCGGCTGCCGCAGCCGGCGGTAGGAATAGGACACCCCGTGCACCGACAAGGAGCGGATGGTTTCCTCGGACATTCAGATTCCTTCTCGGGGCACCGGCCGGAACGGGCGCGCCGACGCGGCGCGCGGGGGTGGGCGGAAGACGGCCCTAGCGGGTCAGGACCAGTGCGGCGTTGTGCCCGCCGAAGCCGAGCGACGTTTTGACCGCGCAGTCGAACGCCGCCGGCCGGGCCTCCTTGTGCACCACATCGACCGGGATCCGCGGATCCAGTACCTCGAGGTTGGCGGTCGGCGGCACCAGCTGCGCCTCCAGGGCGAGCACGGTCAGCGCGGTCTCGATCCCGCCGGCCGCGCCCAGCGCGTGCCCGGTCATCGCCTTGGTCGAGGTGACCAGCGGGTGGTCGCCGAGGACCCGCTGCAGCACCGCGGCCTCGATGTGATCGTTGGCGACCGTCGAGGTGCCGTGCGCGTTGACGTGGCCGATGTCGCCGGCCTGCACCCCCGCGTCGGCCAGCGCGGTGCGCAGCGCCCGCTCGATGCCCTTGCCCTCGGGATCCGGGGCCACCGCCGCGTAGGCATCACTCGACGCGCCGTAGCCGCGGAGGTGCGCACGGACGGGCGCGCGGCGGGCCCTGGCGTGCTCGGGCCGCTCCAGCACGAGCAATCCGGCGCCCTCGCCGACCACGAAGCCGTCCCGGCCCGCGTCGAAGGGGCGGCAGGCGGCGGCCGGGTTGTCCCGGCGGGTGGAGACCGCCTTCATCTGGCAGGCGCTGGCGATCAGCAGCCGGGAGAGGACCGACTCCGCGCCGCCGGCGATGGCGATATCGCAGACCCCGGCGCGCAGCAGCTGGTGCGCGGTGCCCAGGGCGACGGTGCCGGAGGAGCAGGCCGTGGCCACGCCCAGGCTGGGGCCGTGTGCGCCGAGATCCATGCAGACGCTGCTGGCGGCGCTGTTGACGACGGTCAGCGGGGCGAGCTTGGGGGAGACCCGGCGGGCGCCGCGCCCGGCCATCGCGACATGCTGCTGGTCGTAGAACGGCAGCCCGCCGTGCGCGGAGCCGATGACCACCGCGACGCGGCTGCGGTCCCAGGACTCCGGGTCGAGCCCGGCATCGGATACGGCTTCCCGGGCGGCGATCACTGCAAGCTGCGCGAAGCGGTCCATCAGCCGCTGGGTGGCCACCCCGAGCCGCCCGGTGGTGTCCAGACCGGCGATGGTGTACATGAAGTCACAGGGCAGATCCGCGAGTTCCTCTTGATGGGTCACACCGCTGGGCACGGTTTCCTGGGTGACGGAATGCCAGGTGGCCTTCGCCCCCACTCCCGCCGCGGTCACCAGCCCCAGTCCTGTCACGGCCGCGGAGAACGGCTCCTGGCGGGCGGTCATGCCGGAACTTTGCCGTCGACGGCCGCCACCAGCTGGCCCACGGTGTTCCGCGGGGTCAGCGAGACCTCGTCGAGGTCGATGTCCAGCCGCTCCTCGATGAGGACGCGGAGCTCTTCCAGTGCCAGGGAGTCGAGGCGCAGGCCGCGCAGTGGAGCCTCGTCGGTGATGTCGGCCGAGGAGACCCCGAACCGTTGGACCAGCAAGGCGTTGACAACTTCTGCCGCATTCACGTGGCGCTCCTCCGCTTTTCGTAGGCGATGCTGCCAACCGCGTCGTGGGCGGGATTTCACCGGCGGCTCCGGCTGGTTTGACCACCCTTTATACGCCTTTGTCCCGATGACTCCCCAACCTTGGTAGCTCAATGGGGTGATGAGCGCACCGGGGTGGGCAGGGCGTGGGCGCCCCGCCTTGCGGATGCCGCGGAAAGCACCTACGTACGTAACGCCGCGGAGGGGTGAGAGGTACGGGCCGGACGTCGGCGGACTGCGGGAACTTCCGTCGTCAGGCGTTGTCGAGGGCGCTTGTCACACGCCCCAACAGGCCCTGGAGCGTGCGCAGTTCCTCGATCGTGAGGCCGGTCGCGGCCAGCA
Organism: Streptomyces sp. NPDC054765; assembly: GCF_053612065.1. Lineage (NCBI taxonomy): Bacteria > Bacillati > Actinomycetota > Actinomycetes > Kitasatosporales > Streptomycetaceae > Streptomyces > Streptomyces sp. NPDC054765. Next base: position 43,209 of record NZ_JBSHBP010000055.1, on the reverse strand, counting down.
TCCGGCGGGGGACCGGCAGGGCCGCCTCGCGCAGGTCGTCGCCGGCCGGGGTGAGGTGGATGGTGACCGAGCGTTCGTCCTCGGTGCTCCGTTCGCGGCGTACCAGACCGGCCGACTCCAGCCGCTTGAGGAGCGGGGAGAGGGTGCCGGAGTCCAGCCGGAGCTGCTCGCCGATGGCCTTGACCGGCTGGGAGCCGTGCTCCCACAGGACCAGCATGACCAGGTACTGGGGGTAGGTCAGGCCCAGGTCCTTCAGGGCGTCCCGGTAGACGCTGCCGAAGGCCCGCGAGGCGGCGTGCAGCGAGAAGCAGACCTGGTGGTCGAGGCGGAGCAGTTCGGCGTCGGGTACCGGAGGCCTGGTCATCGGGGTCATGGGTCCAGGTTAGCTCGCCGTGAGGCATTTAGTTGTACGCAACTTAGTTGCAGGCAATTTAAATGTGTGTCACTGTGATGGTCATCGGGCGGCCGGGGAACGGCCGCCGTGCTATCGAAGGGGAATCGTGATGGACGCGCTGTACACCGCCGTCGCCACCGCCAACGGCCGCGAGGGCCGGGCCGTCAGCTCCGACGGCCGGATCGACCTCGCCCTGGCCATGCCTCCGGCGCTCGGGGGCAACGGCGCCGGCACCAACCCGGAGCAGCTCTTCGCCGCCGGCTACGCGGCCTGCTTCGCCAGCGCGATGGGCAATGTCGGCCGTCAGATGAAGCTCGACACCAAGGACGTCTCGGTCACCGCCGAGGTCTCCCTCGGCAAGGACGACACCGGCTTCGGTCTGGCCGTCGTCATGCGGGTGGAACTGCCGGACGCCCTCGCGGGCGAGACCGGACGCCGGCTGGTCGAGGCGACGCACCAGTACTGCCCGTACTCCAAGGCCACCCGCGGCAACATCGATGTCGAGCTGGTCATCGAGTAGGCACCAGCGGCGTGCCCGGCGTGCCCGGCGTGCCCGGCGTGCCCGGCGTGCCCGGCGTGCCCGGCCCCGCGGAGGTCGCGGGGGCCGGTCCGCCGGGTATGTACGGATCAGGCCGCGCGCGGGGTGCCGCGGCGCGGCGCGCACGGCCGCCGTGAGATCCGTGAGACCGGGCGCCATCCGGCCCGACGGACCCATGAGCCGGCAGCAGCTCGGACCCGCAACGGGCCTGAGTTCAGGCTCCGTCAGCCATGTGGTCGCCGAACTCGGCGACGGCGGCCTGCGGGAGGAGGCCGGCCCGGTCGAATCCGACGGTGGCCGGCCGCGCACCTTGCTCCGGGTGGCCCCGGCGAGCGGCGCACTGATCGGCGTGGACCTCGGCGAAACCCGGATCCGGGTCGAACCCTTCGACCTCGCCATGACCGAACTCGCCCGCTCCGGCCTCCTGTTGACGCAGCACGGCTACGACGTGCACCTCATCGTCCGCCATATCGCCGACGGCATCGCCGCCGTGCTGCGGGAGAGTGGTGTGGTCCCCGAGAGGCTGCTCGGCATCGGCGTCGGCGTCCCCGGCACCCTCGACCGGGGCGGGCCCGGCGGCACCGTCGTCCACGGCCGGACCATCGGCTGGAACGCCATACCGCTGGAAGCGCTGCTGTGCGACGCCGTCGGCCTCCCCGACGGCGTGGGCTCCTTCCTCAGCAACGGAGCCAAGGCGCTGGGCCGGGCGGGGAGGGCGCACGGCGCCGGCGGGCGGGCACGGCGCGGGAACGGGTGAGCGCCGGGCCGGCCCGGCGCGCGGGCGGGAGGCCTGAGCCCGCCGGACGGGGGCGGCGCGCCGGCCGGCCGCACCCGCCGACCGGCGAGCGCCCTGCGCCTGCCGCTCAGGCGTCCTCGGCCGCGTGGACCCGGCGCCCCCCGACGAACGTCTGCAGCACACGCGTCGCGGCGATCTCCTCGTCGGCGCCGTCGAACGGATCACGGTCGAGAACGACCAGGTCGGCCAGCTTTCCCGGCTGGATGGTGCCGGTGTCGTCGAGGTGGTTGGCGTAGGCGCTGCCGGCCGTGTACGCGGCGAGCGCCGAGCCCAGGTCGATGCGCTGCTCGGGCAGGAAGACCGGTGCCGAGGGCGGGCCGTCCGGCGTACGGCGGTTGACCGCGACATGCAGGGCGGCGATCGGGTCGGGGGAGCTGACCGGCCAGTCGCTGCCCGCTGCGAGGGTGGCACCCGAGCGCAGCAGATCCCCGAACGGGTACTGCCAGGACGCCCGTCGGGGGCCCAGGAAGGGGATGGTCAGCTCGTCCATCTGCGGCTCGTGGGCCGCCCAGAGCGCCTGGATGTTCGCCGTCGCCCCGAGCCGGCGGAAGCGCGGGACGTCATCGGGGTGGACCACCTGGAGATGGGCGAGGTGCGGCCGGGTGTCGCGCAGGCCGTTCGTCCGCCGGGCCGCCTCGACGGCGTCCAGCGCCTCGCGTACGGCCCGGTCGCCCAGGGCGTGGAAGTGCACCTGGAAGCCTTCCGCATCCAGCAGGGTGACGTAGGTCCGCAGGTCCTCGGGGTCGATGAACGAAATGCCGCTGTTGTCGGAGGCGCAGCCGCAGGCGGTCAGATAGGGGCTGAGCATGGCGGCCGTGTGGTTCTCGGCGATCCCGTCCTGCATGATCTTGATGCTGGTGGCCCGGAGGCGTCCGCCCGTCAGCTCCTCCCGGCGGGCGAGGAGTTCGGGGATCTGCTCGGCTCCGCGAGACCGGTCCCACCACAGCGCCCCCGTCACCCGCGCGGTGAGCTTCCCGTCACGCCGGGCGGCCGTATACGCGGGGATGGAATCGATCGATCCGGGGCCGCGGCCCAGCATCGCGTCCTGCCATGCGGTGACCCCGTACCCGTGGAGGAGACGCTGGGCCCGGAGCAGTCCGGCGGTCTGTTCGGCGAGCGTGGCTTCCGGGATCAGGTCGCCCACCAGTTGCATGGCGCCCTCCTGCAGCATGCCGGTGGGGCGGCCGTCGGCGTCCCGCTCGATGCGTCCATCGGCCGGGTCCGGCGTACGGGAGGTGACGCCGGCCCGTTCCAGGGCGCAGGAGTTGGCCCAGCCGCCGTGGTGATCGCGGTTGACGAGGAACACCGGGCGGTCGGGCACGAGGGCGTCCAGGAACTCCCGGGTCGGCATGCCGCCGGGGAATGCCTCCAGGGACCAGCCGCCGCCCGTGATCCACGGTGCCTCCGGATGCGCCGCCGCGTACGAGCTGATCAGTTCGCGGTATGCCTCGGCGGTGTCGGCGGCGCTGAGATCGCACAGCGCCAACTCCAGCCCGCCGCCGACCGGATGGACATGTGCGTCCTGGAAACCGGGGATGAGCAGCTTGCCGCGCAGATCGACGACGTCCGTGGCGGGCCCGATCAGGTCGCGGACCTCCGCGTCGTGGCCGACGGCGACGATGCGGTCCCCGCGCACCGCCACTGCGCTCGCCCGGGTACGCGCGGGGTCGACGGTGTGCACGGGACCGGAGAGGAAGACGAGGTCGGCGGGGCCGTCGGCGCCGCGGCCGGCGGCGTCAGGGTTCGGCTCCGGGTCCACGGTGGTGCTGAGATCCATGTGGTTGCTGCTCCAGGTGTGTTGGGTGGATGTGACGTGGTGGTGGTAAGAGGTGCGGGCGGGCGGGACGAGGCAGGGCAGTTCGGGCGGACGGGGCGGGACGGTTCGGGCGGCCGAGGGGGACGTCCGGGCGGAGGGCAGCCCAGGCAGACAGGGCCGGGTAGGGCCGGGCGCGCCGTCAGCCCTCCGAAGGGCTGGGGAGCGCGGCCGCGTCCGCATCCATCGGCAGACTGATCGCATCGGCATCCGTCCCCCGGCCGGTACGGAAGTACGGGGCCCGGCGCACCCACTTGGCCCAGGCGGCGGTGGCCAGGCCCAGCAGGATGAACAGCGCGGGCAGCAGCAGCATGAACCAGCCGTTGTCGGGGTTCGCCTCGAAGTGGTCGCTCATGGTGGCGTAGTCCCAGACGAGGTAGCCGCCGAGCCCGAACAGCGTCAGCGCGCTGGCCGCCGGGATGACCACGTCCCGAAGCGCGCGCACCGCTCCGCCGCGCAGGCTGTCGCGGAAGCGCACCGCGCAGGCGAGCGCGGTGAGCCCGTAGTAGAGCGCCACGGTCAGCCCGATCGAGTTGACGGCCGTCAGGATCATGTCGTTGAGCTTGGGGATGCCGACCGCGAGCACGGCGAGCAGCGCGGCGAGGGCCATGACCAGCAGGGTGCCCACGGCGGGGGAGCCGTAGCGCGGGTGCAGCCGCTGCCACACCGGGCCCAGCGTCCGGTCACGGGCCATCGCCAGCGCGCCGCGGGCGGTGGGGATGACGCTCGACTGGAGGGAGGCGAAGGCCGAGCACATCAAGGCGGCCAGGGGCAGCGAGGCCCAGGGTTCCGGCGCCAGGGCGCTGCCGAGGAAGGTGAGCGCCTGCGGGCCGTTGTGGATGAGTTCGCCCGTGCTCATCACCCGCTGGAAGGCGAGCGCACCGATGAGGAACAGTCCCAGCATCGCCACCAGCGCGATCAGTCCGCCGCGGGCCGCGTCGGTGGCGTTGCGGGTCTCCTCGTTGACGCTGAAGGCGGCGTCCCAGCCCCAGTAGAAGAACACCGCCAGCACCATCCCCTGGGCCAGCGCCTGGGGTGAGGAGATCTCGAAGGGGTTGAGCCAGGACAGCGAGAACGGCTGGTCGCCGGTGAACAGGGCGTAACCGCAGAAGAGCAGCAAAACCGAGTACTCGAAGATCAGCAGCCACATCTGCAGCCTGGTCGCGGCCCGCACGCCCGTGATGGCGGTGACCGTGACGAGGACCAGCGCGACCAGACCGACGGCGGTGCTGATGCCCGTCGAAGCCGGATCCAGCCGGAGCCCCCACACGCTGTACAGGCCCATCTTGTTGAGGAACTGGAGCACGACGGAGCCGGTCACCGCCCCCGTGTACGCCATGAAGATCACATTGCCGACCAGCACCACCCACCCGGTCAGGAACCCGGGCCAGGGGCCGATGGACCGGCCCACCCAGGTGTAGCCGCTGCCGCAGTTCGGTTCGGTGCGGTTGAGCCGCGCGTACGACAGCGCGATGCCGAGGATGGGCAGGAAGGCCAACAGCAGCAGGGCGGGCGTCTGCCGGCCGGTGTATGCGGCCAGTGTGCCCATTCCGATGCCGATACTGGTGGTCGCGGCGGTGCTCGACGCGGCGATCGCCACCCCGTCCTTCACCCCCAGCGAGCGGCTCATTCTCGCCGGGCCGGGGTCCTGCTGCACTGCGGAAGGCATGGCACTCACTCCTTGGACGGCGGGCCGGACACCGGTCTCGGCCGGGCCGGGGAAGCGGAGGTGCGGTGTGGGGGGGCGGCGGGGCAGGGCGGCGCGCGCCGGGCCCGGGATCGGGGTCCGGCCGCGTCGTACGGGAGGGGGTGGGTGCGGGATGCGGCACCGCGGTGAACCGTGCGTGTCCGCCGATGAAACAGGCCCTTCCCCCTTGTGTCAACGGTGTTGACGTAACCTGGTGATTAACTGACCCCGAGAGGGCCCGGGGGTCGGGGCGGAGCGGAGCGGAGGGGTTCGGCGTGGTGGAGAGCGAGCGCGTCCCGGTCGAGCGCAAGCGGCGCCGGCCGACGAGTTCAGGCGTGGTCCTGTCGGCCGACCTCATCGTCGATGCCGCCCGCGAACTGATCGACGCCCAGGGGGCACAGGCCTTCACGGTGCGCAAACTCGGCGCGGCTCTCGGTGCCGATCCGTCCGCCATCTACCGCTACTTCCGCAACACCGAGGATCTGCTGCTGGCGCTGGCCGACCGCCTCATCGGTGAGTCCATGACCGGCTTCGCACCCAGTGGCGACTGGGCTGCCGACCTGCACGACTTCGGTCTGCGGGCCTACCGCTCGGCGCTGCGCCATCCGCAGATCGCCGTATTCAGTACCGTCCGGGTCACGGGCCGGCCCCACGAACAGCACGCGGTCGACACCGGCATCGGCCTGCTGCTCCAGGCCGGTTTCGACGAGGCCACCGCCGTCCGCCACTACCACGCACTCGTCGACACCGCCCTCGGTCACGCGGCCCTGGACGCCGGCGTACTGCGGCTGGCACCGGCCCAGCGCGCGGCGGACGAGCAGACCTGGCAGGACGAGTACGCCGGCCTGCCCGCGGACGATTTCCCCAGTCTGCACCGCGTACGGGAGCACCTTCCGCTCATGGCGGGCTCGGCCGTGGAGCCGGCGCTCGATCTGCTCGTCGCGGCCATGCGGAGGGAAGCGACGGAGCGGGAAGAGTGAAGGGGGCTATCGAGGCATTCCGGTCATGCGGGTGCAAACATGAAGCATGCCCTTTCCATGGCGGATGCAGCTGCGCGGACGACGGGAACTGAGTCTTGTCCTGGTGCTGATCCCGATCGGGCTTGTCGCGGCGGTCTGCGTGATCGATGTTCTCGCGCCGCCGTACATCCATCTGGGCCCGCTTCTTGTCGCGGCTCCCGCGATCACCGCGGCCCTCGCCGGGCCCTGGCTGACAGCGGCGATCGGTGCGCTGGCGGTGGCCGCCCAAGTGATCATCGGCATCGTGCGCCATGTCCTGTTCACCGGCAATCTCCAGGCCCAGATCGCCGCGCTGGTGGTCGTCTCCGGGCTGGTGGTGCTCTTCACCGTCGTACGGGAACGCAACGAGCGCCGGCTCACCAAGAGCCGCTCGGTGGCCGCCGTCGCCCAGCAGGTCCTGCTCCGGCCGCTGCCCGCGCGCACGGGCGCCCTGGAGATCGCTTCCTTCTACCTGGCGGCCGAGGAGGAGGCGGAGATCGGTGGTGATCTCTTCGCCGCGGCGCGCACCACCACCAGTACCCGGCTGATCATCGGCGATGTCCGGGGCAAGGGGCTGCCCGCCTACGGTCACGCCGCCCTCATCCTCGGCGCCTTCCGGGCGGCCGCCCACCGCCAGGCCACCCTGCCCAAACTGGCCATCCACCTCGACGGCGCCGTCCGCTGGGACAGCAGCCAGTGGTACACGGCGCCGGGCGCCGACCTCCTCCCCGGCGCCGCCGCCCCGGATCCCGCCCCCGGCGCCGACCCTCACCTCGGCCTCTGCCCTGGCCCTCGCCCCGGTCCCGACCCCGATGCCGATGCCGATGCCGATGTCGATGTCGATGTCGACGAGACCTTCGCGACCGTCGAGCTGCTGGACATCCCCGACCATTGGCCCGTCCTTCGCCTCATCAACTGCGGCCACCCGCCCCCGCTGCTGCTGCGCGACGGGCAGGCCGTCCCGCTGTACACGGAGCGGACCGCGCTGCCCATCGGCCTCGGCGGCCTGGCCGGCGCCCCGGACTACGAGGTCGAGACCTTCCCCTTCCGGCCGGGAGATCTGCTGTTGTTCTACACGGACGGGGTGAGCGAGGCCCGTGACCACAAGGGCGCCTTCTACCCCCTTGCCGAGCGCGCCGGCGCCTGGGGAAACGGCAGTCCGCAGCAGGTCCTGCGCCGGCTGCGCGCCGATCTGCTGGCGCATACGAACGGCCGGCTCGGCGATGACGCCGCCGCGGTCGCGGTGCGACGCCTGCCCGGCCGGCAGCCGCCTGCCGCGGGTCCGGGCGTTCCCTAGGGGCAGGTCCGCAGGAGCAGGCCCGCACAACCCCGGCGCCCGGCGGTGGGCCGTCCTCGCCGGCGGTTGCGGCACTGCGCTCGCTGGATTCGATGCACGTGCCGCACGTGCCGCACTAGCTCCAGGCGCGGGGGAGGGGCCTTATGGATGATCCGACATCACAGGGATGAAGTGCGTCACACCTCGGATTCAGGAGCATATCGCCCATATCAGGTCATATCGCGGGCAATATTCCATCCGGAAATTCCGAATTGCCCGCTTTGCTTGTATTTTGCGGCATCACGCTCCGCTATCGGCCCTTCCCCCCCTGCCGCCCTCCCGCTCCGGTGCTCTCCGTCTGACGCTTCCTCAGTGCCGCCTCGCTTGATAGACACGTGCGCATCATCCGCAAGTGGCACAGGACGCGCACCATGAACGACCGCAACACCTCTGACCACCAGATATTCGAGCTCGACCTCGCCGCTCACGAAGCCCGGCGGCGGACCGAAGTCCTCGCGGCGCTGGGCGACACCTGGGATCCCCTCGCGGTGATGGAGGGCGAGGAGAGCGCGTACCGGCTCCTCTACTCGGACCTGGACGCGCAGCAGCAGGACACCTACGACATGCTGGTTGCCGCCGGGGTGCTGCCCGCCTCCGGACAGGGCTGAGCATGCTGCCGCTCGACCCCACCGCCGATATCGGCCGCCGGGCCTGGGTGCCGTGCCCCAGCTGCCAGGACCACGAGGACTGCGAAACCTGCCTCGACGGCCGCACCTGCGGTGACCACTGGCGCTACCTCCTGTCGAACAAGGGCAGCGTGCTGCATCTGCAGTGCCCCAACTGCACCCACCTGTGGGCCTGGCAGTCGGGCTTCGGAGCGGGCGGCCGCGCCGACGGCTGACGGCGGTTGAAGGCGCCTGACGGCGGGCCGCCAACGGGCGCCGGACCGCGGGGCACGGGGCCGCCGAACTGCCGGGCACCGGACTACCGAGGGCGGAACCGCCGGGGCAGCGAAGTGCCGTGCCGGACCCGCGACGAGGACCGGATCGCCGCCGGGTGCCCGCAGCCCTGCGCATGCTGCCGGGTGCCCCCAGGTCTGCGCGTGCTGCCAGGTGTTCGCAGGTCTGCGCGACGCGCCGCTCCCTGTCGTCACCGCGCCCGTTACACCGACCGCTTCCTCGCTTCCCCGTGAGCCGTCTCCCGCCCCTTGTCGGCGGGGACGGATCCTCGATTCGGCCGGGTGCGCTGAGGGCACCGGTGCGAGTGGCCCTGGGGCTCAGGTGCGGTGCGCCGGATGTCCGCCGCAGGTAGCGTGCGGTTCATGGAGCTGTCTGCACGATCGCTTTGGCTGCTGACCGAGCCGCTGCATGCGGTCTGCTACTTCGACGACCGGTGCCGCCGTCTGGGCAAAGATCTCGGCCTCAAGGGCTTCTGGACGGGGTATTTCGCTTCGCGCACGGCGCCCTTGGGTGCCGTGGAACCCGCGGCGGCCACGGCCGTACTCGGGGTGTTCGCCCCGGGAATGGTGGCCCGTGCGCTGCCCGCGGCCTGGAGCGTCACCAGTCCGGCGCATGTCCTCGACGAGCGCGGCAGCCGAGCGGCCCACGCACTGCGCGCGATCGACCCCGAGCTGGACCGTGCAGCCGCCGCAATCCTGCCCCCGCTCCAGGCGGTCGTCGACGAGACGCCGGCCACCGCCCGGCCGCTGTTCGCCGCCAACCGTGTGCTGTGCGACCACGCCGACCCTGTCGAGCGCTTGTGGCAACTGGTCACCGCCGTACGGGAGTTCAGGGGTGATGCGCATCTCGCCGTGCTCGCTGACGAAGGCCTCGACGGCTGCGAGGCACTCGTGCTGGCCGCCGCATCGGGCCGTGTCCCCGGGGACACCATGCGACAGGATCGCGGCTGGAGCGAGGAGGAGTGGGCCGCCGCGGCGGACCGGCTGCGCTCCCGCGGACTCGTGGACGCGCAGGGCGAGGCGACCGGCTACGGCCGGCACGAACGGGGGCGCATCGAGGCGGCGACCGACCGGCTGGCCGGCCGGCTGCTCCACTCGCTGACCGAAGCGGAGACCGCGGGGATGCTGCAGATGCTGGAACCCGTGGTCCGGCGCATCCTGGCCGCGGATGTGCTGCCGTTCCCCAACCCGATCGGTCTTCCGCACCTCGACGAGCCCACGCCGCGCGGCGGCACCACCCGCTAACCCAGCCGCTCTCCGGCCTCCTTGAGCTTCTGCTCCAGATCCACCGTGTCGGATGCGGGCGGCGCCTGGACCGAGACCGGCCTGTTGACGTCGAAGAACCGTATGGTCATGTCCAGCGGCCCCTGGGCCGCCTGCGCACGCTCACGGAACTTCACGGTGCGGTCGTCGGGACCGACCCACATGTCAAGGCTGAGCTTGCTCACCCCGAGCTGCCTGTACTGCTCGATCACCTTCTTGCGGCGCTCGGCATTCAGCGCGCTCTTGGAGGCCCTCTTGTTCAGCAGATCCGCCACATCGACCATGCCGGTGTAGTGCGTCGTCCGCACTCCGTCGACGGTCTCCTCGCCCACCTTCTTGACGTCGTCGGACTGGGAGAGCAAGGACGCCTGCGCTGCCGGATCCTGGTCGGCCTGCTGCTGCATCCCCCCGAGGCCGTCGGCCCCCTTGCCCTTCATGGCGAACTTGATCCAGTGCTTGCCGTCCATCGCGGCCGCCGCCTTGCCGCCCCCGCCGAGATACACCGCGTCCCCGACGAGCCGCACCGAGAACTCGCCCTCCTCCTTGCCTCCGGAGGCCTTCATCCGCATATCGACGGTGCGCGGGCGGACGCTGAACGACACCGTGCTCTCGACGGTCCCCTGGCCCGGGACCCTGCCGGAGAGGCGATACGACACCGAGTTGAGCTCGGCGCCCTTGTCGGTGGCCTTCTGTACCGCGGCGACCGGTGCGGCGTGGATGCTCCCCGACGCGGCGGTGTGCCCGTCGGATGTGCCGCCGGACGCCGTGCAGGCCGCCGTGCCGGACAGTGCCGCTCCGGTGAGCAGTGCCCCCACGACGCGGGAAGAGGTACGGGAAAAAAGAGTCATGGTCCCCCCATGAGCACATAGAACGATGAAAATGTCATCGATCACGACAGTAACTCACGGCACTGACAATCCGCGTTGAGTATTTACGCAGCGGCGTGACCAGGGAATATGACATCCGGACGAGACGGGGAGCGGCCAAGGGCCGGGCATCCGGGGTGATTTTCATCTGGTGGTTCGATGGGTGCTTTGGGGTGCTTTGCTGAGCCAGATCGGGACACCTCTGCCCAAGAGGCGTTGAATGAGTATGGATCCGAGAGAGCTGTGGGACCGCAACGCCGTGCTGGCAGAAGCGTTTTGTCTGGGCGATGAGCGGGTGCGCGAGGCGCAGGCCAGACTTGACGAGGCGCAGGCCGACCGGTCACGGGTTTTGGCAGCGTTCGCGGTAACGGTGGGCAGCACCGGCGCGGTGGCCGGCCTGTTCGGTTTGAACGAGCGGGAAGTGCGGATCGCCCGGCGTACGGTGGGCAAGGACGACGCCCGCGCCGTCGCCGAAGAGCTGCTGGCGGCCGCCACGCCCGCCGCGCCACCGCGGGAGCCGGACGAGGCATCGCCGGTGCCCGATCCCGCGGCCGATTACGCCCACCAGAACCCGTCTGCCGGGATGCGCTCCACCGGATTGCCCCGTGAGGGTGCCGGCGGCACGGGGGCCTCGGAACAGACCTGGTCCCCGGCGATGGACGCGGTGCTCATCGGCAGTTGGCAGACCGGGGTGGATTTGCGCGAACTTGCCGCCGAATTCGGGCTCGACCTCACACGCCTGGTCACCCGTGCCCAACAGCTGTCCGCCCAGGGGCGGTTCTATCCCGGTCCGGCGGAGAACCATGCGGGACGGCACCGGCGCGGCCCCGGCGAGGTGCACGAGGCCGAATACACCATCCCCGCACAGCAGACGACAGCCTGGAACGCCGCACCGTCGGGGCACCCGATGGCGTCCGCCTGGCACACCGGCACGATGCCGTCCGCGGAGTCCGTCCCGGACATGACCGCACTTGCCTCGGAGTGGGACAACGCTCTCGCCCCATGGGGGACCCTCACGCCCTCGCACGAGGATGCCGCACCGGCTCATCAGCCCTGGGCCCAATACCACCTCAGTTCCTGACAGGCACGATTCCCTGGCAATACGTACTTACTCTGCCCTCCCTGTCGGCCGCTCCGGCCGTACCGAGGACGATGCGTCCCCGCCCGGGTTCCTGAGCGGGGGACGGTGAGCAGGAGGCAGGCCGGGACCATGGCGACGGGCGACGGACGGGCCGGTGCGCCGGACGGGAAGGTCGCGCTGGTGGCCGGTGCCACACGAGGTGCCGGCCGGGCGATCGCGGCCGAACTCGCCCCCGCGGGCGCCGCCGTGTACGCCACCGGGCGCAGCAGCCGGACCGTGGTTGCTCGGAGACCAACCGGCCGGAGACGATCGAGGAGACCGGTGAACTGATCGCCGAGGCCGGGGCACCGGCACGGCCCTGTGGGTGGACCACTTCGACAGAGGAGGCTGCGGAGCGCTGCACATGGCCCTTCGCCAGACCCCGATGTGAGCTGCCTAGCCCGCCGTCTCCCCCGCGTGCGGCGTCAGGGTGCCTGCCGCGACCAGGGCGAACAGGGCTATGCCCAGGAGGATGCGGTAGATGACGAAGGGCATGAAGGACTTGTGGGAGATGAACTTCATGAACCATGCGATGACGGCGTAGCCGACGACGAAGGCGATGACCGTGGCGAAGAGGGTGGGGCCCCAGGCGACATGGCCCTCGCCGGCGTCCTTGAGTTCGAAGACGCCGGAGGCCAGTACGGCGGGGATGGCGAGCAGGAACGAGTAGCGGGCGGCGGATTCGCGGGTGTAGCCCATCAGGAGGCCGCCGCTGATCGTGGCGCCGGAGCGGGAGACGCCGGGGATGAGGGCCATGGCCTGGCAGATGCCGTACAGCAGGCCGTCCTTGACGCTGAGGTCGGTGAGGGTCTTGCGCTGTGTGGCGGCGCGGTGCCGGCCGCCGGTCTCGTCGCGGGCGGCCAGCCGGTCGGCGATACCGAGGACCACGCCCATCACGATGAGAGTGGTGGCGATCAGCCGCAGATCGCGGAACGGGCCCTCGATGGCGTCCTTGAGCGTGATGCCCAGAACGCCGATCGGGATCGAGCCGACGATCACCAGCCAGCCCATCTGGGCGTCGTGATCGTGCCGCAGCTCCCGTTGGAAGAGGGAACGGGCCCAGGCCGAGATGATCCGCCCGATGTCCTTGCGGAAGTAGATGATGACGGCCGCTTCGGTGCCGATCTGCGTGATGGCGGTGAACGCCGCACCGGGGTCCTGCCAGCCGGCGAACGCCGCGGTGAGACGGAGATGCGCGCTGGAGGAGATCGGCAGGAACTCGGTCAGCCCTTGGACGAGTCCGAGGACGAAAGATTCAAACCAAGACATGGAAAATACATTATCCAAATATGGTCAAGTGCCGACCCGCGCAAGACGGATATAGCGGATGATCGGGGCGAATCCGGATCATTGTGGACGGGCGGCGTAATATCCGAAGATGTCCGGGTGGTCAAGGGGGCTTGGACGTACCGTGCCCGCCCCTCGGTCGTCGACGGCCATGCGTCGTTCGCCCGACCCGCTGTCAGCGTCCGCGCAGCGCCTTACGCTTGCACCAGGCGACCACCAGCGTGCCCAGCGCGCTGACGGCGAGGAAGCCCAGGGCGAGGAGGAACGCCGGTGAGGTGGGCGTCGAGGCCCGCGCGCCGGCAACGGCGTATGCCGCGGTGTTCGGGATGCTGCCGAGTGTGGTGGCGATCAGGTAGGGGATCCAGCCCATACGGGAGACCGCGGCGCAGTAGTTCATGGCCCAGAACGGCAGGCCGGGGAAGAGACGGACCGCCAGCATCGAGCGGAATCCGTGCTCGCTCAACTGCCGGTCGGCGGCCGCCAGCCAGCGGCCACGCAGCAGCGGGCGCAGGGCGTCCTGCCCGAGCAACCGGCCGAGCCCGAAAGTGAGGGCGGCGCCCAGCACCGTACCGGCGAGCGCGGCAGCCAGCCCGGCCTGACTGCCGAAGAGGCCTCCCGCCGCGAGATTGAGGACCGGGCGCGGGACAAAAGCGGTGGCGAACACTCCGTATGCCAGCGCGAAGATGACGAGGGCGGCCGGGCCGGACGGCTGCGCCGGCCGTCCGTCGGTCAGCAGGTGCTGTGGCTGCCACCACACGGTCACGGTCGCGGCGCAGGCCAGCAGGGTGAGCAGCAGGCCCAGCCGGAACCAGGGGGAGAACAGCACACGCGTGCAGCGCGCGGCGAGGCCGTCGGGCGTTGCGGCGGGCGGGAGCATCTCGGGAGCGTAACCGACGAGAGGGCCCAGGAGCCGCAATGCTGCCCGCGCGGCCCCGCAACCGGAACCGGGCCGCCGAGTGCGCCGGCCGGTGCCCGCCCGTCCCGGCTGACCGCCGGGTATCCGCCCGCGGCGCACCGGACGGCGGCCGGATAAACCGTTCGACTCCACAGCGGTCGCCCGGCACCATAGGACGCATGTTCCGGCACGCCTTCCTCCCGCTCCCGTCCGCAGTCGCGGACGAGCCGAAGGCTGCCGTCGGTCTCCTCACGGCCGTCGCCGCGGCCCACTGCGCGCCCGCAGTCACCGCCGCCGCAGCGGCCACCGTCCCGGCCGCCGCAGCGGCCGACGGCGCACGAAGCTGACCCTCTCCGGATCGTCCGGCGGACCCCACAGGGGGAGGGTCGGCCGGACTCAGGGGTCCCCACGGCGCCAAGTCGCCGTCCTCACCGCATTGTTGCGAGGAAGAACACCATGCCCAAGACGGCATATGTGCGCACCAAGCCGCACCTGAACATCGGCACCATGGGCCATGTCGACCACGGCAAGACCACGCTGACCGCGGCCATCACCAAGGTCCTCAGCGACCGGGGGAGCGGGACGTTCGTGCCCTTCGACCGGATCGACCGGGCCCCGGAGGAGGCCGCCCGCGGTATCACCATCAACATCTCGCACGTCGAGTACGAGACCGGCACCCGGCATTACGCCCATGTCGACATGCCCGGCCACGCCGACTTCATCAAGAACATGGTGACCGGTGCCGCGCAGCTCGACGGCGCGATCCTCGTCGTCTCCGCGCTCGACGGGATCATGCCGCAGACCGCCGAACATGTGCTGCTCGCCAGGCAAGTGGGCGTCCGGCACATCGTCGTGGCCCTCAACAAGGCCGACGCCGGCGACCCGGAGCTCACCGACCTGGTGGAGCTGGAGGCGCGCGAACTCCTGGGCGCGCACGGCTACGACGGGGAGCACGTACCCGTCGTCCGGGTCTCGGGGCTGCGCGCCCTGGAGGGCGACCCGCGCTGGACGGAGGCGATCGACGCGCTGCTGGACGCCGTGGACACCTATGTCCCGATGCCCGAGCGCTATGTGGACGCGCCGTTCCTGCTGCCGGTGGAGAACGTGCTGACCATCACCGGACGCGGCACCGTCGTCACCGGAGCCGTCGAGCGCGGCACGGTGCGGGTCGGTGACCGGGTGGCGGTGCTCGGCGCGGAGGCCGAGACGACGGTCACCGGGCTGGAGACGTTCGGCAAGCCCATGGAGTCCGCCGAGGCCGGGGACAATGTCGCGCTGCTGCTGCGCGGTCTGCACCGTGACCAGGTGCGCCGCGGGCATGTGGTCGCGGCGCCCGGCAGCGTCACACCACGGCGCCGCTTCACCGCCGAGATGTATGTGCTCTCCACCGAGGAGGGCGGCCGCCGCACACCGCTGTCCACCGGCTACCGACCGCAGTTCTACATCCGTACCGCGGACGTGGTCGGCGACCTCGACCTCGGTGAGCGGGGCATCGCCCGGCCCGGAGAGACGGTGTCGGTGTCGGTCGAACTCGGCCGGGACGTGCCGCTGGAGCGGGGCCTGGGCTTCGCCGTCCGCGAGGGCGGCCGCACCGTCGGCGCGGGCACGGTGCGCACCGTCGAGGAGTAGGACACCGCAGGTCATCAGGCTGCGTCCGGCACCCTTCTCGGTGCGGGGCGCAGCCGCCCGCCGTCCCGTGGGACGCCCGGCCGCCACCCCGCGGCGGCCGCAGCCGGGACGCCGCGGCCGCACCGGCACAATGGGACGGTGGACGAAGCACCCGAGCCGATACCCGTCACCCGGACCGTGGACTGCGGCACCGCCAAGCTGCTGCCGGACGTCGACCGCCCGCGCGCCTGGCTGCTCACCGTGGACGGCGCACCGCAGTCGTACGTGGATCTCGAAGCGCCCGCACATCTGGAATTCGAGTATGTGCGCCGGCTCGCACACGTCCTGGACGAGGTGGCCGATCCTGGGCAACCGCTCGATGCGCTGCATCTGGGCGGCGGGGCGCTGACCCTGCCGCGCTATCTCGCCGCTGTGCGCCCGCACTCCCGGCAGGACGTCATCGAAGCCGACCGCGGGCTGCTCGCGCTGGTCACCGAACATCTGCCGCTGCCCGGCGACTGCGGGATCACGGTGCACGCCGAGGACGCCCGTACGGCGCTGGAGGCGGCGCCGGAGGGCAGTGCCGATGTCATCGTGGCGGACGTCTTCGGCGGCTCGCGGGTGCCGGCGCATCTCACCTCGGTCGAGTACGCGCAGGCTGCCGCCCGGGTGCTGCGCCCGGACGGCTGCTATGCCGCGAACCTCGCGGACGGCGCGCCGTTCGGCTTTCTGCGTGGCCAACTCGCCAATTTCGCCACGGTCTTCGAGCATCTCGCACTGATCGCCGAGCCCTCGGTGCTGCGCGGTCGCCGGTTCGGTAACGCCGTGCTGCTCGCCTCGCGCGCGCCGCTCCCGGTCGCCGCGCTGGCCCGGCGGGCGGCCGGTGACGCGTTCCCGGCCCGGGTCGAGCACGGTGCGGCGCTGCGGCGGCTGATCGGTGCTGCGGTCCCCGTACGCGATGCCGAGGCGGTGGCGTCCCCGATGCCGCCGGACGGCGCGTTCAGCGTCGGCTGAGCGCGGTGCACCGCGGCTTCGCAGCAGGCCCGAGACGGCCGCTCACTCCGCCGGGGCGGCGCACGGCTGCGCCGCCCCGGCCGCACGGGAGCCCCCTGCGCCGGCTGCCCGCTCCGCCCCCGTACGCCGGGTGAGCCGCCGTACATCGGGCACGCACAGCACCGCCGCCGTCAGCAGCACGATCAGCGCCGAGCAGCTCCACAGCGCGGCCGTCCGCCCGATGAGGTCCTGTACGGGGCCGGCCAGCGCGGTGGCCACCGGGACCATGGCCACGGACCCGAGCCAGTCGTAGGACGAGACCCGGGAGAACTTCTCCTCGGGGATCTCCTGGTGCAGCGCCATCATCCAGGCGACTGAGAAGATCTCGATCGCGATCCCGGTGCCGAACATGATCACGCTGAGCCCGGTGGCGGGAAGGGGGACGGCGAGCGCGGCGGACGGGAGGGCGAGCGGGAAGACGCACAGCGCACCGGTCAGCAGGAGGCGGTGCGGTCTGAGCCGGGTCATCATCAGGGCGCCGCCCGCGGTGCCCGCGCCGAAGGCTGCCAGTGCCAGGCCCCACGGGCCGGGGCCGCCCAGATGCTGCTCGGCGACCAGCGGCCCGTAGACCGCCTCGGCGGCGGACACCACCGCGTTGACGACGGCGAACTGCAGCACCACCGCCCACAGCCACGGCCGGGAGACGACCTCGCGCCAGCCGTCCCGCAGATCGTGCAGCACGCCGCCGCCGGGAGCACGCGCGGCGACGCCGCTGACGTCGAGGAAGGCGCGCAGCACCGCCGCGAGGGCGAAGGCGGCGGAGTCGACGGCCAGCACCCAGCCGGGGCCGACCGCGGCGACCAGGGCGCCGCCGAGCGCCGTGCCACCGATGTTCGCGCCGTTCATGCCCATACGGAACACGGCGAAGGCACGTCCCGCCTGCTCGCCGGAGACACTGGCGAGCACCATGCCCTCGGAGGCGGGCGCGAAGAACGCCTGCCCCGTGCCGCCGAGCGCGGCCAGCAGCGCCATCTGCCACAGCCGCGGCTCACCGGCCAGGACGAGCAGCGCGAACAGTCCCTGCGAGACGCAGCTAAGGGCGTTGGCGGCGACCATCACGCGATGCCGGGGCAGGCGGTCGGCGACCGCGCCGCCGATCAGCAGGAAGAGGACCAGGGGGATCGTGCGCGCGGCGGCCACCAGGCCGACATCGGTGGCGGAGCCGCCGGCCGCGAGCACCGCGAAGGCGGTGGCGATCAGCGCGCCGGAGCTGCCGAGGTTCGCGATCACCGTGGCGCCGGTGAGCAGCAGATAGTTGCGCCCCGCCCACGCGGGGAGGGCCCTCACCACGACACCACCCGCAGGGAGGGCACCGGGAGAGACCGTCTTTGGCCCGGGGCGTCCGCTGCCGGGTACACGCGACGTACGGGGTACGTCACCCGTCCGTCTCCGCCGTGCTGCTGTCCTGGCCACATGCGCGCCAACGATACGGAGGGTGGTGCACCGGCCGCACAGGGATTTCGCGCGGTGGCCGCAGCGGGCCGCAACGGTCCGCCGGGCGGTCGTCGGGACCCCTGGCGCCGGTGACGGCCGGGTTTCCCATGGCCGGGGGTGGAAGGCCGGGGTGGAAGCCCGGGGTGGATGTGCCTGAAGCCCGGGGCAGAAGCGCCCACCCCTTCACACCTAAGCTACCGCTAGGTAACGTGACCCCCATGTCCTCCGAGACCCTGCCGTCGATCGGCGAAATGATGGCGGCATCCGTGCCGATGGCCCGCACCCTGAACCTCGAGTTCGCCGAGACCACCGCCGAGCGTGCCGTGGTCCGCATGCCCGACCAGCCGGACTTCCACAACCACGTCGGCGGACCGCACGCCGGCGCGATGTTCACCCTCGCCGAGTCGGCGAGCGGCGCCATCGTGATGGCGGCCTTCGGCGACCAGCTCGGCCGGGCGGTGCCGCTGGCGGTGCGCGCCGAGATCGGCTACAAGAAGCTCGCCATGGGGCCGGTCACCGCCACCGCGGAGCTGGGCCGGCCGGTGGCCGAGGTGGTCGCCGAGCTCGACGCCGGTGAGCGCCCGGAGTTCCCGGTGAACATCGCCCTCACCCGCGAGGACGGCGCGGTCACCGGCGAGATGAGCATGGTGTGGACCCTGCGCCCCAATAAGTGAGCTGCCCCACAGTGGGGTTCCCCTCCGCGGCCCGTCGTGCCCCGCACGTCGGGCCGTCGCCGTTACGGGAGGCCGCGCGGCGCCGGACCGGGCCGCGGGGCAGGTGCTGCCCACCGCGCCTGGATCCGGCCCTCGGACGGCGCGATCGAGTACGCTTCCCAGGCGTGCTGCGGCGCGCCAGGGGATCGACCGGCGCCGGTGTCATGGCTGCCGGGTCACGGCCCACGGGGGCCTTACACCAGCGGAGGAAGCGGCGTTGCACATCCAGGAGTGGCTGGAGACCGTACCGGCCGTGAGCGTCTACCTCCTGGTGGGGGTGGTCATCGGACTGGAGAGCGTGGGTATCCCGCTGCCCGGCGAGATCGTGCTCGTCAGCGCGGCGATACTCGCGGCGACCCAGGACCACATCAATCCGTTCGTGCTGGGCGCCTGTGCGTCCGCCGGAGCGATCGTCGGTGACTCCATCGGGTATCTGATCGGACGCAAGGGGGGCCAGCCCCTGTTGGAGTGGGCGGGCCGGAAGTTCCCCAAGCACTTCGGACCCGACCATGTCGCCATGGCCGAGGCGAAGTTCGACAAGTGGGGGATGTGGGCGGTCTTCTTCGGCCGTTTCGTCGCGCTGCTGCGCATCTTCGCCGGCCCGCTCGCCGGTGTGCTGAAGATGCCGTACTGGAAGTTCCTGATCGCCAACGTCCTCGGCGGCATCATCTGGGCCGGCGGTACGACCGCGCTGATCTACACCGTGGGCATTGTCGCCGAGTCGTGGCTCAAGCGCTTCTCCTGGCTCGGACTGGTCGCCGCCCTGCTGTTCGGCGTCGGCTCCTTCTTCCTCATGAAGCACCGCGCGAAGAAGGCGGCCGCCGCGCGTGAGGCGGCCGAGGCCCCGGCCCACGCGACGGTCGACTGACCGCCCTCGCGGCTGCCACGCCCGGCCCGTTCGGCCTGTGGCGGCAGTCGGACGTTCACCCGGCACAACTCGCGTGCCGCGGCGGACCGGTTGCGAAGCGGCGTCGCGTCAGGGCATCAGCCAGACGTCGGGTCCGCCGTCGCGCCATTCGAAGACACCGGTGTCGTCCCAGAGGAACTTCGTGGTGCAGAAACCGGCCCGGCGCAGTATCGCGGCGACATCACCGGGACGCAGCGCCCGTCCCAGATCCTGTCCGTAGAGCGTCACACGGCGACCGCCCGAGGAGGGCGGATGCACGATCACGGGGGCACGCTTCATGCCTCCCAGCATGTGACCGGCCCGCCGCTCCCGCATCCCGAACGCGGTCGGTACGTCACGGAACGTGTCCACCGGCCGCTCGCGGCACCGGCCCTCAGGATCGCGCCCGCAGCCGGGAGAGGAACGGCCGCGGCCGCCCGCCGGGCTGCCACCACGGCAGCTCCTCAGCGCCGTCCCGCGGCGGCGCCCCGCCGCGCACCGTCCGCCGCAGCACGGCCAGCATGTTGCGGACCCCCGCGATGAACAGCGGGTCACCGATGAGCTTTTTGGCCACCAGCGCCTTGTGGCAGGCCCGCAGCGCCGCCGTCGGCTTTCCGTGGGCGCTCTCGGTCAGGGCATGGGCGTAGAGGACCGTCGAGTACAGCCAGAAATCGCCGTCGGAGTGCCGCGTCTCCCAGGCGCGGCGGGCCGCCGCCCTCGCCCGTTGCGCATCGAGCGGCGAGCGGGCGATGGCGAGCAGCGCCCAGCTGTGGGCGGGTCCCGGACCGAACCACGGATCCCTGGAGTGGTGCTGTGCCGCTTCCTCCAGACACGCCACGGCCGCCGTGGTGTTCCCGCGATACAGCGCCAGCACTCCGTGCGCATGCGCGATACGGGCCAGCCCGTCGACGTCGGCATGCATCACGGCCGCCGTCCACGCCTGGTCGAGCAGCGTCTCCGCGGCGGCGGGGGCGTGCTCCTGCGCGGCGAGATAGCCGGCCAGCCACAACGCCCGAGCCCGCAGCGCGGTGTCGTCCCGGGAGAGCAGCAACAGCCGGTCCAGATGGGCCCGCCCCTCCCGGCGGAAGCCGCAGGCGGCCCAGTGGAACCACAGCGACACCGCGATCTCCAGGGCGCCGAGCGCATCCTCCGCGTCCTGGGGCGGCCGGGTCAGCGCCGCGTCGAGATTGGCCTGTTCGTCCTCCACCAGCCGCACCGCGACCTGCTGGTTCGGGCCCTGCCAGGCGATCTGGGCCTCGGCTGCGAGCGCCGCACACGCCTGCCGGAAACGCCGTAGCGCCGCTGACTCCTCGCCCGCCTCGCGCAACTGCGTCCGCCCGAAGTCGCGGGCGGCGCGCGGCAGTCGGTAGCGCGGCGGCAGCGCGGTCCCGGTGCCTTCGTGGGCGCCGCCCGCGTCCCGTACGCGTTCGACGACCGAGGCCGTACGGAGCCGTTCGAGTGCGCCGTCGACCGCGGCCGCCGAAAGGTCACTGCTCGTGCAGACACATCCGGCGAGCCAGGGATCGAAATCGTCGGGCAGCACCGAGAGCCTCGCCCACACCCGTCGGTCGGTGGGAGAGCAGAGGGCGTAGCCCGCGGCCTGCGCGGCGTGCAGCGAGGTGTGCCGTGCGGTCGCCGCCGGTCCCGAGTAGAACAGCGCACCGTCCGTGCCCACCTGCGCCGCGAGCTGCGGCAAGGACATCCGGTCCAGTTGGTGTGCGGCCAGCGCGATCGCCAGTGGTGAGCCCTCCAGGGCCTGGCACACCGCGACCAGCAGTTCGGGCGCCGCGGCACCGGTCCGTGCGGCCAGCAGTTCGACGGCCGGTCCGGCGATCCCCTCGCCCAGCGTCACCGCGAGCGGCGGGATCTCGACGACCCGTTCCTCGGCCAGGCCCAGCGGGCAGCGCGCGGTCGCCACGATGCGCAGCGTCGGGTCGGCCCGCAGCAGCCGTCGCACCAGCTGTGCGCACTCGGCACGCAGCGGGTCGCAGTCGTCCAGCAGCACGGTCACGCGATGCCGCCGGCAGTGCGCGGTGAGCGCCGCGAGGGCCGTTCCGCCCGCGGGGGCGCACCCCGTTGCGGCATCCGTCCGGCCCGCCCGGCCGGGCACCGTGGTGCCGACGCGGGGACCGGCGGTACGCCCGGCGAGCCTGCCTGCGGCGTCTCGGCAGGCGGTGTCCGCCTGCCCGGCCGCCCGGAGCAGTGCGTCGGTCAGACCGCCCTCGGCCAGGCCGTCCCAGCAGCCGACCCGGACCACCCTGCCGCCGTGCCGAGCGGTGTGCTCCTCCAGGACGGCGCGGGCCAGCACACTCTTGCCCACCCCCGCGGCTCCGGTGAGCGTCACCAGCGGAGCACCGTCCAGCAGCCCGGCCACCTGCTCATGCTCAACCACCCGCCCCACTACGCCGGGCGGTGGCCGGCCATCGGCCCACGCGGTCATCGGTCATCCCCAACCAGGGCACAGCGCCGCGCCCTTGCGAACTGGGCACCAACGATGCCAGAACCGACCGACCGGTAAACCACGCGTGGGCTCATCGAACGAGGGAAACGCCGTCGCCGCATTTGACGTGACCGGATGTCTTTGCCGCAACCCGGGAGCAGGGACCACCAGGTCACGGCGGCCGGGGTCGGCGTCGAGGGCGCTCCGGGCGATCTTAGAGTGGTGTCTTTCGACCGGCAGCGCAGTGGCAGCGTGGCTGCCCGCGGTCCCGGCCCAAGAACCCGAGGAGAACGTCCCGATGAAGTGCCTGCGCGTCAGTGCTGCGGTGAATGTGGTGGCCCTGGGGCTGCTGGCCGGCTGCGGTGGCGGCGGCCGGGACATCGTCGACGCCTCGAGCGTGCCGCGGCTGCGGGCCCACGCCGCGGACGCCCTCAACGGCAAGCCGCGGGTGGTGGAGCCCCGCGGCCCGCGCTCCACCTTCACCCCGTTCCGTACGACCGATGCCAACGGCACCCAGGTCGTGACGACCAAATGGCACGGGCGCAAGTCCGGCTTCACCGGCGACATCTGGGCCTGGGTGCCGCCGGAGTACCACCAGCCGCAGTACGCAGGCAGCGCTTTTCCGGTGCTGATCGCGCTGCCCGGTGCCTACGGCTACCCGTTCAACTACTGGGCCGGCGACACCTATGGCCTGGAGGAGCGGATGGCGGAATGGTCGCGGCAGGGCAAGACGCTGCCGTTCATCGTCGTGATGCCGGTGCTCAATCCGGGCAAGAGGTACTACGACGGCAGTGACATCCCGGGGCAGCCGAAGATGGGTACCTGGTTGACCGAGGACGTACCGGACTTCGCGCGGGCCAACTTCCGTACGTACGACAGCCGTGACGGGTGGGCCTTCATGGGGTCCTCGTCCGGCGGCTTCGCCGCGCTGAAGGCCGTGCTCAAGGAGTCGCAGAAGTTCAAGGCGGCCATCGTCAACGGTCCCGACACGGCGCCGGATTCGCCGCTGTGGCAGGGGCATCCGGCCGAGATGCGGGCCAATGACCCACGCCACCTGGCGCGCCGGCTGGCCGCGCGGAAGAGCTTGCCCGTCTACCTGGCCTTCGAACTCGGCAGCAAGGAGGTGGCGGTGCCCGATGTGAAGCGCTTCATCAACGACTACACCGGCGGGCCGGTCCACTCCACGCTCTTCGAAATACCGGACGGTGTGCACAGCGGTCACACCTATATCCGGCGGATGGCCGACTCGCTGCACTGGATCAGCGAGCAGATGCAGGGCCCTGTGCCGTCCGTTTGACGCACCGTCGCCCGGGTGGTGGTACGGCAGGGTTCTCCTGTTGCCGACGCCGGGCCACCCGTAAGAATTGTCCGTGCCCCGGCCGTTGGACGCGTCCGGTGCGGGAGGTCTGCCCGCTGGAAGGAGACCCGTGCGGAGTATGCGAGTCGTCGGTGTGGCGCTGGCCGGCACGGCTCTGCTGGCAGGGAGCCTCACGGCGGGCAGCCGGTGGCTGGGGGAGCGGGATGCGACCAGTGAGGTGGGCGGGGCGGCCGATACCGTCCCGCGCGCCGAGGTTGCCCGCTCGATCTCGGGCCATCTGTCGCTTCCGGTGATCCCCCGGGGGCCGCGCTCGGTCGACTGCGCCAGGGATCTGCGCGCGGTCAAGGGGGCGTGGACCCACTGCACGGCGCACTACTTGCGGGGGACCGACCGCGGCATGACCGTACGCGTCGTCCGGGTCCGCGGCGGTGAGATCACTTATGTCCACGACACCCCGCATCGCTGACTTTCGCTGACCCGGCCCCTGATTTTGTGTGGTCCAGGTCACATGAGTACGCGCCAATGGCCCGTCAAGAGTGGCGCGACGCGCTTGCCCGGAGGCCCCGCAGCGCCCCCAATGGCCCCAAAACTGGCCTTTGTTGAACCTCATTCAGGTGTGTCCGGTGCTCAGATCGGCGTTGGACGACGGGTGTTGCTGTGATGCTAAGATCATCGCACTTGCCAACGGGGTAGTCACCTGCTATGGCAAAAAGAAATTCCGTGCATTGGCCATAAGAAAACCGCCACCCCGGGGAGAACTATGCCATTAGCCGGCCCTTTGATGGCTTTCTGGCAGGCGATTGCGCGTGGCCGTTCACGTAGGTCTGGGAGCGCGATGGATGCTGAACCTCGCGGCCAGACATGCGACACCTGGTGGCTCCGTCGTCCGAAGAGAGTTCTATGACGCAATACTTCCAGGATCCAGCGCTCTGGGGTTTGATCGCTGGTACCCCTGTCGCCGCAACCGCGATTATTCGCGGCAGAAAGAAGATCACGGAGCTTCGAGCAGAAAAGGCTGAGCTCAAGCAGCGCTACGCCAATCTGGAAAACCATTACACGGAGGCCGTGGAAGAGGCCAAGGACCGGGCCGAGGAGGCCACCAAGACCACGCTGAAGGCCGCCATGCGGACCCTTCAGGGTCTGGCGAGCGAGCAGCAGCTGACGATTTCCAAGCTGCAGGAGACCTATGGCGAGCACAAGATCCTTCAGGATCTGCTCGACATCGATCACATGAACTCGCAGTTCGCACGGCGCGCTCAGTCCATCGCGGTGCTCTGCGACGGCTGGCTCGGCCGGCGACGGCACAATGCCTCGCTCTACGATGTGGTCCGCAGCGCGAAGGGCCGTATCCGGCATTTCACGCGCGTCGAGATCCGGTCGCAGAGCAATTTCGCCATCGTGAGCCGCGCCGTGGAACCGGTTGCGCTGGTGCTTGCCGAATTGCTGGACAACGCCACCAGCTATTCGGCGCCGGAAACGATGATCGAGATCAATATCCGACCGGTGCCCCGGGGCGTGTGCATCGTCGTCGACGATGCCGGTGTCGGTATGAACGAGGAGGAGAAGGCGCGGGCCGCCCAGCTGCTGTCGAGTGAGAACTCGGCCAGCGTCTCCAGCCTCGGTAACCCGCCGCAGTTCGGATTCACCGTCATCGGTGTGCTCGCCGCCCGCTACGGGTTCAGCGTTTCGGTGGATTCGACCTCTCCCTATGGCGGTGTGCGCGCGGTCGTCCTGCTCCCCGACGATCTACTGACGTCCTTGCACGAGCCCGAGGAGAGTCCTGCCGTGGCCGCGTCCGCCCCGTTGCCGCCCGAGAATTATCCGGGCCAACCGGCCCCCGGCGGCCCCGCTCCGGTCCCTGCCGCCCCCCGGCACCAGGCACCCGGATACCCGGCTCCCGGAGCCGCCCCGTCCCTGGGGCACCCGGAGCCCGCCCCGCCGGCTCCCGAGACGACGGCCGGCGGGCTGCCGAAGCGCCGCCGCCGCGGTGCGATATCCATCGTGCCGACCGAAACCGAGAGCACGGAAACCCCGGCCCCGGCCTTCGACAGCGCACGAGCCGCGTCCGTCATGGGCGCATTCCAGCGCGGTACGCAATCCGGCCGTCGTTCCACCAATGCAAGCGATGAAGGGCATGAGGTTCAGTGAACTACGATCTGTCGTGGATGCTTGACAGTGCTCTGGAATTGCCCGAAGCGCAGCATGCCATTCTCGTCTCCGCCGATGGCCTGCTCATGGCACGCTCGAAGGAGGTCGGCCGGGATCACGCCGATACCGTCGCCGCCGCGATGAGCGGAATGCAGTCGCTGAGCCGGACGGTTTCCGACTTCTGTCACGGCGGCGCATCCACCAGCCGGGCACAATGGCGGCAGACGCTGGTCGAATTCGACCACGGCTGGGTCTTTCTCATCTCGGCCGGTGAAGGCGCGTATCTCGCGCTCTCGGCGTCGCCCGACGTCGACATGGCGGAGATCACGTTCCGTATGCAACAGCTGGTCGGCCAGCTCGGCAAGGCACTGACCAGCCCGCCGCGTGAGAGGGCTGATATTCAGCCATGACCACCGATGACGAGCCGGAGCTGGAACACGAAGCAGCGGAATTAGTGCGGCCGTACGTCATCACCAACGGCCGGGATCTTCTTGACGGCAGCGACTTCTCGCTGATCACTCTGGTCACCGTGCATGCGGAACCACCCCGGACGAAGCCTCTCGATCCGGAGAAGCTCCGTCTGCTGGAACTGTGTTCGGGGGGCTTTCTCTCGGTCGCGGAGATAGCCGGGTACACCCGGCTGCCGGTGGGTGTCGTCAAGATTCTGGTGTCCGATCTCGCGAGGGAGGGCCATCTTTTTTCGCGTGCCCCCATACCGAGCGCTCAGCTTGTCGACCGGAAAATCCTTGAGGAGGTGCTGAATGGGCTCCAGGCCCGCTTTGGATGACGGCGTGTACCTGCGCAATTCAGTGCAGACCGCGGCGAAGATCCTCGTGGTCGGACATTTCGCGGTGGGTAAGACAACGTTCATCGGGACGATGTCCGAGATTCCGCCGCTGCGGACCGAAGAGATCATGACGCAGGCCGGCGCCGGAATTGACGATCCGAAAGGTGCGCCGAGCAAGACCACGACCACGGTCGCCATGGACTTCGGCCGGCTCACGCTCAGCGAGGAGCTCGTCCTCTACTTGTTCGGAACGCCCGGACAGCAGCGGTTCGTTCAGGTGTGGGAAGACATGACGCGGGGGGCGCTCGGTGCGCTGGTCCTGGTCGACCCACACCGGCTTGACGAGTCCTTCCCTGTCATGGACCTGGTGGAGCACTACGGAATCCCGTACGCCATCGCCGTGAACCGGTTCGACGGGACTCCCTCGCATTCGCTCGATGAGATACGGGAGGCGCTGGACCTGCTTCCTGAGACGCCCGTCGTCCACTGTGACGCACGGGATCAGCGTTCTTCGGCGGATTCTCTGATCGCGCTCGTCCGATACCTACAGTCCCGCGTCAACTAGGAGCACAGGAATGCAATTTCACTCGGAATTCCAGACTCCGCCGCCCGGCTGCCCCGCGCACGCCGACGGCGAAAGGGTGCCGCTGCACGGGCCGGAGTTCGCCGCCGCGCCGGACGCTTTCTACGACATGCTGCGGCAGTACGGACCCAGCGCGCCCGTCGAGCTGGCCCCCGGAGTGGACGTCGAACTCGTCACGGACTACGCAGCGGCGCTCCATGTGCTGCAGAATCCGGATGTCTTTGCGCGGGATTCTCGCCTTTGGCGTGCACTGAACGAGGGCCGCGTGCCGCTGGACAGCCCGGTCCTGCCGATGATGATGTACCGGCCGAACTGTCTGTTTTCCGACGGTGCCGACCATATGAGGCTGCGTCAGCCGGTCACGGCGAGTCTGGCCCGGGTGGACACACACCGGCTGAGCCGTCATGTCGACCGCGTTGCTGCGTATCTCATCAGCCAGTTCAGCAGTCGTGGCCGAGCGGATCTGGTCGCCGACTACGCCCAGTTGCTGCCGCTGCTGGTCTTCAACGACCTCTTCGGCTGCCCTGCCGAGATCGGTGACCGCCTGGTCTTTGGCATATCGGGCATTTTTGACGGAGTCGACGCGGAGAAGGCAAACGAAGTCCTCACCGAGGCGCTGCTGGAACTCGTGGCGCTCAAGCGGCGGTCGCCGGGCGAGGACGTCACCTCTTGGCTGATGGAGCACCCGTCCGGGCTCTCCGACGAGGAGATGGTCCATCAGCTCGTCACCCTCATGGCGGCGGGTACGGAACCCACGCAGAACATCATTTCCAGCGCGCTGCGACTGCTGCTGACCGATGAGAAGTACGCCGGGGGCCAGCACGCGGCCGGACTGCTGGTCGACGATGCCATCAACGATGTGCTCTGGAACAGCGCTCCGATCGCCAACTACGGTGTGCACTACCCGGTGCACGACGTGGATCTCGGGGGCACCAAGCTGCCGGCCGGCGATCCCGTGGTCATCAGCTTCGCAGCCGCCAACACCGACCCGAACCTCTCGACGGGTCGTCAAATGCTCAGTAAGCGGGCGCATCTCGCCTGGAGCGCGGGCCCGCACGCCTGCCCCGGCAAGGATCCCGCCCTGCTAGTGTCCGTCCTGGCCATCGAGAAACTGCTCAACGCCCTGCCGGACATCGATCTGGCCTTGCCTGCGGAAAGCCTGACCTGGCGACCGGGTCCGTTCCACCGGGCGTTGGAAGCGCTGCCCGCCCGCTTCACCCCGGTGCGGCCCGAGCGGCGTGCCTCCGCTTCCGCCGCGACGGTTCACCACACGGCAGAAGGCGCCTCTGGACAGGACCGGATGGGGGGTCAAAAAGGTAAGTGGTGGAGCTCATTCCTTTCTTGGTGGAAGGTGTGAAATTCGCAACAAGGGTGAGCTTTCCCATGGGTGTAAACATTCAGTCGCTTGGGTAGTTAGGTTTGGTCTTCCTGGCCTGATGGATTGAATGAAGGAGTTCTCAAGTGGAACCCTCCGTGGTTGTCCCGTCAATTGACTCGTCCGTCGACCGGCGCTCTGTGGTAAGGCTACTTTCTCGCCTTCGGTCATCGGATGGTCAAGCGAATCCCTGGGCACACTATGCTGAACTCCGATCGATGGGCGATATTGTTCCGGCACCTTGGGGCGGCCAACTGGTGACCTCTTTCAGCCTGTGTTGTCACGTGTTGCGCAACAAGTCATGGCTGGTACCGGACAGCGACTGGCGGGCTCGGCAGGGTGCGACGACCCGTTGGACGACCCTTTGTTCGCAGCAAATGGCAGACTCGCTGCCCGGCCTCAATCCACCGCACCACACACAGGTCCGGCGGGCGGCGGGCAATATATTCGACCGGAAGTCCCTGGACGGCATAAGAATTTCGGTCGAGCGCACCACCGAGAAACTACTCGATCGGCTCGCGGAAAGTCTGAAGGATGGCGAGACGGACTTTGGTGTCCTCGTCAGTGACGAATTGCCGGTGATCACGATAGGGGAATGGCTCGGCCTGCCGACCGCGGATTATCCGCTGCTGCGGTCACTCGCCCGGGACCAGGTATTCGCCCAGGAACTGCTGCCCTCGGCGAGTCAGCTGGCGCAGGCGGATGCCGCAACCCAGACTCTGCGCGAGTATTTCATCGCCTTGGTGCGGGAACGCCGCCGGGCGCCGGGAAATGACCCGATCTCGGGGTGGCTGAGGACCTGGGACGAGTTCGAACCACATCAGGATGCCGCGGACGAGGCCGTCTTCCGACTCGCCCTGTTCGTGGTTCTGGCGTCGTTGGAGACCACCTCGAACCTGCTGTCCACGATGGGGTGGCTGATCGCCGAACACCCGCGCCAGATGGCGCGGTTGCGTGCCAACCCGGAATACATACCGGGGGCCGTCGAAGAGATCCTGCGCTACGACGCCCCGACGCATGTGGTGAGCCGGGTCGCCGCTGAGGACACCGTGCTCGCGGGCGTCCCCGTGGCGAAGGACGAGATGGTGCATCTCATGGTCGGCGCCGCCCACCACGATCCCGCGCAGTACGCCGATCCCGCCTTCTTCGACGTCTGCCGCAAGGCCACCCACCTCAGCTTCAGCGGCGGGATCCACTACTGTCTCGGCGCCGCGCTGGCCCGGCTGGAAGCGACGACTCTGCTGACCGCCGTGCTCCGACGCTTCCCCGGCCTGCGGCTGGGCCGTACGCCCGAATGGGAGCCGCGAGTGGCCTTCCGACGGCTCGTGGCGCTGTCCGTGGTCGAGTCCTGACAGCGCCGTAGGAGAAGAAGTCGTGATCGATAGCTACAAGACCCTTGCTGTCACCCAGCAGGGCCCCGTACTCAACGTCCAGTTGAACAGCCCGGAAACCGGCAATGCGCTCTGCGAGCCGATCCTCGACGAACTGCTGACGGTGTGCGCGACGTTGCACGACCGGCCCGAGATACGGGTGGTGATTCTCTCCGGCGCGGGAGCGGATTTCTGCCTGGGCGGAGACCGCCGGGAGTTCGCGGAATCCCTCGCCGCGGACCCCTCCGGGGCGGCCCTTCGTTCCTTGGGCAACAAGGCGCGGCGGGTGTGTGAAGGGCTCGCGGCCACCAGCGCGGTCACCATCGCCCGGCTGCACGGCGGAGTGATCGGCGCGGGCATCGCGCTCGCGGTGTTCTGCGATCTGCGGGCCGGTGCGGACAACTGCCGCTTCCGGCTGCCGGAGCTCGCGCTGGGCCTGCCGCCCGCCTGGGGAGGCGTGCTGCCACGGTTGCTGAACGAGGCGGGAGCCGCCAGGATCCGCGAGCTGATCCTGACCGGTGAGAGCTTCGATGCGGCGAAGGCGGCCGAGCTGGCCCTGCTCCACAAGGTCGTTCCCGAGGACGAGCTGGACGAGGTCATCGCGCGGTGGACCAGGCCGCTGGTCCGCAGGTCTCCGTTGGCCCTGCGGACCGCCAAGCTCATGATGAACGCCTACGCGGGCGCCAACCGTCTGGCGGACGCCACCCTTTTCGACGCGGAGATGCTGACGTCGGTGCTGGCGGCCACCGGGTCGAAACCGCTCGGCTGACGTGGCGCCAGGGGAGGCAGTGCGGGTACGGGTGCGGTTCCTGCCCGGTCGTGCCCGCCGGACCCCGGCCGACCGGCCGGGGTCAGCCCCCGGCGTCCGGCACGTCTTCCCGGTGCCGTGCCGCCAGCTCCAGATACATCGCGGCATTCAGCTTGATGCTCTCGCGCTCCTCGCCGGTCAGCTCCCGCTTGACTTTCGCCGGTACCCCGGCGACCAGTGAGCCGGGCGGCACCCGCATGCCCTGGGGGACCAGTGCCTGCGCGGCGATCAGGGAGCCCGCGCCGATGTGGGCCCCGTTCAACACCGTGGCACCCATGCCGATCAGGACGTCGTCCTCCACGGTGCAGCCGTGCAGGACGGCATTGTGACCGACCGAGACCCGCGCGCCGACGGTCACCGGAAAACCGGGGTCCACATGCACCGTGCAGTTGTCCTGGATGTTGCTGTCGGCGCCGAGCACGATCGGGCCGAAGTCGGCCCGCAGCACCGCGTGGTACCAGACGCTGGCGCCCGCCGCCATGGTGACCTCGCCGAGCACGACGGACGTCGGGGCGGTGAATGCCTCCTGGTCGACCCTCGGCTCCTTGCCGCCCACCGGTGAAATCAACGCCCGTCCCGTCATCTCTGCATCTCCTCGCTGTTCCGCGCCGCGCCAACAGCACCGTAGACGACGGCCGCTGCGCCGGGCAGGGGCGGCCGTCGGTGGGGCGAAGATCACAGCCTGCCGTGCGGCCCGCCGGCCGGCCGGCTGAGTACGGTGTGCGAGTGCCGATGAACCAGAACGTGTTCTCATCCGTCGCGGCCTGGCGGCGCCGGGCCGTGTCGCGTGCCGTCCACCGTGGCGCGCGCTGGGTGAGGGAGGCCGCGGCCGTCACGGCCGAGCGGCCGGGCCCCTACCGCTTCCGCCGGATCGGCACCGGCACCCGGCTCGCCTTCCCGCAGGGCACGGTCTTCGGTGACCCGTGGATCGAGCTCGGCGACCACTGCATCATCGCCCAGGACGTGACGCTGACGGCGGGCATGATGCCGGACCTCGATCTCGGCCCGGACCCGATCCTCACGCTGGGAAACGGTGTGGTGCTGGGCCGCGGCAGCCATGTGATCGCGGATGTCCGGCTGACGATCGGCGACGACTGCTTCTTCGGCCCCGGTGTGTACGTCACCACCACCAACCACAGCTATGACGACCCCGAGGTGCCGGTCGGCAAGCAGTGGCCGCGCACCGATCCGGTGGCCATCGGCGCCGGCAGCTGGATCGGTACCGGGGCGGTGATCCTGCCCGGGGCGCGGCTGGGCCGGAATGTGGTGGTCGCGGCCGGGGCCGTGGTCCGCGGTGAGGTGCCGGACCATGCGGTGGTCGCCGGCGCGCCCGCGAGGGTCGTCCGCAGCT
The DNA here is from genome assembly GCF_053612065.1 of Streptomyces sp. NPDC054765. Taxonomy (NCBI): domain Bacteria; kingdom Bacillati; phylum Actinomycetota; class Actinomycetes; order Kitasatosporales; family Streptomycetaceae; genus Streptomyces; species Streptomyces sp. NPDC054765. The sequence goes on along the minus strand of NZ_JBSHBP010000055.1, from coordinate 11,444 downwards.
GGGATCCCCGGGAGGGCTGGCAGCCGCCGCTGCGGACGCCGGCGCCGGTGCCGATCCCCGAGGGCGTCACCCCGGACCAGCTGCTCGCGCTGCGGGCCTGGCAGGCGCAGGAAGCCAAGGAGACGTACGAGGCGTCCTGAGCCGCCGTCAGGCAGGGCCGGGGCCCGCCGTCGGCCCCGGTCCGCGTCAGCTCCCGGAGGCGAGCAGGACCGAGCCGGCCACCGCGAGGGAGGCCCCGGCCGTCTGGATCGCCCGCAGCCGCTCCTTGAGGACGCCGAGGGCGGCGAGCGAGGTGACGACGGGGTAGAGGGAGGCGAGCACCGCCGCCATGGTGACCGGCCCGTGCTGGGCGGCCAGGGCGTAGGTGCCGTTGGCGGCGACATCGGCGATCCCGACGAAGCCGAGTGCGGGCAGCGCGCCGCAAAGGGCCGTGAGACCGCCCTCGGGCAGTGCCGGGGTGCCGCGCCGTACCGACGCGTACAGGGCGGCGCCGCCGACGGCGACATTGCACACCCGCTGGACGAACAGGGCGAGGAAGAGCCCGGTCACGGTCGTGGACGCCTCCGAGATCAGCGCCATCACCGCGCCGAACCCGAGCGCCGAGACCAGCGTCAGCGCAACGGTCTGGCGGGCCACGGAAGCGCCGCTGATCCGCGGGCCGCCCGCCAGCAGGACGCCGATCACGGCCACGACCATGCCCATGGCCTGCAGCAGCCCCGGCCGCTCGCCCGCCACGATCCCGACGCCGAGCGGTACGAGGACGGTGCCGACCGAGGCGAGCGGGGAGACCACGCCCATCGGCCCGAGCGCCAGCGCACGGTAGAAGCAGAGCATGGCGGCGGGACCCACGACGCCCGCCCCGACCGCGAACCACAGTTGCGGTCCGGCCTCCCGCCAGCCGCCGGTGGCCAGCACGACGGCGCCCAGCGCCACGGCGGCCAGCGTCTGCGAGACGACCACCACGGTCAGTGCCTGCAGGCGTCGGGTGAGCAGTCCGCCGCCGAAGTCGGCGAGCCCCCACAGAAGACTGGTGGCCAAGGCGAAGACCGCTGTCATGGTGAAACCTCGCAGTACAGTGAACCGGACGCTGAAGTACACCACACCGTAGTGCAACAGACTGCATCGCGGCATTCAATATATTGCCCATCGACTTGGACGGACCGTGACGGACCTCGACCAGCTCACGCAGTCGCTCGCCCGCAACCTCAAGCACTGGCGCGCCGAGCGCGGCTTCACCCTCGATGCGCTGGCGGCCCGTGCCGGGGTCAGCCGTGGAATGATCATCCAGATTGAGCAGGCCCGGACAAATCCGAGCGTGGGGACCACTGTCAAGATCGCCGACGCGCTCGGCGTCAGCATCACCACGCTCCTCGACTACGAGCAGGGGCCGCAGGTACGCATCGTGGCGCCGAGTGAGGCGGTCCGCCTGTGGTCCACCGAGGCCGGCAGCTTCACCACGCTCCTGGTGGGCGCCGAGGCACCCGGGCCGTACGAACTGTGGGACTGGCGGCTGATGCCCGGCGACAGCAGCACCTCCGACCCGCATCCGCCCGGCACCGTGGAGCTGCTCCATGTCCGGTCCGGCACGCTGACGCTGGTCGTGGACGACGAGGAGCACACGGTGCCCGCCGGGGCCTCGGCGTCCTTCGAGGCGAAGGTCGCGCACGGCTACCGCAACGACGGTGGGGAACCGGTCGAGATGACCATGTCGGTGATCATCCCGCTCGCCCGCTGAGACGGTCCGCCGCCCCTCCGGCGCGACTGTTAACTTGGCGTCATGCCCGTGCCGATGGATGCCTTTGACGAGGTCCGCCCCGCTGCCGAGTGCCTGGACCTGCTGACCGGGCCGGTGGCCGCCGCGATCCGCGCCTGGAGCGGATCCGTACCGGTCGGGGAGCTGCGCTATGTCGACACGGACCCGGCCATCGCGGACACCGCCCTGCTCGTCGAGCGCTACGGGCCCTGGCTCCTGGACCAGTCGGCGAACTGTGTGGTGGTGGCCGGCAAGCGCGGCGGCGACGTCACCCTGGCCGCCTGCGTCGTCCTCTCCCACACCCGCGTCGACGTCAATGGTGCGGTGCGGCGTCAACTGGGAGCCCGCAAGGCCTCGTTCGCGCCGATGGACAAGGCGGTCGGCGACAGCGGGATGGAGTACGGCGGGATCACCCCGATCGGCCTGCCCGCCGGCTGGCCACTGCTGGTGGATGCCGCCGCCGCCGATATCCCCTACGCCCTGATCGGCAGCGGCAGCCGCCGCGGCAAGCTCATCGTGCCGGGCAAGGCACTGGCCGAACTGCCCGGTGCCACGGTCCTGGACGGGCTGGGTATCGCTTAGAGCCGGTCCGGCGGACGGTGGACGGCGGTCGGGCCGTAGCTCGTCGGCCGGGCCCTACGGGACGAACGCGCCGGACCGCAGATTCAGCGAGAGCGCTGTGGAGTGCTCCGTGAAACCCGGGCTGCGGTACGGCGGTTCGGCACCGTCGGTGGCAGGCAGGCAGGCAGGCAGGCAGACCGACCCGGGTCACGCCCCGCTCGGCGCACCACCCGCGCAACGCCCGAGCGGCTCGGGCGACGACCGTGCCCGGACGTCCATGCACCCGCCGCTCAGCCCAGACGGGGAATCTCAATGGCCGGACAGCGATCCATCACCATGTCGAGCCCGGAGTCGTGCACCCGGTCCCAGGCCGCCTCGTCGACCACCCCGAGCTGGAACCAGACGGCCTTCGCCCCGACCGCCACGGCCTCATCGGCGATGGCGCCCGCATGCTCGCTGTTGACGAACACATCCGCCACATCGACGGGGAAGGGAATCGCGGCCAGGGAGGGATACCCCTGCTCACCGTGGACCGTCTCGGCCTTCGGATGCACCGGCACGATCCGCTTGCCGTAGCGCTGCAGCACCTCCGCGACGCCGTACGCCGCGCGCTGCTCGTTGTGGGACAGGCCCACGACGGCCCAGGTGTCGCCGAGCTCGGTGAGGATCCTGCGGATGGTGCCGGTGTCGCCGTACACGCACTGCCTCCTGCGAAGGGAAGGGACTTGTGCGGTCAACGGACGGTGCGCCCCGGAGATTCCCGCCGCGGGAGACGACAAGGCCGTGCGGCGTGCACCGGTGGGCGCGCCGCACGGCAGACGCCCCGCCCGAAGGGGAAGACGGGCGGGGCGGGTCCTCGGGGCCGGCGGCTCAGTTCGCGCCGCGGGCCATTCCGCTGCCGGCCAGCCCGGCCCCGACGGCGGTACTGCCCTTCGCGGCGCGGGCCGGCTTGCCGATGCCCCGGCCGCTGCCCACCGGCTCGGCCCCGCCGGCGCCGGTACCCGGGCGCGGCGCCACGGGCACGGCCGCCTCCCGCGGCTCGTCCGCCGTTTTGGACGACCCGGCCAGCGTCGCGCGCAGCTCCTCGGTGTCCACCAGCATGCTCACCGGGCCGGTCGGGTTGAGGTACAGCGCATGGCCCGGCGGCAGCTGCTCGACGAGTTCGGCCACCGGCCGCCGGTCGTACAGCAGACGGCCCACCGATTCGAGGTAGCTCTGCGAGGTGTAGACGGGGATCACCGGGGTGCCCTCGGGCGAGGCGGCGGCCAGCGGCGTACCGGTCGCGGTGACCAGTACGGAGACCTCCGCGCGCGCCAGCGCCTCGGAGACGGCCTCTCCCGGTCCGTAACCGGTCGCGGCGAGCTGGATCGCGCTGTCGACCGCATCGGCCGGCTCCGCCCAGTCCAGCATCTGGGGCGACGGCCGGTACTCCGGGTTGTCCCGCCACTCCACGATCTCGCCCGTGGCGTCCGAGCGCCATTGCCCGATCAGTGCCCAGAGGGGTGGTGGCCCCTCTTCCCGCCAGGTCAGATCCACCATGGCCAGCCAGTGGTCGGGTGCCGTGCGTGCCGCCTCGATGACCTCCGGCGGGGGCTCGGGCATCTCCTCGCCCGTCACGGGAACTCCCGCCGTCATCGCCGACTGTGTGCTCTCTTCCATGCCGCCCTCCGCAAACCCGCCGTTCCTACACGTACGAGCGGGGCCCCGGAACACGAGGCTCTCGCACTGACCTCACAGTGCCCACGGGCGGGGCGGACGTCTCACCGACGCACCGTGCGGACGGGGTGGGTACGCCGCCTGGCCGTGCGGACTGCGCCCGTACGGCGGACACCCGCGCCCTTACGGCGGACACCTCAGCGCGGCGCAGTCCGGGGGAGCGGCCGGTGTCCGCTTGTCACAGGGGCCGCATAGGCTGGTCCGATGCAGGAGCAGTACCGCACGCTCGCGCGCGAGGGCGTCCACGAGATCGAAATCAACAAGTCCCGCTTCCTCTGCGCGCTCGCGCCCGTCGCGACCGAGGCCGAGGCCCAGGGCTTCATCGCGCGCATCCGCAAGGAGCACCCCACCGCGCGACACCACTGCTTCGCTTATGTGCTGGGCGCCGACGGTGGCATCCAGAAGGCCGGCGACGACGGCGAGCCGGGCGGTACCGCCGGCGTACCGATGCTGCAGATGTTGGTGCGCCGTGAGGTCCGCTATGTCGTCGCCGTCGTCACCCGCTACTTCGGCGGCGTCAAGCTGGGCGCGGGCGGCCTCATCCGTGCGTACGGCGGTGTCGTCGGCGAGGCGCTGGACACCCTGGGCACGGTCACCCGGCGGCGCTTCCGCCTGGTGACGGTCACCGTCGACCACCGGCGCGCGGGCCGGGTGGAGAACGATCTGCGCACGACGGGACGGGCGGTGCGGGAGGTGACCTACGGGGCGGAGGTGTGCATCGAGGTCGGGCTGCCGGAAGCCGATCTGGAGGCCTTCCGTGCCTGGCTCGCGGACACCACCGCCGGCACGGCGAGGCTGGAGCTCGGCGGCGAGGCGTACGGGGAGCTCTGAGCGGCTGGGCGGCCGGTGTGTTCCGGGGGCGCCGGCCGGGTGAGGGGCCGGGGCGCCGACGGGGCCATTCCGGCGGAGGGGCCGGTTTCGGCGACGGGGGGCGAGGCCGGCACCGGGGGACGGAAAGTTCGGTGCGGACCGGTGCGCCGGGGCGCGGATCGTGTCAGCCTGTGGCGCGGCGGGAACAGGCCGCGAAACCGGTGCGCGGGCCGGCACGAGAAAGGGCTTCCCCATGCCTGAACTTCCCGATGAGCGCGTGGGATTCGTCCGCCGGATCGGTCTGTTCCAGGCCACCGCCATCAACATGAGTCAGATGTGTGGCATCGGGCCCTTTGTGACCATCCCGCTGATGGTCGCTGCGTTCGGCGGACCGCAAGCCGTGACCGGGTTTCTCGCGGGTGCGGTCCTGGCGCTCGCCGACGGACTGATCTGGGCCGAGCTGGGGGCGTCGCTGCCCGGCGCCGGCGGCAGCTATGTCTATCTGCGGCAGGCGTTCCAGTACCGGACCGGCAAGCTGATGCCGTTTCTGTTCGTCTGGACGGCCATGCTCTTCATCCCGCTGGGGATGTCCACCGGCGTGATCGGCTTTGTGCAGTATCTCGGCTATCTGTGGCCGGACATGAGCCCGGGGCAGGGCGACCTCGTCGGCCTCGTCGTCACCGCGGGCATCATCGTGCTGCTGTGGCGGCGGGTGGAGAACATCGCCAAGCTCACCGTCGTCCTGTGGACGGTGATGATCGCCTCCGTCGTCCTGGTCATCGCCGCCGCCTTCACCCACTTCAGCCCCCAGCGCGCCTTCACCTACCCCGCCCATGCCTTCGAGCTGACGGCCAGTCATTTCTGGGCCGGTTTCGCGGCCGGCCTGACGATCGGCATCTACGACTACCTCGGCTACAACACCATCGCGTACATGAGCGCCGAGGTCCGACAGCCCGGCCGCACCATCCCCCGCGCCGTCATCACCTCGATCCTCGGCATCATGACGATCTATCTGCTCCTGCAGATCGGCACCCTGGGCACGGTGAACTGGCAGGACATGCTTGACCCGCACTCCACGGCGTCCTCCTCCGTTGCCTCCGCCGTACTGGAAAAGGCCTGGGGCACGGGCGCCGCCGACACCGTCACCGTGCTCATCCTCGTCACCGCAGTGGCCTCCGTCTTCACCGGCCTCCTCGGCGGCTCCCGGGTCCCCTACGACGCCGCCCGCGACCGGGTCTTCTTCCGCCCGTACGGCACGCTCCACCCTCGTCACCGCTTCCCCGTACTGGGCCTGCTGACCATGGGAGCCGTGATGGCCGCGGGCTTCCTCATCGGACGGCACACCGACCTGGCCACCATCATCCAGCTGCTGACCACCGTCATGGTGATCGTGCAGTCGCTGGCCCAGGTCGCCGCGGTGACCGTGCTGCGCCGCCGCCAGCCGGGACTGCGCCGCCCGTACCGGATGTGGCTCTATCCGCTGCCGAGCGTCGTGGCACTGGCCGGCTGGCTGGTGATCTACGGCTTCGCGGACCGCAACTCACCTGGCAGGGACCCCGTCGAATGGTCGCTGGCGTGGGTCGGGGCGGGCGTGGTGGCCTTCCTCGCATGGGCCCGTTACGAAAAGGAGTGGCCGTTCGGGCCGAAACGGATCAGCGAGGAGTATCTGCACGGCGCGGATCCGGACACCGGGCGAGCCGGCGTGCATGTGGGGGAACCGGGAACCGGGGACACGGTAGGGGCCGCCGGGGACGGCTGAGACCGTCCCGCGCCGTTCGGTGCGAAGTGGCTTCCCCGCACATCTGCCCCGGATGCGGGTGCAAGAATGAGGGCCCGGGACGGGCGGAGTGCGGTCGGCCACCGCTCAGGCGGGGACCGGGTATCCGACCCGGTTGTACCGGTGCAGGTTCGAGGGCTCTCTGAGGGGAAAACATGCAGGTCGGAGCCGCTAGGTGAGATTTCTGCACACATCCGACTGGCATCTGGGGCGGTCCTTCCACCGGGTGAGCCTGCTCTCCGCGCAGCGTGCGTTCCTCGATCATCTCGTCGAGACGGTGCGCGCCCGGGACATCGACGCGGTGCTGGTCGCCGGCGATGTCTATGACCGTGCGGTGCCGCCGCTCGCCGCCGTCGAGCTCTTCGACGACGCGCTGCACCGGCTCGCCGGTCTCGGCGTCCCGGCCGTGATGATCTCCGGCAACCATGACTCGGCCCGCCGGCTGGGCGTCGGGTCCGGACTGATGGAGCGGGCCGGAATCCATCTCCGTACCGACCCGTCCGGGTGCGGCACCCCGGTGCTGCTCGCCGATGACCACGGCCCGGTCGCGCTCTACGGGCTGCCGTACCTCGAACCCGCCATGGTGCGCGACACCCTCGGCGCACGGCGTGCCGGCCATGCGGAGGTGCTGGGCGCGGCGATGGAGCGGGTACGGGCCGACCTCGCCGGCCGGCCGGCCGGGACCCGCTCCGTGGTGCTGGCGCATGCCTTTGTCACCGGGGGTGCGGTCAGCGACAGCGAGCGCGATATCTCCGTCGGCGGGGTCGACTCCGTCCCCGCGGCCGTGTTCGACGGCGTGGACTACGTCGCCCTCGGGCATCTGCACGGCTGTCAGGCCCTGACCGAGCGGGTCCGCTACTCCGGCTCGCCGCTCGCCTACTCCTTCTCCGAGGCCGCGCACCGCAAGTCTTCCTGGATCGTCGATCTCGACGCGGAGGGCGCCGTGCGCGCGGAGCGGGTGGACTGCCCGGTGCCGCGGCCGCTGGCCCGTATCCGGGGACCGCTGGAACAGGTGCTGGAGGACCCGGAGCCGGCCCGGCACGAGGAGTCCTGGGTCGAGGTGACGCTCACCGACACCGTCCGCCCGCACGAGCCCATGGCCCGGCTCGCCCGGCGCTTCCCGCACATCGTCAGCCTCGTCTTCGACCCGGACGAGGGGCCCACCCGTTCGCTGGCCTCCTATGCACAGCGGTTGCGCGGGCGCAGCGACCAGGAGATCGCCGAGGATTTCGTGGAACACGTACGGTCCGGCCGGGTGGCCGATGAGCAGGAGCGCGCCGAGCTGCGCTCGGCGATCGACGAGGTGCGCGTCGACGAGATGGCGGCCGAGGTGGCGCGTTGAGGCTGCACCGGCTCTCCCTCACCGCCTTCGGGCCCTTCGGCGGCTCCCAGACCATCGACTTCGACCGGCTCTCGCGCGACGGCCTGTTCCTGCTGCACGGCCCGACGGGCGCGGGCAAGACCTCGGTCCTGGACGCGGTGTGCTTTGCGCTGTACGGGTCGGTTCCCGGGGCGCGGCTAAGCGGTCAGGCGCTGCGCAGCGACCTGGCCGATCCGCTGACCCTCACCGAGGTGGTCCTCGAACTGACCGTCGGCGAACGGCGGTTGGAGATCACCCGGCTCCCCGAGCAGCCGCGCCCCAAGAAGCGGGGCAGCGGCACGACGAAGGAGAAGGCGCAGAGCAGGCTGCGGGAATTCGTCCCGGCGGGGTCCGGCGGCGGGGGAGCGGCAGACGGCAATGGGGGAGCGGCGGACGGCGACGGGCCGGTGGACGGCTCGGCCGGCCACTGGAAGGCGCTGAGCCGCTCGCACCAGGAGATCGGTGAGGAGATCGGCCAGCTGCTCGGTATGAGCAAGGAGCAGTTCTGCCAGGTGGTGCTGCTGCCGCAGGGCGACTTCGCGCGCTTTCTGCGCGCCGATGCGGAGGCTCGCTCCCGGCTGCTGGGGCGGCTCTTCGACACCCGGCGGTTCGCCGCCCTCGAAGAGCAGCTCAATGCGCGCCGGAAGGCCGCCGCGGACACGGTCACGGCAGGCGACGAACGACTGCTGGCGCTGGCGCACCGGATGGCGCAGGCGGCCGGTGAGAGCGCCGATCTCACCGATCCGTCGGTGCCGGCGCCGGACCGGAGCGGGCCGGTGGCGGGCGCGCCGGCCGGTGGACGCGGCCGCGTCACGGCGGTGGCCGCGATGAGGGCGACGGTGCCGGGTCAGGCCGGGTCCGTGGAGGGCGGCGGACGAGGCGGGCAGGCCGCGCCGGGCCGTACCGCCGCCGCGCAGGACCCCGCCACACCGGGCCCCGGCGAGCCGGGCTTCGCCGAGGCGGTACTGGTCAGGGCGGCCGTCGCCCGGGTGAGCGCACGGGAACGGCTGGCGGTGGCGCGGTCCGCGGCGCAGTCCGCCGAGACCGCGGAGCACCGGGCGGCCGGGCGGTGGGAAGAGGCCCGTGAGCGGGACCGGCTCCAGCAGCGGTACGCGGACGCCCGGCGGCGGGCCGCCCGGCTCGCGGACCGCGCCGACGAGCGGGAGCGTACCCGCGAGAGGCTGGAGCGGGCCCGGTCGGCAGCGGAGGTCGCGCCCGCACTCGCGCTGCGCGACGCCGCCTGGCACGAACTCGACGCCGCGCAGCGCGCCGAGCGTCGGCACAGAAGCCCGCTGCCGTCCGCCCTCGCCGACGCCGAGAGCGATCAACTCGCCGCCCGGGAGGGGGAGCTGAGGGAAGAGCTGGGCTCCCTCGGGGCGGCCCGGCGGGCCGAGCGGCGAGCCGCCGACATCGGCCGGGAGCGGGCCGGCCTCGACCGTGAGGCGCGCGCCGATGAGCAGACGCTGCTGGACGCCGCCGAGTGGCTCGCCACCTGGGGGGAGACCCAGCGCGCCCACCAGCGGCGGATCGAGACGGCGCAGGAAGCCGCCGGCCGGGCCGAACAGCTCGGCGCCCGGATCGAACCGGCCGCCGAACGCTGGGAAGCGGCCCGTCGACGCGACCGGCTGGATGCCGGGGTGCGGTCGGCGGAAGGGGAACTGCTCGCCGCCCGGGAGCGGTCCGCAGCCGCCCATGAGCACTGGCTCGATCTCAAGGACCGCCGGCTGCGCGGGATCGCCGCCGAGCTGGCGGACGGGCTGTGCGAGGGGCAGGCGTGCGCGGTGTGCGGCGCGACCGAGCACCCCGACCCGGCCCGTGCCGACGCGGACCATGTCGACCGGACGGCAGAGGAAGCCGCCCGGGAGGCCCACCGCCAGGCCGAGGAGGCCCGGCAGCAGGCGGAGGTCCGCTGGCAGTCCGGCAAAGAGGCGCTGGCCGCCGCGGCCGCCACGGCAGGGGACACCCCGGCCGCCGAACTCGCCACGCAGGCGGAGGAGTTGCGGGCCGGCTTCGCCCGCGCCCAGGCGCTCGGCGCCGGCCTCCAGGCCGCCCGCGAGGCGCTCGGACGCGCCGAGCACGCATACGAACGGCGCCGCGACGAGCAGCAGCAGGCCGAGCGCCGGGCCGCTGCCCGCACCTCCCATCGTGCGGCGCTGGACCGCGAACGGGCCGCCCTGGAGGAGGAGCTGACCCGGGCGCGGGGCGACTGTCCGAGCGTGGCCGACCGGGCCGCGCGGCTGGAGCGGCAGATCGCCCTGCTCACCGCGGCGGCGGAGGCGGCCCGTACGGCGGACGCCTGCGCCCAGCGGCTCAAGGACGCCGGCGCCGGACTCTCCGACGCCGCACATCGCGCCGGATTCGACACCCCGCAGGCCGCCGCTGAGGCACTGCTGCGGGACGGCGAATGGCGGGTGCTGCAACAGCGGCTCGACGAATGGCAAGCCGAATCCGCCGCGGTGGAAGCGGAGTTGGCCGACCCCGAGGCCTCCGCCGCCGCGGCGCAGCCGCCCGCGGACCCGGCCGGCGCCGAGACCGCGCACCAGGCCGCGGCGGCACGACTGCGCACGGCGTCGGCCACCCACGCCACCGCCCGGGAACGCTGCGCCGAGCTCGACCGGCTCTCCGCCCGCGCCGACGCCGACGCCCGCGCACTGGCCCCGCTGCGCGCCGCCCACGCCCGCATCGCCCGCCTGGCCGCACTCGCCTCCGGCACGTCCTCCGAGAACGAGCGGCGGATGCGTCTGGAGTCATATGTCCTCGCCGCCCGGCTCGAACAGGTCGCGGCCGCCGCCACGGCCCGGCTGCACCGGATGTCCGCCGGCCGCTACACCCTCGTCCACTCCGACGAACGGGCCGGCGGCGCCCGGCGCTCCGGCCTGGGGCTGCACGTCATCGACGCCTGGACCGGCCGCGAACGGGACACCTCCAGCCTCTCCGGCGGCGAGACCTTCTTCGCCTCGCTCGCGCTGGCGCTCGGCCTCGCCGATGTCGTCACCGACGAGGCGGGCGGCACCCGGCTGGACACCCTCTTCATCGACGAGGGGTTCGGAAGCCTGGACGAACAGACCCTGGACGAGGTGCTGGACGTCCTGGACTCACTGCGCGAACGCGACCGCAGCGTCGGCATCGTCAGCCATGTCCCCGACCTCAAGGCGCGGATTCCCTCCCAGCTGGAGGTCGTCAAGGACCGCTCGGGCTCCACGGTCCGGCACCGCGTACGGATCACGGGTGAGGTCATCGACTCCGGGGGAGGCTTCCGGCGTTGACCCCGGCCGTGGCTGCGGACCCGTCGATCTCGCAGGCGCGCATCCCCTCGCATCGCGCTCTGCGATGTACCGGCCCTCGTGGTCGAGCACCGCGGTCGCCGCCCCGCCGACTGCGCCGCGCCGCCGACTGCGCCGCGCCGCCGACTGCGCCGCGCCGCCGACTGCGCCGCGCCGCCGACTGCGCCGCGCCGCCGACTGCGC
>NZ_JBSHBP010000054.1:0-52076 GCF_053612065.1 Streptomyces sp. NPDC054765 | reverse complement strand
CCTTCCGGGGGCCGTGCGGGCTCCGGGGGCTGGCGGGCGGCGGGAGGGTCACAGCTGCCCCCAGCGGCGGATCGCGGGGGCCACGCGCTGGACGGCCCGGGGACGCGCCGGCGAGGAACGCGGCGATGCCCCCTGGAGCGCGGTGCGCTCGGTGCGCGCGGAGCGGGGCAGCCGGGCACCGACGTCGGCCCGGTCCGGCTCCGGTTCGACGGCCTCCTCCATGACATCGAAGTCATTCTATTGACTACACTTGACCGTTCCAGTCAACTGGAGGTCCGATAGGTTGTCAACGACGACCTTTCAAGACCAAGCCAGGACAATGCTTCTGAGTTATGTTCAGTGACTCCGAAGTCGAGGATGAGTCAGACGGAGGAACCGCATGAGCGGTCTGCTGGACGGAAAGCAGCTGGTCGTCACCGGTGTGATCACCGAAAGCTCGATCGCCTACGCGGTGGCACGGCTCGCCCAGGAAGAGGGCGCCAAGATCGTCCTTACGGCCTACGGACGGCCGAGCCTGGTGGCCCGCCTCGCCCGGCGACTGCCGGAGGAGCCCCCCGTCGTGGAACTGGACGTCACGGACGAAGAGCAGCTCGCCACGCTCGCCGACCGGGTCGGCGAGCATCTGGACGGCCTCGACGGCGTACTGCACTCCGTGGCCAACGCCCCCGCCAACTGCCTGGACGGCGGCTTCCTGACCGCACCGTGGCGCGATGTGTCCGCCGCCCTGCACACCTCGACATACTCCCTGGTGGCGCTGACCATGGCCTGCCGCCCGCTGCTCCGCCCCGGATCCTCCGTCGTCGGCGTCGACTTCGACGCCTCCCGCGCCTGGCCCGGCTATGACTGGATGGGCGTCGCCAAGGCGGGACTTGAGGCCTGCTCCCGCTATCTTGCGCGCGACCTCGGCGGCCAGGGCATACGGGCCAACCTCGTCGCGGCCGGCCCCCTGCGCACCCTGGCCGCGCGCGGTATCGGCGGCGACGGCCCGTCCTTCGAGAAGAGCTGGGCGGCCCGCGCCCCCCTCGGCTGGGACCCGCAGGACGCCGAACCGGTCGCCCGCACATGTGTGGCGCTGCTGTCGGACTGGCTGCCCGCCACCACCGGCGAGATCGTGCACGCGGACGGCGGCCACCACATGATCGGCGACTGAGCCGCGATGACCGGGAGAGCGCCGGCGCCCACCACGCTGCGCTGCGGCCCGTACGCCATCGAGCGGCAGCGGATCGCCGCGTTCACCGCCGCGCTCGGCGACCTGCACCCCGCGTACACGGACCCGGCCGCCGCCCGCGCCCTCGGCCACCCGGACGTCATCGCCCCGCCCACCTACCTGGCCACCCTCGCCACCGAAGCCGAAGATCAACTTCTTCGTGTCCAGCCGGACTTCACCACCGCAGAGGGCACCGTGCACCGCGCACAGACGCTGTGCCACGCCCGCCCCGCACACGCCGGCGACACCCTGTACGCCACCGTCCGCCTCGCCGCGGCCACCACCCTTGCCGGCCGCCCTCTGTTCACGCTCGACTGCGAGTTCCGGGACGCGGACGGCGCCCGGGTGGCCACCACCACGTCCTCGCTGCTGTGCCCGGCCACCGCGCCGCCGGCCCGGCTGCCCGCTCGACCACACGGGATCGGAGCATCCATGACCGACACCATCGCCCCTCCGGTCGCCGCCGCCCGGCTCGTCGACGGCACCGCGCCCCCGCTCGGCGGCAGCGGCCGCCTCGACGGCCCGACACTCGGCCGCCGGATACGGACCACCGCACACGCCTTGCAACAGCTCGGCCTCCACGCAGGGGACCGGGTCCTGGTACAGGGTGACAACAGCGTCGACTACGTCGTCACACTGCTGGCCCTGATGCAGCTGGACACCTCACTCATCCCCCTCGACCACCGGCTCTCCGCCGCCGATGCCGCCGCGGCCGGCCACCAGGCCCACGCCCGCTGGCTGGTCACCGCCGCCGACCGGGCCACCGGTTTCCCCGGCATCCCCGACCGGCACGTCATCCACTACCCCCGGCCGGCCGCCGACGCCGCACCGCCACCGCCCGCCGACGTCGACCTGGCCCCCTGGTTCCGCCGCCCCGACGCCCTCGTCCTGTGGTCCTCGGGCACCACCGGGCGTCCGAAGGGGATCATCAAGCCCGGCCGGGCCGTGCTGGACAACTCGCTGCGCACCATCCAGGCCATGGGCTACCGCGAGGACGATGTGCTCGCGCCCCTGCTGCCCTTCTCGCACCAGTACGGGCTCTCCGTCATCCTGCTGTGGTGGCTGGCCCGTTGCACCCTGCTGGTCACTCCGTACCAGCGGCTCGACGCGGCCGCCGGCCAGGCCGCGGCCCATGGCGCCACCGCCGTGGACGCCGCCCCGTCCACCTATCACTCGCTCCTCGGCGTGGTGCGCCGCCGTCCGGAGGTGCGTGCCGGGCTCGCGGGCGTACGCCTGTGGGGCGTGGGCGGTGCACCGCTGCCCGCCCCGCTGGCCGAGTCCTTCCACACGACAATGGGCCGCCCACTCCTGGACGGCTACGGTCTGACGGAACTCGGCAATGTCGCACTGGCCACCCCCGACGCACCGCACGGCTGCGGGCGTCCGCTGCCCGGCGTACGGCTGCGCGTCATACGCCCCGACGGCACCGCGGCCGGCCCCGGTGAGCTCGGCGGCATCGAGGTGCGCTCCCCCGGGCTGATGGCCGGCTACCTCCAGGAGGACGGCTCGCTCACGCCGGTCGACCCGGACGCCTGGTATCCGACGGCCGACCTGGGCAGCATCGACGCCGAGGGCACCGTGCGGGTGGTGGGCCGCAATCAGGCCGTGCACCGGCTGGGCTTCACGCTCTACCCCGAGAGCCTGGAGCGCCGCGCCGAGGCCTGTGGCCGGCCGGTGAAGGTACTGGCGGTCGAGGACCAACGCCGTGGCAGTGCACTGCACTTCGTGGTCGCGGACCCCGAGGGCGCGGCCCCGCTCACCTGGCGCCGACGGCTCGCCGAGCACCTGGCGGAGTTTGAACAGCCCAACGCGGTCCATGTCGTCGACCACTTCCCGCTCACTGCCAACGGAAAGCCCGACATGCGTGCGCTGCGTGCGGAACTCGGGCTGGAGCTGGGAGGGGGTCCGGGGACCGGTGCCCCGTTCGGGGCCGGGCGGTAGAACTCCGGGTGTATCGGGGGTGGTTCAGGTCTGTGGATGGTGCGGCATCTCCGGGTGCTTCACGTCTGCGGATGTTTCACGTGGAACATGGCACCTTGTACGTCGTCCTCAACGTGCCTTCGCTACTCCGTGCTCGGCCTGCGCTTCTTCGCCGGCCTGTGCTTCGTCGTCGGCCTGCGCTCGGTCGTCGGCCTGCGCTTCTTCACCGGCCTGCGCTTCGTCATCTGTGGACCGGATCTCCCGGACTCCGGTGGATCTGATCCGCGTGCGTCCGGTGGATCGCGTCGCGTCGGCACGCTTCCGGTGGATCACCTGTGCGTGCTTCGTGCGGAGCGTCTCTGATGTTTCGTGCGGAGCATCTCTGCATGCTCCCGGTGGAATGCGTTGCGTCCGGCCTCGCGGGCGCGGAGCGGTCACCCGCCGTTTCGCCCTCTCTCCCGTCCGATGCCGGCTGGAACACAGCTGCCATCCGGTTCAGACGGCGGGAGCGGTCTGCGCATGACACCGGGCCGCCGGAATGGCCGCGGAGCCTGCGTCCGCCATGGCGCCGGTGTCCGCCGCGGTCCCGTCCGGCACAGTCCCGTCCGGCACGGTCCCGTCCTGGGCGGCGAGTTCGTCGGCCGCCAGCGGTTCGGTGCGGGAGCGAATGCGGCTGCGCAGGCCGGGCGAGGTGCCATGTGCCTCGGCGCTGATGCGCTGCTTGATCGTCGGCGGCAGCTCGGGCCGGGCGGACATCCGCCGGGCGGAGCCGGCTTGGCCGTACAGCGGTACGGCGCGCGGCGCGGGCACGGCCGGCGTACCCGTACCCGTACCCGTCCCTGGTCCGCGGTCCGGCGCGGCGCAACGCACCGTCTCCGGGGCCTCGGCGCCCGGGGCGTCGGTGCCCGCGTTCCCGTTGCCCAGGGTGCGCTCGTACAGTGCGGCGTCCCGGCGCGCGGCCGACGCCGCCGCGGAAACACCCAGTGATGCAAGCAGCTTGCCCAGCATCGCAAGGCACACCGCCCAGAACTTCATGACCTTGGTCGCAGCCATGGTCCCTCACTTTCGGTCGGGATCTCTCCCCGAGAGATCCGTTGCGTCCACTTCCGTTGTGCTTCCTCAGTTGCTTCGCTTCAGTTGCGCCGCTTTCGGTGCACCGCTCGGATGGCGTCGCTTCTGTTGCGTTTTCTTATGATGAGTACGCAATGGGAGGATTCATGGACCGACGCCCCCGGATCGGCGTTCTTCCGATGAACACCACCCGTACGCAGTAGCCACAGCCGTCAGGCACCGGGGCGCAGGAGGCCGTAGGCCCCGGTCAACCGATCGGTTGATGCGAAACGGCGGCCGACACGTGAAACACCTGCAACCGGCCGCAACCCGCCGCAATCGACTGTGGCTGTTTCACGTGAAACAGCCACAACCAGGCGCGCTCAACGGCCAGTTGATGTGCCCCTGGGCAATCGACTGTCCCGCTCAAGCCGGCGCCAGCTCCCCCGTGCGCGCCATCTCCGCCATCATGCGGACGGCCTCCGGCTCGGGGGTACCGGGCGGGATGATCAGCAGATCCCAGCGGCCATGGCCGGGGGAGACCAGACAGACGGTGTCCGGGCCGGGGCGGCCGGTGGTTCTGCGGAGGCGGACGACATGGCCCTCGACGAGGATCCGGGCGGGGAGGGCGCCCCACGCCGCGCCGTTCACGGTGGCGTGGCTGATCCGGGGCCAGTCGAAGGGCAATGCGGCCAGCAGCTCGGGGAGTTCGGCCAGCAGGTCGACCGTGTGGGGCCACCAGACTCCGTCTATGCACCGCACCGTATCCGTGTGCGGTGCGATGGCCAGGCGGGCGACGGGGGGCGGCGCGTGATGCCGGGAAGGGGCTGGGTGGGGAGGGTCCCCGGCGGTGGTCATGCGGCGCTCCCGAGGCGGCGGGCCGCCACCCGTGCAGGGTCGGGCCAGCGCACATCCCAGACCCAGCCGAGGCGTTCGAAGAGCCGGATGACGGCGGCGGACACATCGAGCTGACCGCGGTCGACGCCGTGCCGGGCGCAGGTCGGGTCGGCGTGGTGCAGGTTGTGCCAGCTCTCGCCGAACGACAGCACCGCCAGCGGCCACAGGTTGGTCGCCCGGTCGTGGCGCCGGGTGCGGAATGGCCGCTCACCGATGACATGGCAGAGCGAATTGACGCTCCAGGTGACATGGTGCAGCAGCGCGATCCGGATGAACCCCGCCCACAGCAAGGCGGTCAGCGCGGTGACCCAGGAGCCGCCGAGCGCCCAGCCCAGCGCGAACGGCAGGCCGAGCGTGAGCAGACACAGCACGGGGAATGCCCGGTCCACCGCGCGGATCCCGGGATCGGCAAGCAGATCGGGCGCAAAGCGGCGGTGCGAGGTGGGGTCGTTGCCGAACAGCCAGCCGATGTGCGAGTACATCAGTCCGCGCAGCTGACCGCGCAGGCTGGTGCCATAGCGATAGGGGGAGTGCGGATCGCCGGGGCGGTCGGTGTAGGCGTGGTGGCGACGATGGGTGGCGACCCAGTCGATGACATCGCCCTGGAAGCTGAGCGAGCCCGCGAGGGCGAGCGCGACGCGCAGTGCGGGGGTGGCGGTGTAGCTGCCGTGGGTGAGGCCGCGGTGGAAGCCGATGGTGACGCCGAGGCCACTGATGACATAGAAGACGGCCAGCAGGACGAGGTCGGTGAGGTGGACGACGCTGCCCCAGAGGAGGGGGATCGCGATGGCCAGGCCGACGAAAGGGGCGACGACGATGATGGCGGTCACCGTGACATACATCCGGCGGCCACTGCTCGGCGGGGGCTCGGGGCTGTCGGGGAAAGGCGAGGTGCCGTCGTAGTCCGGTGCCGGCGGAACGCCTCGGGCAGCGGACGTCACGGGTCGTCACCCGCCTTGCCCGGGGGCGGCGGTGGGGCGGCCACCGGCGGTTCGGGGTGGGCATCGTCGTGCGACTGCTTGCGCCTCCGCTGCCGCATCGACTGCTTCCAGTCCGCGTACCGGTGGGTGGCCATCCGTCCGGCTCCCTGGGCATTGACCCGGGCGATGAAGAGCGCCCCCAGCGCGACCAGCGCCAGCAGCACGACCACGGTCCACAGCGTCTGCATGGTGCTTCACCTCACCGAATACCTCGGTATCCCTCGGCATCCCTCGGTGTTCCGGTGTTTCCAAGGTACCCCGGGAGGCCCTGCTCATCCCGTTATGTTCCGTTATGAGCGAGGGGAGGCAAGGGCGGGGCCGAGAGCAGGAAAGAGGGCAAACTCTACAAAACTGTAGAGTTTGCCCCTCTTTCCTGCTGCCTCCTGCCCCGCCCCGCCGCAGCTTCCCGTCAGACGTTGACGCCGAAGTCTGCCGCGATGCCCGCCAGCCCGGATGCGTAGCCCTGGCCCACCGCGCGGAATTTCCACTCCGCACCGTGCCGGTACAGCTCGCCGAAGACCATCGCGGTCTCGGTCGAGGCGTCCTCGCTCAGGTCGTAGCGGGCCAGCTCCGCCCCGTCCGCCTGGTTGACGACGCGGATGAAGGCGTTGCGGACCTGGCCGAAGCTCTGCCCCCGGCTCTCCGCCTCATGGATGGAGACCGGGAAGACGATCTTTGCGATCTCGGCCGGCACTCCGGACAGCGTGACGTCGATGGACTCGTCGTCCCCCTCGCCCTCGCCGGTCAGGTTGTCGCCGGTGTGCTTCACCGAGCCGTCGGGGCTGGTGAGGTTGTTGTAGAAGACGAAGTGGGCGTCCGAGACGACCTTGCCCGACTCGGCGCACAGCAGCGCGCTCGCATCCAGGTCGTAGTCCGCGCCCGTCGTCGTCCGTACGTCCCAGCCGAGGCCGACCGTGACCGCGGTCAGTCCGGGTGCTTCCTTCGACAGCGAGACGTTGCCGCCCTTGGCCAGCGAGACTCCCATGGCTTCCCTCCAGGTGTTGCCTGCGTTTCCGGATGAGGCTAAAAATCTACAGGAGTGTAGAAATATGATGCGGGGATCTGCGGCATCCGGCTCCGGCCGAGCGGACCACCGGCCGGATCCGGCCACTCAGTAAGATGCCCCGACGTCCCGGCCGGCGGGACACCCGGCACGACGGGAGGCGACGGTATGGGCGGGACACCCTTCGGGAACTTCGGCGGCTCCGGACGGGAGCGCGCCCGCAGGCGGGGTCAGGGCCAGCTGGAGGCCCAGGTGCTGGCCGCGCTGCACCACTCCCCGGGCCCGGTCACCGCCGCCTGGGTGCAGCAACGGCTCGGCGGCGACCTCGCGTACACGACCGTGATGACGATCCTGTCCCGGCTGCACACCAAGCAGGCCGTCACCCGCGAGCGGTCCGGCCGTGCCTACGTCTGGACACCGGCCGCCGACGAGGCCGGGCTCGCCGCGCTGCGGATGCGCCGCGTCCTGGACGGCGAACCGGACCGGGACGCCGTGCTGACCAGCTTTGTCTCCGCGCTCTCCGCGCACGACGAGCAACTGCTGCGCACCCTCCTCGACCGCGCCGGGACCGACGGCCCCGGCACAACCGACGGCCCCGGCACAACCAACGGCCCCGGCACCGCCGGCGACCGCACCACCGCCGGCACCCCGGCCACCGCCCCGGAGCCCCACGCGGCCCCGGCCCCCGGCCGGCACCACCCCTCGGACAAAGCACACGGAGACTGACCGGTGGGCGTCTTCGTGTTCCTGCCGCTCGTCCTGCCGCTCACCGCACTGCCGATCGCCCGGCTCGCGGAGCAGCACCTCCATCCACGGGCCACCACCCGCCTGCTGACCCTGCTCGCCGCGGTCCTCGGCCTGTGCAGCACGCTCTGCCTGGGCCTGCTGGTGGTCGTCGGCACCGCCCAACTGCCCGGCAATCCGCTGCCCGACGGCTGGTCGGACCCGGAGGTACGGGCCGCGGTCCCGTTCGCCGAGGTCGCCGGCGTCGCCGCGATCCCGTTGCTGGCCGCCGCGCTCATCGTGTGCGGCGCCGCGCTGCGCCGGCACCGCCGCATCCGGGCCCGTGTCCACCGTGCGCTGGACGTGCTGCCGGCCGGCGCCGACCCCGCGGTGCTGCCGGACGACGATCCCTACGCCTACGCCGTGCCCGGCACCCCGGCCCGCCCCGGGCGCCCCGCCAGGCCCGGCCGGATCGTGGTCTCCCGCGGCATGCTGCGCAGCCTGGACCGCGACGAGCGGCGCGCGCTGTTCGCCCATGAGCGCGCGCATCTGCACTGCCGCCACCACCGCTACCTGCTCGCCGTACGCCTGGCCGGCTGCGTCAACCCGCTGCTGCTACCGCTGCGTTCCGCGGTCGCCTTCGCCACCGAGCGCTGGGCGGACGAGGAGGCGGCGCAGGTGGTCGGCGACCGGCGGCTGACCGCCCGTGCGGTGGGCAAGGCGGCGCTGCTCGCACGGCCCGTGCCGGAACCGGAGCTGTCGCACTTCGCGGCGCCCGAACCGGGGCCGGTGCCACGCCGGGTGGCGGCGCTGCTCGGGCCCGTGCCGCCGGCCGGTCACTGGCCGCCGGCGCTGACCCCGGCAGGCCTGGCGGCCCTGGTCGCCGCGGCGGGCACGGCCGCCTCCGCACTCTCCGCGCTCAACGCAGCGGTAGCGCTGTTCGTTGTTCTGAAGGCGGCAACGCCGCTCTAGGGGCACACTGACCCTTGACCCTCACCGGGCACACACGGCACACCGCACTGTGAGCCGCCCCATAGCCACCACCTTCTACAAGTCTGTAGAACTTCCCGCTAGAGTGGCGCGCACAGCGCAACACGCGCGGCCGGAGGGGGAGATGGCGACGAGGTGCGGACTCCTGTCCTGGGACTGCCCGCCTCCAGAGGCGGAGGTGCGATGGGTCTATCAGCCGGTGGAGGTCCAATACCCGGACGGCAGGTGGAAGTTGGGCCGGATCAACGCCTGGTGGACGGACGGTGCGGGCGAACTGTGGTGCCGGCTGCGCACCCTGCCCGGTGGCACGTGCCCGCAGTGGCTGCGCTACGACCCCGAGTCCATCCTGCTTCTGCCCAGCGCCGGCATCTGACCCGCCGCGTCCTGCCGGTGCCGCCGGCACGGCCGGCACGGCCGCCTGCCGCTGCCGCATCCTCCCCCGTAGAGCACCGCTCGCATCACCAGTCTCAGAAGGACCAGAAGGGCCATCGGCGTGCATGACAGGCAGACGCACCAGCAGACGGCCCGACGGGGCACCGACGACGCGCCCGGATCGTCCCGTACCGGCGGCGCCTCCCGCGCGTCCGGCACCCGGTCACGCCGCAAACCGTCCGGCGGCTCCCGCAGGTCCGGTGACGGCTCCCGTCAGGCGGGCGGTACGGGCAAGCTGCGGATGACCCGCCGTGGCCGCATCCTGGCCTGGACCGGCGGCACGCTCGGCGTGCTGCTGCTGGGCACGGCCGGCGTCGGGGCGTGGGTCTATCAGCACCTGGACAGCAATATCCACGGTGCGGACATCGGCGTGGACGGCGCCCGGCCGGTCAACCTCAGCCCCGGCTCCAAGAACATCCTGGTCGTCGGCTCCGACAGCCGCGCCGGCGCCAACGCCAAGTACGGCAAGGGCCTGACGACCATGCAGTCGGACACCCTGATGGTGGTGCACATCGCCGCCAACCGTAAGTGGGCCACCGCGCTGTCCTTCCCACGGGACTCCTGGGTGCAGATCCCCGCCTGCACCCGCGGCAACGGCTCACAGTCGTCCCCTCATCACTTCAAGATCAACGAGGCGTTCTCGATCGGCGGTGACACCGGCAACATCGCCAAGGCCGCGGCCTGCACCATCAAGACCGTCGAGAAGAACACCGGGCTGCGCATCGACCACTTCACCTCGGTCGACTTCCAGGGCTTCAAGGGCATGGTCAACGCGCTGGGCGGCATAGAGGTCTGCCCCAAGCACGCGATCCACGACAAGAAGTCCCACCTGGACATGGCCGCGGGCTGCCAGAACATCCAGGACGAGAAGGCGCTCGGCTACGTCCGCACCCGCTACAGCGTCGGCGACGGCTCCGACCTCGGCCGCATCGGCCGCCAGCAGGAGTTCATGAAGGCGCTGGCCGCCAAGGCACAGTCCAAGCTCACCAGCCCCGGCGAGCTCTACGACTTCCTCGACTCGGCCACCAAGTCCCTCACCACGGACAAGGACCTGGCGGGCCTCAAGCCGCTCTACGACCTGGCCGCGACCGTCAAGGACATCCCCGCCGACCGCCTCACCTTCCTCACCGTCCCCAACTACTACCGCGAGTCCGACGTCCCCACGGACAAGGCCAATGTGGTCTGGCAGTACCCGCAGGCCGGCCAGCTCTTCAGCGATCTCGCGCACGACCGTGAAACCGGCGCCGCCGGAAAGGCGAAACTCGCCGAGGCCGCGAAGCACCCGATGACCGCGCACTCCGTGCAGGTCCGTGTCCTCAACGGCACCGGCACCCCCGGCCGGGCCGCCTCCGCCGCCGAACAGCTGCGCAAGCTCGGCTTCACGGTCGTCGGCACCGGCAACGCCCCGGCGACGGACAAGACCACCGTCTCCTACCCGGCCGCGCTCAAGGCACAGAGCGAGGTACTCGCCGCCCGCCTCCCGGGCACCAAGGCCACGGAATCGGCCGGGGCGGCACCGGGCGCGGTGACGCTGACGATCGGGCCGGATTTCTCGGCGGACACGCCCTGAGCAGCAATGCCGGCGGGACCCGAGAGGCGTCGCTCCCATGGCTCCCGCCGGCATTTCCACGGCCCTCGTCCCCCACCGCCGGCGCGTCAGCGGAACGGGCCGCTAAGGCGTGCGGCCCGGGTGCCGGGAACGGTGTCGCATCACTGCTTCGGTGTTTCCGCAGCGTGCGGTGCAATACCGCCGTCTCCCGTTCCTGGACGTGTCCACATACGCCCGGGAGCAGGCGGCGCGCATGCATCGGCCGAGCCGTGCTCCCCCCTCCCAGCACAGCACGAAGGCAAGGCCACCGGCGGTGACCGCCTTGACCCGGGAGAGCACGTCCGCCGAGTCGGGTACGAAGTGGAGATGCGGCTGAAGGCCGTCATGGGTCGTCACCCATGGCCGGATCGTCGCCGCCACGAGCAGGTCGTTCACCGCTGCGCACTGCTCGGCGGAGTCCTGGGAGGAAAACACCCGGGCCAGTTGCTCCCGCCAGCATCGGAAGCCTTCCACATCGGCATCGGTGATCTCCGGGCGACGAATGCCGTGCGCCTTGAGAAGGTGGTGCAGGCTGGTCGCGCTCGTCTCCGGCAGATTGATCAAATCGGCCGACAGGACGGCCCCGAGACGCCCGTAATGACTTTGCTTCACATGACCTTCCCGGGTCTCACGGAACCCCACGGTCCGCAGTCTGGCGCTTTCCCCCCGGACTCACCTGGATCAGCTCGCAGTCGGAGCGGGCGACAAGCCATCCACGGGTGTGGCACCACAGGTACCGCACCATTCCCCCGGACGTGGCGTGTTCCGACACCGGCCGGCAAGAACCGGAGGAGAGGCCACATGCGGGACACCACCACGATGCACACTGCAGATCTGGGATTCGCGCCATGTCCGCCAGGGTGCGGTCATGGGTCACATACATTCAACCATTACTTCTGCGGCGTGCACCGGGTACCGCCGACGGGTATCGCCGACAGGTACCGCAGACCGCCGGCACGCTGACCGGTACGGCCGCCCGCCTCCAAGACCCCCCGCCGGCAGGACCCGGTGCGCCGAGGTCCCTCAGGCGCGCAGTCGTTCCACCGGCCGGGCCGTGTGCACCTCGATGTCGTGTGCGGCCCGCTGCAGCAGCTGATGGCTGAGGTCCGACATCGCCCGCGCCACCGCCAGCTCGTCCCCGATGGCCGGGACGTTCTCGTCGGCGGGGTTGCAGCGGGCCGCTCCCTGGCCCACCATCTGCCCGCCGTCCTTGCCCCGGAGCCTGGCCTCGGCCCGGACCTCGCTGTCGGTCTCGGTGATGCTGATCTCGGCGTTCCATGTCTTCGTGCCAGTCACCGGAAGCCTCCTCGTCCGCCCCATAAGCGGCACCTGAACCGCCCCCACAAAAATCCTCGCACCGGCATCCGCCGGCCGCACCTGGGGCCCACCGCACCTGGGTCCGGGGGTTTTCCCCATGGTGGGGCCGCGCCCGCCGCCCTAGCCTCGTCCGAGCGGGGAACGGCGCGGGGGCGCCCCCCGGCTCACCAACTGCCGAGCTGTACGGGGGAATTCATGCACCAGCGCGTCCGCTTTACCGGGGCCGTCGCACTGGCCGTCATCGGGGCATGCGGCATCAGCGCCTGCGGGCTGCTGCCGGGGAAGACCTTCAAGGACGATGCGGTGGTGACGAAGAAGATCACGGCCATCCGGCTGGAGGGCACCTCGGGCGGCCTCACGGTGCACGGCGGCAAGGGCGGCGGCGCGGTCTCGGTCCACCGCTCGGTGACGTACCACGGCAGCCGCCCGGAGGGGGCCACGCACCGGGTCGAGGACGGTGTGCTGGTGCTCACCGACTGTGGCGAGAAGTGCTCGGTGGACTACACGGTCGAGGTGCCGGCGGGCATCCCGGTGAGCGGCGAGACCTCGTCCGGGTCGGTGGCTCTGACCCGGGTGGGCCCGGTGAAGGTGACCACCAGCTCCGGGGACATCGACCTGGACGGCGTGGCCGGCACGGTCGACGCCCGGACCTCCGACGGCCGGATCACCGGACACGGCCTGTCGGGCCGGAGCGTCGCGGCGCAGACCTCCAACGGCGCGATCGATCTCACCCCGGCCCGCGCCCAGAACATCCGGGCGACGACGTCCAACGGCTCCATCACCCTGCAACTCCCGAAGGGCCCGTACCGGGTCTCCGCGGACACCGGCAACGGCGCCAAGCACATCGCCGTCCCCCAGGACCCGGCGGCACGCTTCCAGCTGGACCTGACCACCAGCAACGGGGACATCACCGCGAAACCCGCCTGATGCCGGGGCGTCGGGCGGGTTTCGGCAGGGCTGCGTGGGCGGCGCCCGCACGGGGCAGGGCGGAACGGCCTCAGCCGGGCGGTCTCAGCTCCCGGCCGGGCCCGGGAGCTGAGGCCGGGAGCTGAGGCCGGGCCGGCGGCGGCGCCGCCGCGTCAGTCCTCCCCCTCCAGCTCCCCTTCGGTCTCCAGGAACGCCTGCCGCAGCGCCGCCAGCGTCTCGGCGTCCGGCTTCTCCCACATGCCGCGGGATTCGGCCTCCAGGAGACGTTCGGCGATGCCGTGCAGGGCCCAGGGGTTGGCCTCCTGGAGGAAGTCGCGGTTCTCCGGGTCGAGCACGTAGGTCTGGGCGAGCTTGTCGTACATCCAGTCGGCGATCACGCCCGTGGTGGCGTCGTAGCCGAACAAGTAGTCCACGGTCGCGGCGAGTTCGAAGGCGCCCTTGTAGCCGTGGCGGCGCATCGCCTCGATCCAGCGGGGGTTGACCACCCGGGCACGGAAGACCCGGGAGGTCTCCTCGACGAGGGTGCGGGTGCGGACCGTCTCCGGGCGGGTCGAGTCGCCGATGTACGCCTCGGGTGCGTTGCCCCGGAGCGCCTTGACGGTGGCGACCATGCCGCCGTGGTACTGGAAGTAGTCGTCGGAGTCCGCGATGTCGTGCTCGCGGGTGTCGGTGTTCTTGGCGGCGACCGCGATGCGCCGGTAGGCGGTCTCCATCTCGTCCCGGGCCGGCCGGCCTTCGAGACCGCGGCCGTAGGCGTAGCCGCCCCAGACGGTGTAGACCTCGGCGAGGTCGGCATCGGTGCGCCAGTCGCGGGAGTCGATCAGCTGGAGCAGGCCCGCGCCGTACGTCCCCGGGCGGGAGCCGAAGATGCGGGTGGTGGCGCGGCGCTCGTCGCCGTGCTCGGCCAGGTCGGCCTGGGCGTGGGCACGGACGAAGTTGGACTCCGCGGGCTCGTCCAGCCCGGCGACCAGCCGTACGGCGTCGTCGAGCAGGCCGATGACGTGCGGGAAGGCGTCACGGAAGAAGCCGGAGATGCGCAGGGTCACATCGATACGGGGGCGGCCCAGCTCGGCGAGGGCGATCGGCTCCAGGCCGTTGACCCGGCGCGAGGCGTCATCCCATACGGGGCGGACACCCAGCAGGGCGAGGGCCTCGGCCACGTCGTCGCCGCTGGTGCGCATCGCGCTGGTGCCCCACAGGGACAGACCGACCGACTGCGGCCAGTCGCCGTTGTCGCCGCGGTAGCGCTCCAGGAGGGAGTCGGCGAGGGCCTGGCCGGTCTCCCAGGCGAGACGGGAGGGGACGGCCTTGGGGTCCACGGAGTAGAAGTTCCGGCCGGTCGGCAGGACGTTGACCAGGCCGCGCAGCGGGGAACCGGAGGGGCCGGCCGGGACGAAGCCGCCGTTCAGGGCGTGCACCGCGTGGTCGATCTCGTCGGTGGTGGCGGCCAGGCGCGGGACGACCTGGCGGGCGGCGAAGTCGAGGATGTCGGCGACCGCGGACGGGTGCCCCTCGGCGGCACCGGACACCGCCGCCGGGTCCCAGTCCGCGTCCTCCATCGCCTGGACCAGCGCGCGGGCGGTGGCCTCGGCCTCGTCGGCGGTCGTCCGGGTCGCGGCGGACTCGTCGAGGCCGAGCGCCTCGCGCAGTCCGGGCAGGGCGGACGTACCGCCCCAGATCTGGCGGGCGCGGAGGATGGACAGGACGAGGTTGACCCGGGCCGCACCGGCCGGGGCGCCGCCCAGGACGTGCAGTCCGTCGCGGATCTGGGCGTCCTTGACCTCGCACAGCCAGCCGTCGACGTGCAGCAGGAAGTCGTCGAAGCCCTCGTCGTCGGGGCGTTCGTCCATCCCCAGGTCGTGGTCGAGCTTGGCGGCCTGGATCAGCGTCCAGATCTGGGCGCGGATCGCGGGCAGCTTGGCCGGGTCCATGGCGGAGATGGCCGCGTACTCGTCAAGCAGCTGCTCCAGGCGCGCGATGTCGCCGTAGGACTCGGCGCGAGCCATCGGCGGGACGAGGTGGTCGACGAGGGTGGCGTGCACCCGGCGCTTGGCCTGGGTGCCCTCGCCGGGGTCGTTGACCAGGAAGGGGTAGACGAGCGGGAGGTCGCCGAGGGCGGCGTCCGGGCCGCAGGCCGCGGACAGGCCGGCGTTCTTGCCGGGCAGCCACTCCAGGTTGCCGTGCTTGCCGAGGTGGATCATGGCGTCGGCGCCGAAGCCGCCGTCGTCGGCCGGGGCCGCGATCCAGCGGTACGCCGCCAAGTAGTGGTGCGAGGGCGGCAGATCGGGGTCGTGGTAGATCGCGATCGGGTTCTCGCCGAAGCCGCGCGGCGGCTGGATGAGGATGAGCAGATTGCCGCGGCGCAGGGCGGCCAGCACGATGTCGCCCTCGGGGTTGCGGCTGCGGTCGACGAACATCTCGCCGGGCGGCGGCCCCCAGTGCTCCTCGACACCGTCGCGCAGCTCCTGCGGGAGGGTGGCGTACCAGCGCTTGTAGTCGGCGGCCGGGATACGGACCGGGTTGCGGGCGAGCTGCTCCTCGGTGAGCCACTCCTGGTCGTGGCCGCCGGCCTCGATGAGGGCGTAGATCAGCTCGTCGCCGTCGCCGGAGACGAGGCCGGGGACCTCTTCCGTACCGAAGTCGTAGCCGTCGGCCTGCAGGCGGCGCAGCAGGGCCACGGCGCTGGCCGGGGTGTCCAGGCCGACCGCGTTGCCGATCCGGGAGTGCTTGGTCGGGTACGCGGACAGCACCAGCGCCAGCTTCTTCCCGGCGGCCGGGATGTGGCGCAGCCGGGCGTGCCGGACGGCGATCCCGGCGACCCGGGCAGCCCGCTCGGGGTCGGCGACGTACACCGGAAGGCCGTCCTCGTCGACCTCCTTGAAGGAGAACGGAACGGTGATCAGCCGGCCGTCGAACTCGGGGACGGCGATCTGCGAGGCGGCGTCCAGCGGCGACAGGCCCTCGTCGTTCTCCTCCCAGGCGCTGCGCGGCCCGGTCAGGCACAGCGCCTGCAGGATCGGCACATCGAGGGCGGCCAGCGCGCCCGCGTCCCAGGACTCGTCGTCGCCGCCCGCGGAGGCCTCGGCGGGCTTGGTGCCGCCCGCGGCCAGGACCGTGGTGACCAGCGCGTCAGCGGCCCGCAGCTCCTCGATCAGCTCCGGCTCGGGGGCGCGGAGGGAGGCGACGAACAGGGGCCGGGCGCGGCCGCCCTGCGCCTCGATCTGCTCGCACAGGGTCCGTACGAAGCCGGTGTTGCCGCTCATGTGGTGGGCGCGGTAGTAGAGCACGGCGATCAGCGGGCCGGTCGCGTTGCGGCCTTCCCACTCCAGCGGGCCCCAGGACGGGGCGGGCGCCGGCGGCTCGAAGCCGTGGCCGGTCAGCAGCACGGTGTCACAGAGGAAGCGGGCGAGCTGGCCGAGGTTGGCGGGCCCGCCGTGCGCGAGGTAGGCGTGTGCCTCGGCCGCGATGCCGACCGGGACCGTGGACTGCTCCATGAGCTGGGCGTCGGGGGCCTGTTCACCGGTGAGCACCACGACCGGCCGGTGCTGGTCCTCGGCGAGCAGCACCTCCAGCCCGTCCTCCCAGGCGCGGATGCCGCCGAGGAGGCGTACGACGACGAGGTCGCAGCCCTCCAGCAGCGCGGGCAGCTCGGCGGCGTCGAGCCGGGCGGGGTTGGCGAGCCGGTACGGCACGGGACCCGTGGCCGCGCGGGCGCTGAGCAGGTCGGTGTCGGAGGTCGACAGCAGCAGAAGCATGCGAGCGCAGGCCTTCCTCGGGGTGTCCGCGCCCCGGGTGGTCGTATGGACGGCGGGAGTTCCTGGCTCGCCCGGCAGCTGCCGGGTTCACAGTGGCGGGACCGCGCCGGATTCTCACCGGGCTTCCTCCCCAGGGCCGTGCCGGCCCTGCGCCGTCGCTGGCGTCCGGCGGGTCAGCCGACCCACCGACCTGCATAGTAAGGGCTGTGGCCGGGCGAGGTAAGCGGGCCTGTGGACAGGCCGGAGCAGGGGCCGGGGCGCACCCCCGTGTACCCGGATCCGGGCCGGGGCGACGGCCGGATCCGCCCCTGATCGCCCGCCCACCGCCGTGGGTATGCTCGCGCCCATGCCGCCCTCCCCCCCGATACGGCCCCCAGGGGCCGAACCGCCCCTACGGGACCGCGGTGACGCCTGCCCGGGAGCGCTGCGGCTGCACCTCGCCGCCGACGGCCGCCTGGCCCGAGTGCGACTGCCCGCCGGAGATTTGACGGCCCGTCAGGCCGAGGTGCTGGCGGACGCCGCGGACCGGCTCGGCGACGGTCACCTCTCCCTCACCTCCCGCGGCAATGCGGAACTCCGCGGCCTTGCGGACGGCTGCGGCACAGCGCTCGCCGCGCTGCTGCGCGACGCCGGCCTGCTGCCCTCCGAACGCCATGAACGCATCCGCAACATCCTTGCCTCCCCGCTCGCCGGTCTGGACCGGCACACCCCCGCTGACGTGCGAGGGTGGGCCCGACACCTGGATGAGCTGCTCTGCGCGAGCGCCTCGGCGACGGCGCTCTCGGGCCGTTTTCTCTTCGTCCTGGACGACGGACGGGGCGATGTGGCGGGGCTCGGCGGAGATGTGACCTTGGTCGCAGAACGGGCCGGGTCCGGGGGCACGGCCGGGTCCGGGGGCGGCGCCCTGCTGCGGGTCGGCGACGACCCGGCGGCGCTGCGGATCGCCGGCCCGGACGTACCGCGCGCCGCGCTCGCCGCCGCCGAGGCCTTCCGCGCCGCCGCCGACGCGAGCGGCAGCGGCGCCTGGCGGGTCCGCGAACTCCCGGACGGCTACGGTCTGACGGCCCGGAAGGTGGCGGAGGAACTGCACAAGGCGGGCATCGGCGCCGCGTACGTGGCCGGGCGCGTGGCCGTGGCCGGGGCCGAGGCCGAGGCCGGCGGCGCGGACCGCCCCGAGGCACCGCCCCGGCAGGACTCCGTGCCGTACGCCGACTCCTCCGCCCCCGGCATCGTCGAGGCCCCCGACGGCCGCCGCGCGCTCTGCGTCCTGGCGCCGCTGGGGCGGCTGTCGGTCGCCCAGTGGCGGCTGCTGACCGCCATCGCCGCCGCGGACGGATCCGGCGCACTGCGGCTCACCCCCTGGCGCGGCATCGTCCTGCCCGGCCTGTCGCCCACCACGGCCGGCCCCCGGCTGACGGAGCTGGCCGCCGCCGGCCTGGTCACCGACCCGGCCTCCCCCTGGCGCCGCCTCGGCGCCTGCACCGGCCGCCCCGGCTGTGCCAAGTCCCGCACCGACGTACGCGCCGATGCCACGGCCGCGGTCGCGGCGGGCACCCTCCTCCCCGGCGACCCGGCCCGCCCCGACGCCCCGGCACCGCACCGCACCGTCCCCCGGCTCCCGGTCCACTGGTCCGGCTGTGAACGCCGCTGTGGCCACCCGCACGGCACCTGGGTCGACGTGCTGGCCACGGCGGACGGCTATCAGATATCGGTCGTACGGCCGGACGCACCACCAGCAACACAAGAAACGAGGCCACAGTGACCGCGTTCGACTACGAGAAGGACGGTGCGGCGATCTACCGCCAGTCCTTCGCCACCATCCGCGCCGAGGCGGACCTCACCGGGCTGCCCGCCGACGTCAGCCAGGTCGCGGTCCGGATGATCCACGCCTGCGGCATGGTCGACCTGGTACGCGATCTGGCCTTCACCCCCGACGTGGTGGCCGCCGCCCGCAAGGCACTGCACGCCGGTGCGCCGATCCTCTGCGACGCCAACATGGTCGCCAGCGGCGTCACCCGCAAGCGGCTGCCGGCCGGCAACGAGGTGCTCTGCACGCTCACCGACCCGTCGGTCGCGGACCTGGCCGCCCGGATGGGGACCACCCGCAGCGCCGCCGCCCTGGAACTGTGGCGGGACCGGATGGACGGCGCGGTGGTCGCGTTCGGCAACGCCCCCACCGCCCTCTTCCGGTTCCTCGAAATGATCGGGGAAGGCGCGCCCCGCCCGGCCGCCGTCATCGGCATACCCGTGGGCTTCATCGGCGCCGCGGAGTCCAAGGACGCGCTGATCGCCCACCCGTCGAAGCTGGACCACATCGTGGTGCGCGGACGCCGTGGCGGCAGCGCCATGGCCGCCGCCGCGATCAACGCCATGGCAAGCGAGGAAGAGTAAGCGTGAGCGAGCAGCAGGCAACCGGTGACGGCAGCGTCGCGACGACGGCCGGCCCCGGCCGTCTCTACGGGGTCGGCCTCGGCCCCGGCGATCCGTCCCTCATGACGGTCCGGGCGGTCGAGGTCATCGCCGGGGCCGACGTCATCGCGTACCACAGCGCCCGGCACGGCCGCTCGATCGCGCGCTCCATCGCCGCCCGCCACCTCCGCGCCGACCACATCGAAGAAGCGCTGGTCTACCCGGTCACCACCGAGTCGACCGACCACCCCGGCGGCTACCGGGGCGCCCTGGACGAGTTCTACGAGTCCGCGGCGGCCCGCCTCGCCGCCCACCTCGACGCCGGCCGCACGGTCGCCGTCATCTCCGAGGGCGACCCGCTCTTCTACGGCTCCTACCAGCACATGCACAAGCGGCTGGCCCACCGCTACCCGACCGAGGTCATCCCCGGCGTCACCTCCATCAGCGCCGCCGCGGCCCGCCTGGGCAAGCCCCTCGCCGAGGCCGACGAGGTCCTGACGATCCTCCCCGGCACGCTCCCGGAAGAGGAACTCACCGCCCGCCTGGCCTCGACCGACACCGCCGTCGTCATGAAGCTCGGCCGTACCTTCCCCACCGTCCGCCGCGCCATGGCACGCTCCGGCCGCCTGCCGGAGGCCCACTACGTCGAACGCGCCACGATGCCCGGCGAACGCACCCAGAAGCTCGCGGACATCGACGCGGAGTCGGTCCCGTACTTCTCCGTCACCGTCATCCCGAGCCGCATCGCCGACGTCCCGCCCACGGCGGTGGCAGCCCCCGGTCCCGGCACGGTGGCCGCATCGCTCGACGGCCTCGATGAGGTGACCGCGTCCCCGGACGGGCCCGACGAGGTAGCCGCATCACCCCACCGCACCGGCGAAGTGGTCGTCGTCGGCACCGGCCCGGCAGGCCCCCTCTGGCTGACCCCCGAGTCCCGTGGCGCGCTGGCCGCCGCCGAAGACCTCGTCGGCTACACCACCTACCTGGACCGCGTCCCCCTGCGCCCCGGCCAGCGCCGCCACGCCTCCGACAACAAGGTCGAGTCCGAACGCGCCGAACTCGCCCTCGACCTGGCCCGGCGCGGCCGCCGGGTGGCCGTGGTCTCCGGCGGCGACCCGGGCATCTTCGCCATGGCCACCGCCGTCCTGGAAGTCGCCTGCCAGTCCCCCTACCGCGCCATCCCCGTACGGGTCCTCCCGGGCGTCACCGCCGCCAACGCCGCCGCCGCCCGCGCCGGCGCCCCCCTCGGCCACGACTACGCGGTCATCTCCCTCTCCGACCGCCTCAAGCCCTGGGACGTCATCGCCGAACGCCTCCACGCGGCGGCCTCCGCCGATCTGGCCCTCGCCCTCTACAACCCCGGCTCCCGCAGCCGCACCTGGCAGGTCGGCAAGGCCCGCGAACTCCTCCTGGAACACCGCGCCCCCGACACCCCGGTCCTCCTCGCCCGCGACATCGGCGGCCCCGAGGAGTCCGTCCGCACGGTGCACCTGGCCGACCTCGACCCGCTCCAGGTCGACATGCGCACCCTCCTGATCATCGGCTCGTCCCAGACCCAGGCGGTACGGCGCGACGACGGCACCGAGGTCGTATGGACACCGCGGAGGTATCCGGAGAGGTGAGCCGGACGGCTGCCCAGGCCGTACACAGTCCATACGCCTACGAGAACTGCCCGAACCCTGTCGAGGGCTCGGGCAGTTCTCGTACCTGCCGTGCGGCGGAGCGGGGTCAACCCCTTCACATGCGTTACCGGGTCGGTTTCCTCTCCCGCGGCTGACGCTTCTGCTTGCCCGAACGCTCTTCGTGGCCGGCGCGGACTCGCCCGGCCTTGACTGCCTTGACCGCGGTCTTCGGCATCGGCACGCCCGGCCGGGCCCGCAGGAGTTGCGATACCCGTTGGAAGGAGACACCGAGGACACGACCGGCGTCCCGTTGGCTCAGTGACTCGGTCAGGGTGGCCGCGGCTTCCTGCATGGCCTTCTGCGCGGCTTTCCTGGCGTCCTCGGCGGCCTTTTCGGCCTTCTCCGCAGCCTTGAGAGCCTGCACTGCCTCCTTGGGCAACACCGGCTCGATCTCTACCTCGACGTCCTCGATTTCGACATCGAGCATGACGGCGATGGCTTCACGAGCCGCCTCATCGGCCTTGTCGAGGCGTTTTGCCTGGCTGAACACTCCCGGGAGGTCAGGGACCTCCAAGGCCCACCATTCACCCGCGCGGCGCGCTGTAACGCGGTAGGCGGTCATCGCCACCACCCTTCTCCGAGCTCCGGTTCGAGCGTCTTACAGATTCCCTGGCCGGTGAGTTCGTTGATTTCGGTGTGTTTGGGGATCACGACGCGAGTGTTGCCGCACACCCAGGTTTGATGGCTGCCTTTCTGGCGGACCAGGTCGAAGGCGACACCTCGGGCTTTGGCTGCGTCCCCGATCTTTTTGATCAGGTCCCTGTACTTCATCAGTGTAAGTCCAATGAAACTAGACACGTCAAGTCAAGCATGAGTAGACAGTCCTTCTCCTGCGGCGCCCATAGCGCGGGATTCATCTCACTGAAGCGGCCTGGCCAACAGGGACGGACCGCACGTATAGAGATCATTCAACCGGCCGACATCGCATGGCAGTTGTTGTCAGACTCTCGCCGTGAGCTCGGCCTGGCCTTCGACCGACCTGCCGACTACAGGACTCCTCTTGATCACGTTGCTCGGAGGAGCAACGTGATCAAGAGGAGGGCGCGGCCGGTCAGCCGAGCCAACCGCCCTGCACGCCGCCTATGAACCCCGACCAAGCAGCGGCCGGGAACAACAGCACACCGCCGGTGGGGTTCTTGCTGTCGCGGACCGGGACTGCACCGGGGAAACCATCGGAGACCTCAACACAGTTGTCGGCTCCGCCATCGCTGTAGCTGCTCTTACGCCACACGGCGTCGACCAGGTCGCTGGCTGTCTTCATGGTCTGCTGTCCTCCACCAACTGCTCGATGAACGCTGCTGAATCAGACGGCGAGAGGGCCTCGTCGCGGAGCCGATCGTAGGACAGGCGATATGGCTCAACCTCTTCTGGCTCTTCGATCAGTTCACCCGAGCTGTTGCCTTCCAGGTAGGCAACAGCACCACCGTCCGCCATCCACAAGAGCCAGAGCGAACCACCCACCAGGCTATGCACTCCGGCAGAGAACGGAAGGATCTGAATGGTCATGTGCGGGGACCTGGCAGCCTCCAAAATCCGCACCAGCTGGTCATGCCAGATGACAGGGTCGCGCACCGGCCGTCGAAGCGCCGACTCGTCGAGGATGACCCGAACATTCGGCGGTCGGTGACGCTGCAGCAACTCCTGTCTGCCCAGTCGGGCAGCGACGTTCTCTTCGATCTCGTCGGGGCTTATGGGCGTTGTCACCGACGACAGCACCACTCGTGCGAAGTCCTCGTTTTGAAGCAACCCAGGGATGGCGCTCGCATATGTATGCAGGATCGTCGCCTTCGCCTCAAGCTTCATGAACTCCCGGTACTTGTCCTTGAAGGCATCCAGCCGCGCCAGCCCCCACAAGCGCACCAGCAGCCCACCCGTGCCGTACGTCCGATCCAGCGCCTCCATGACCGGCAGTTTCGAGAGCCGTTCGCCAGTCTCCAGGCGGTGCAAGTAGGTGCGGTCGTACTTGATCTCATCGGCCAGCCGGGCCAGCGACCTGCCGGACGACTCCCGCAACCGGCGGAGTTCACACGCAAGGACCCAACGAGCCGAGCCCTCGTCCTCGGAATTCTTTTCGACCATTCGCCAATTCCCCCATCCTCCTGTTGTCCCGTTCCGACGGCAACGCCAACTCCCTGTCGGAAGCGGCTTGTTGTGACGACTCTAGGACCGTGAAAGGGCTTTTGCAGCCCAGTCAGGATTCGAACAGAGAAGAGGAATGGGAATGGCAGAGCGCAGCCCTGTGGCCGGGAAGATCAGGGACGTGGAGCAGGCGTGCAGCGAGCTGCGGACGGCGCTGAAGGGGGCGGGCATCACCCTGCCGTCGCTGGCCGTGGACGTGGTCTCGCTGGCGGAGCACTTTCCGCGGCCGCTCGTGGAGCTGGGGCGATGTACCCCCGAGGTCGCGCGCCGGCTCGCGGACGCGGTGCGGCAGTGCGCCCCGTGAGCGAGGAGGCGGGCGAATCCACGACTGCCCGCGATCCGGACGGCGGTGAGGACGGGCAAGAGGAATCCGTAAAGCGCCGCGAAGAATTAGCGGAAAGGGTCCGCGAGGCCAATCACCTCAGTGTGAATTGGCCACACTGAAAATACGGCGGACCCACTGCACAGCCTCGTCCGGACCGGCCACTACCGAAATACCCTCCGGCAAAGGAGGCCGCCGTACGACCACCACCGGCACCCCCGCCTCCCGCGCCGCCGTCAGCTTGGCGGCGGTGGCGGCGGCGCCGCTGTCCTTGGTCACCAGGACGTCGATGCGGTGGGCGCGGAGCAGGTCCCGTTCGCCGTCCAGGGTGAACGGGCCGCGGTCCAGGAGAGTGGTCATCCGCGGCGGGTACGGGGGCTCGGGGGCGTCGACGGAGCGGACGAGGAACCAGAGGTCGGTGAGGTGGGCGAAGTGGGCGAGGCCCATCCGGCCCGTGGTGAGGAAGATGCGGGTGCCGAGGGCGGGAAGGGCGGCCGCGGCCTCGTCCAGGGAGGTGACCTGGTGCCAGGTGTCGCCGGGTGACGGCACCCAGCCGGGCCTGCGGACGGCGAGCAGGGGAACATGGGCGGTGGCGGCGGCCTCGGCCGCATGGCAACTGATCGTGTCGGCGAAAGGATGGGTGGCGTCGATGAGCGCGTCCACCGCGTGCTCGCGCAGCCAGCGGGCCTGGCCCTCGGGGCCGCCGAATCCGCCGATGCGTACCTCCCCGGCGGGCAGCCGGGGCGCGGCGACCCGGCCGGCGAGCGAGGTCGTCACGCGCAGGGACGGCTCCGGCGCCAGGGCGGCGGCCAGGCGGCGGGCCTCCGTCGTGCCGCCGAGGATCAGTACGTGGCGTGGCGGGCGGGCTGCGTCGGGCATGGGATGTGGGTTCCTCCGTGGCTGAAGCGCAACCGCAGGGTACGGGGCCGCAGGGTACGGGCAAGGCCGCGGGAGGGCGTAGCGCACAGCTCGCGCACACCGGGCTGCGGCACGGCTGGACGACCGGTGCCTGTGCGACGGCGGCGAGCACGGCCGCGTACACGGCGCTGCTGAGCGGCGAGTTCCCGGATCCGGTGACGATCACGCTGCCGAAGGGGCAGACGCCGTCCTTCGCGCTGGCGGTGGAGGAGCTGGCGCCGGGGCGGACGTCCGCCATGGCGGGCGTGGTGAAGGACGCGGGCGACGATCCGGATGTGACGCACGGGGCGCTCGTGCGGGCCACCGTGCGCGCGCTGCCGGCCGGGTCGGGCGTCGTCTTCACGGCGGGGCCCGGGGTCGGGACCGTGACCCGGCCGGGGCTGCCGCTGGAGGTGGGGGAGGCGGCGGTCAATCCCGTACCGCGGCAGATGATGCGGGAGCATCTGGCGGAGGTCGCCCGGCAATACGGCGGCGGGGCGGGGGCGGCCGCCGATGTCGAGGTGGAGATTTCCGTCGATCACGGGGAGGAGATCGCCCGGAGTACCTGGAATCCGCGGCTGGGCATTCTGGGCGGACTGTCGATCCTGGGGACCACCGGGATCGTCGTGCCGTACTCCTGCTCGGCCTGGATCGACTCCATCCGGCGGGGGGTGGATGTGGCGCGGGCGGCGGGACGGCGGCATGTGGCCGGGTGTACGGGATCGACGTCGGAGAAGGCCGCCGTCGCCCTGCATCACCTGCCCGAGGATGCGCTGCTGGACATGGGGGATTTCGCGGGGGCGGTGCTGAAGTACATCCGGCGCCATCCCGTGGAGCGGCTCACCCTCTGCGGCGGGTTCGCCAAGCTGTCCAAGCTGGCGGCCGGGCATCTGGATCTGCACTCCGCGCGGTCCCAGGTCGACAAGGGATTCCTTGCGGAACTCGCCCGGCGGGGCGGGGCGGACGAGGCGCTGGCGGGGGCGGTGGCTCAGGCCAACACGGGCCTGGCGGCGCTGCAGTTGTGTGCCGCGGCGGGCGTCCCGCTGGGGGATCTGGTGGCGGCGAGGGCACGGGACGAGTCGCTGGCCGTGCTGCGGGGTGCGCCCGTCGCGGTCGATGTCATCTGTATCGACCGGGCGGGGCTGGTGGTGGGGCGGGCGGAGCCGCGGGGGCCGGGGGACACCGGCCGGGGAAGCCCTCGTGGGTGAAGGGCTTCCCCGCCTCAGCGGTCAGGTGCGGTACCCGTAACCGAACCGGTCGGCCACACAGTCGTGGTGGCTGCCGGTGAGCCTGCCCAGCGCCGACCCGAGGGCACAGGTGGTCAGCTGCAGCGGGTTGTCGCGGAACCGTCCCTGCCGGTCGTAGCGGCCTTCCTGCCGGTCGTTGCGGCCTTCCCGGCGGTCGTAGCGGCCTTCCCGGCGGTCGTTCAGCCGCCCCGGCCGGTCGTTCGGCCGCGGCGGGCTGTCGTGCATCCACGGGGAGCTGTCGTGCGTCTGTCCCGGGGTGTCCGTCGCCGTCCTGACGTGGTCCCTGCCGTCGGCGCCGGCGACACTGGCGCCGAACAGCGTCAGCAGGGCTGCGGCGCCGACCACACCGGCGGCCAGTCTGGTACGCATCGTGGCGTACTCCTTTGCTTCGGCCCCCCTTGGGTGTCGCAGCTTCCTTACCGGCCCCCGAGAGCCGGATAACAGACATTCACCCCGATGCGGTCGTACGGTCAGCCGGACGGTCCCGGCGGGGCCGGGCCGGCCCT
Organism: Streptomyces sp. NPDC054765; assembly: GCF_053612065.1. NCBI lineage: Bacteria > Bacillati > Actinomycetota > Actinomycetes > Kitasatosporales > Streptomycetaceae > Streptomyces > Streptomyces sp. NPDC054765. Next base: position 26,085 of record NZ_JBSHBP010000054.1, on the reverse strand, counting down.
ACGGGGTGTCCGCGGACGCCGGAGCAGACGCCGGAGCAGACGCCGGAGCAGACGCCGACGCCCCGCACGGCGCGTGCGGCCGTGCGCGGTCCGCCGAGTAGAGATGGCTGTCGCGGAACTGTTTGGCGCCCAGGGTGCGGCCAACCATGATGACGGCGGTACGGACCACGCCCGCGGCCTTCACCTGGGCGGCGATGTCGGCGAGGGTGCCGCGCAGCACGAGTTCACCGGGACGGGAGGCCATGGCGACGACGGCGGCCGGGCAGTCGGCGCCGTAGTGCGGCAGGAGTTCGGCGACCACCCGGTCCACGTACAGGGCGGCCAGGTGAAGGACCAGCAGCGCGCCGCTGCGGCCGAGCGTGGCGAGGTCCTCGCCCTCGGGCATGGGGGTGGCGCGCTGGGCGACGCGGGTGAGGATGACGGTCTGGCCGACGGTGGGCACGGTCAGCTCACGCTTGAGGGCGGCGGCCGCCGCGGCGAACGCGGGGACGCCCGGCACCACCTCGTACGGCACCCCGGCCGCGTCCAGCCGGCGCATCTGCTCGGCGACCGCGCTGAAGACGGACGGGTCGCCGGAGTGCAGCCGGGCGACGTCGTGGCCCTCCTCGTGGGCACGGACCAGCTCGGCGGTGATCGTGTCGAGGTCCAGCTGAGCGGTGTCGACGAGCCGGGCGCCGGGCGGGCACTCCGCGAGCAGCTCACGCGGCACCAGGCTGCCCGCGTAGAGGCAGACCCCGCAGGAGGCGAGCGTACGGGCGCCGCGCACGGTGATCAGGTCGGCGGCGCCGGGACCCGCGCCGATGAAGTGGACGGTCATGGTTGCTCGGTCTCCTCGGGGAGGGAGGACGGGGACACGGACGGGGAGGCGGCCGCCGGCTTCACGGCCGACCACTGGGTGACCGGCATCGCCTGCCGCCAGCCCGTGAAGCCGCCGACCGGCACGGCGTGGGCGACCGCGAGCCGGACCAGTTCGCCGCCGTGCTGCCGGTATTGGCCGGCGAGCAGCGCCTCGGACTCCAGCGTCACGGTGTTCGCGACGATCCGGCCGCCCGCGGGCAGCGCCTCCCAGCACGCGGCCAGCAGGCCGGGCGCGGTCAGCCCGCCGCCGATGAACACCGCGTCCGGCGTCGGCAGACCGTCCAGCGCGGCGGGCGCGGACCCGTGGACGATGCGCAGCGCCGGGACGCCGAGTGCGCGCGCGTTACGGCCGATCCGCTCGGCCCGTACGGCGTCCCGCTCGACGCTCAGGGCGCGGCAGCCGCGGTGCGCCCGCAGCCATTCGATGGCGAGGGAACCGGAGCCGGAGCCGATGTCCCACAGGAGTTCGCCGGGGACGGGCGCCAGCGCGGCGAGGGTGGCCGCGCGGACATGGCGCTTGGTGAGCTGGCCGTCGTGTTCGTAGGCGGCGTCGGGGAGGCCGGGGACGGTGGACAGCGCCGGGGTGCCGGGCGCACGGCGGCAGTCGAGGGCGATGACATGGAGCGGGTCGGCGGGCGGGGCGTCCCAGCCGTCGGCGGTGCCCTCGGCGGTCCGCTCACGGGGGCCGCCGAGCTGCTCCAGTACGCGCATACGGGTGGGGCCGAAGCCGTGGGCGCGCAGCAGGGCGGCGACCTCGGCGGGGGCACCGGCGCCGGCGGACAGCACCAGCAGCCGGTGACCGTCGTACAGCCCGCGGGCCAGGTTCTCAAGAGGCCGTCCGACGAGCGTGACGACCTCGGTGTCCTCCAGCGGCCAGCCGAGGCGGGCACAGGCGTAGGAGACGGAGGAGGGGTGGGGGAGGATGCGCAGCCGCGGCGTCCCGGGAACGGCCGCCGCCTCGTCCGCCAGCACCTCGGTCAGCGTCCGCCCGATCCCGTGGAACATCGGATCGCCGCTGGCCAGCACGCACACCCGGCGCCCGGCGTGTGCGGCGAGCAGTCCGGGGACGGCGGGGCGCAGGGGGGAGGGCCAGGGGACGCGCGCACCGGCGCACTCCTCGGGCAGCAGCGCGAGCTGGCGGGGGCCGCCGATCAGCACCTCGGCGGTCCGCAGGGCCTGCCGGGAGGCGGCGGGCAGGCCGTCCCAGCCGTCGGCCCCGATGCCGACGACGCAGACGGGTTCAGGAGCGGCCGGGGCGGGTGGTGCGGGGCTCACTGCCGAGTACCTCAGAGGTCGGGAGGGGCCGGTCCCGGGGAGGGACACCGGTCCGGGGGACGGGAGCCGAACTTTACTGACCGGTCGGCTCACGCCGTCCCGCGGGGAGGCCGGCCCGCTCACGGCGTACGGCGGAACCCGGTGCCCTGCGGAACCCTTTGCCCCGCGAAACCCCCGGCCCGGCGAAGCCCCCTGCCCCGCGAAACCCCCGGCAAGGTTTCCGCAAGGGCGCGGCAAGCTTTCGTCCGGCCCTACGGGCATCCCCCTGGCAACGGGCCGTCGTACCCGGCGGTCCGGAGCAGCGTCGACATCGAGCACACATGGGGGATGCCATGACGGCATTGCGAATGTTCGAAGGCGAGCAGCACCAATTAAGGGAGTGGCTGACGCTCCCGGGCCGCAAGCGGATCCTGGTCATCGTGCACACCGTGACCTACGGGAAGCGGCTCCAGGAGGTCTTCTCCCTGTTGGAGTCGGATCTGCGGGTCCAGGTGGTGTTCACCGCGCCGCCGCACCCGTTCGGCGAGGGCGTGGCACGGCTTCTGGAACGGCTGGGCAGCGCCGTGCTGCCCTGGGACGAAGCGGTCCGGATGGAATTCGATCTCGCGCTGGCGGCCGGGCCACGCGGTGTGGAGCAGGTCCGTGCGCCGCTGGTCATGCTGCCGCACGGCGCCAACTTCCTGAAGCGCGTCACCGAGGGGACCGGCACCCGCGTGGCCGGCCTCGCGCGGCAGGACCTCGCCCCGGGGGGCCGGGAGCTGCCCGCCGCGGTGGTACTGCCGCACCGGGACGACCTCGACGGCCTGGCGCATGCCTGCCCGGAGGTACTGCCGAGGGCCTCGGTCGTCGGTGATCCCGTCCACGACCGGATGGTGGCCAGCCTGCCCCGGCGCACGGCCTACCGCCGCGCGCTCGGGCTCGGCGACGGGCAGAAACTCATCGCCGTCGTCTCCACCTGGGGGACGCGCTCGTCCTTCGGCGCGATCGAAGCACTGCTGCCCCGGCTGCTGGAGCTGGTGGGGCAGCACCGCAGGGTGGCGGTCCTGGTCCACCCCAATGTCTGGTCCGGTCACGGTGCCTGGCAGGTACGGGCCTGGCTGGCGCAGTGCGCACAGCGCGGCATCGCGGTCGTCCCGCCGGAGGCGGACTGGCGGTCCGTCCTGATCGCCGCGGACACGATCATCGGGGACCACGGTTCGGTGACCCTGTACGGGACGCTGACCGGGGCTCCGATCCTGCTGGCCGCCTCGCCGGAGGAGGAGATCAACCCCGCCTCGCCGGCCGCCGCGCTCGCCCGGACGGCTCCCGCGCTGTCGCCGGCCCACTCCCTCAGGAGCCAGCTGGCGTACACCGCGGCCGAGTACCACCGCCACCACCGGGAGGAGTACGGGGCCATCGCGGCACGGATCACCTCCGAGCCCGGCCGGTTCAGCCGGAACATGCGCCGTCTGCTCTACCGGCTGCTGGGCCTCGGCCAGCCCGCGCATCCGGCGCCCACCCGGCCGCTGCCGCTGCCTCCGCCGCTGGCGTCCTGGGCGGCGGCTCCGCACGGACCGTACGACACGGGGACGGGGGTGTCGGCATGACGGATCCGACGACTGCTGCCGCGCTCTGGGCCGTACGGGGGCGGCGCAGTGTGCGGGTGCTGCCGCGCCGGGCGGCCGGGCACGGTGCCTCGCTCGCGGTCTCGGTCTCCGTGGGGGTGTGCGGGGGGCTCGCCTCCTCGGTGCCGGCCGCGGCGTGGTTCAGCGGGGCGTGCGCCGGCGGCGGCGCGCTGCCCGCCGACACCGATGAACACTTCGCGGTGGACGCCGAGTCCTGCACCGAGGAGCGCTGGCTGGCCTGCGCGGACGTCCTGCACGGCGGCCGGCCGTGGCCGGCCGGGAGTGCGGTCGGCTGGGTGCGGGACACCCTCACCCGCTATACGGGCTGCCGGCTCGCCGGCCTCCCGCTCATCGGGGGCGGCTGGGCCGTCGCGGAACGCATCGGCAGCTGCCGGGTACTGCGGTCGGCGTTCATCCGTACGTCCCCGCCAGGGCCCGAACGCACTCGGGCGGCCTGGGAGTACTCCCTGATGGCTTCGTGTCTGTACGGGCTGGTGGTGACCGGGCATCGCCTGGAAGAGCTGCTGCCCCTCACCGTGCTGTCGCTCACCTGACCGTGCCGTACTGACACTCCATCAGGAGTGAGCACGGGTCACACCGACGCCACCGGTCACACCGACGCCTCCCCAGGCGTCCCGTCCACCGGATCTGCTGGTTCCGCCGGAAGGCCGGCCAGCAGATCCGCCACCCGTTCCGCGTCGGACGGACTCTGCCGGGCGTACAGCTCTTCGGCGCGCACGAAGCAGTCGCGGGCCACCCGGACATCCGCATGCTCCACGGCGCTGTGTCCGAGCATTTCAAGGATCCGCGCCTGCCAGGGCGTCGCGCCGGCCGCCTCGAACACCGCCAGGGCCTCCCTGAGCTCGGACACCCCCGTCTCGTAAGCGCCTTCGCGGACCCGGGCCCGGCCGTGGCAGGCGAGCGCACGGGCGGCGTCATAGGGGTCGTTCACGGCAAGGAGCGTGCTACGGGCCCGCTCGAAATACTCCGACGCGCGCACTCCGCCCCACTGCGCACCCTCGCTCTCCAGTGCCATCTCGCCCAGCACGATGCGCGACAGGGCCGCTCCGCGCGGATATCCGACCGCCTCCCAGGTGCCGATGGCCCGGTTCAGGAAGGCACCGGCCACCTGGAACCGGCCCGCCTGCCGGTGCGCGGAGCCGATCCCGTGCAGCGCCTGGCCCTCGTCCCGGGCGTCCCCGGCTTCCCGGGCGGCCTCCAGCGACCAGGAGAACCAGGTGATGGCGTCGTCGACGCGGCCGGCGACACCGAACCCGATGGCTCCGGAGTTGAGCATCTGGCGTTCCGCGGCCCGGTCCTTGCCGCGCCGGGCCGCGCGCAGACCGACCGCATGGGCCTCCAGCCACAGATCGTGATAGCGCAGCCGGTGGAACAACGGCCACAGGGCATCGACGAGTTGCCAGGCGGTGTCGTCCCAGCCCTCTTCGTACGCCGCCCGCACCGCCGCGAGCAGATCCAGACGGTGGCTCTCCAGCCAGGCCAGCGCGCCGGATGCCTCGGCGAACGGGCAGGGCAGTTCCGGGGGGAAGGCATAGGTCCGGCGCAGTGTCAGCTGGATCGGCGACAGGCACTGCTGGGCCCGGGTGGCCGTCGCCACGTACCAGTCACAGACGCGCCGGAGCGCCTCGGCGCGGTCTTCCGGCGGCTCCTCCGCCCGTCCCCGGGCCTCGGCATGCAGCCGGACCAGGTCGTGAAAGCGGTAGCTGTCCGGGCCGATGTCCTCCACGAGATTGGCCTCGACCAGCACATCGAGCACGCGCTCGGCCTCCTCCAGTGAGAGGGCGCAGGCCGCCGCGGCGACCCGGGCCTCCACCGACCGGGCCGGCAGCAGCGCCAGCCGGCGGTACAGCCGCGCCGCCTCAGGGGGCAGCACCTCATAGGACTCGTCCAGCGCATGGTGCACAGAGGGCTCCCCTTCTATCGCGAGTGCGGCCAGCCGCCTTTGGCCCTGGGTGAGCGCCTCCACCAGGGAGCGCATCGGCTGCCGGGGACGGGAGGCAAGACGGGCGGACGCCAGGCACAGCGCCAGCGGGAGCCCGCCGCAGAACGCGATCAGTTCGCGCGCCTCGTGGGCCTCGCTGCGCACCCGGTCCGCGCCGACGCCCCGGGAGAGCACCTCTTCCGCGGCGGCGGAGTCGAGCAGGCCGAGCTGGTGGTAGAGCGCGCCGTCCGCCCGTAATCCGGTGAGGCGGTGTCTGCTCGTCGCCACGATCAGCCCGCTTCGGCCGCCGGGCAGCAAGGGGCGGACCTGGGCGGCCGAGAACACGTTGTCCAGCATCACGGAAAGCCGGAGTCCGGCCGTGACCGAGCGCCAGAGCGCGGTCTGCTCCCCCAGACCCGCCGGTACCGACCCGACGCCCAGGGCGCGCAGGAATTGGCCGAGTACGTCGGACGGTGTGGCGGGACCGTCGAAGGAGTGGCCGCGCAAGTCCGCGTACAGCTGGCCGTCGGGAAAGTTCTCCGCGGTGGTCCGCAGCCACCGGGAGGCCAGGGAGGTCTTGCCGATTCCGGCCGGCCCGGAGACCACGATCAGCGGTGCCGATTCGTCGGGGCGGCGCGCGAGGAGCGCATTCAGCGCAGCGAGGTCGTGTTGTCGGTCCGTGAAGTGCGGTGACACCGGCAAAAGTTGTCTGGGAACAGGTGGTTGCGCCAGGGGTGCAGGGGTCCCGCGCGCATGGAAATGGATGCCCCCGTGGACCTCACCTGCCTGGACACTGGGTCCGTTGATCCGTGCCGAGCCTCCTATGGCGTTCCCGTCCCGATGCATCCGCAGCCCCCGTCCCGGTACGTCATGGACCGGTGCAGCATTCCCCGCTGTGGCCGGACGGAGTCCCGGCCCTCGGCCGACCGCTCCGATCCGGCCAGCCGGCTCCCCGAGGCTCTCTGGCCCCTGCCACTGGCGAGTGCCATGCTCGCTGCACCGGACAATGCGCCGATTCAGGGGGAGGCGCTGGTGGACATCTACGTACTCGGCCCCATTTGTCTTGGTGCGCGTGACCGCAGAGTCGGTCTCGGCTCCGACAAGGAACGCTGCATTCTGGCCTCGCTCGCCTTGTCGGCAGGCCGCCCCGTGTCCCTGGAAACCCTCGTCGACCGCCTGTGGGACGAGCGCCCGCCGGCCAAGGCCCGGGGGTCCGTCCACACCTACGTCTCGCGCGTGCGCAGGGCCATCCGTACGGCGGCGGCCGGTGCCACGGCAGCGCCCGGTTCCGAGGAGCCCGTACCGAGCCCCGCGGGGCCCCCGCCGGCGATCACCCAGCACGCACACACCTACACCCTGGCCATCACGCCGGAGCGGGTGGACTGGCACCACTTCCAGAAGCTGGCCGCCCAGGCGCGGTCACAGTCCGACGAGGGGAACGACAACGCCGCGGCCACTCTGCTCCACGAGGCGGAGGCGCTGTGGGAAGACGAGGCCCTGGCCGGCCTGCCCGGTATCTGGCCGGAGCGGACACGGGCCCGGCTGGCGGAGGAGCGCCTCGGCGCCGCCACGTCCCGGATCGCGGCGGAACTCCGGCTGCGCCGCTTTCAGGGCGCCCTCGGTCCCCTGTCGTCGCTCAGCGCCCACCATCCGCATGACGAAATGCTCCTGGAATACCTCATGCTGGCCTATTACGGATGTGGTCGGCATGCCGATGCCCTGCGCGTCTACCAGGACGCGCGCCGCCGGCTGAGGGAGGAGCTCGGTACCGACCCGAGCGACCAGCTGACCCGGGTCCATCAGCACATCCTGCGCCGGGCGCCGCTCCGTGAGCTGGTTCCGTACCCGGCAGACGCCCGGCGCGCACGGGCCCCTGAGCGGGCCGTGGACCTCACCGGCCCGCGCCGGAGCGGCGTATCGGCCCCCGCCACCCCGCGGAATCTGCCCCGCCACACCTCCCTCGTCGGCCGCGGTACGGAGCTGCACAGGCTCTGCGCCGCCGTCGTCGACACCACCGACGACCCGGCCGAGGCCGGCCCGGCACCCGCCGTCATCTCCCTGGAGGCGATCTCGGGCATGGCCGGAGTCGGCAAGACGGCGGTGGCGGTCACCGCCGCCGACCACCTCGGCGCGCGGTTCCCCGACGGACAGCTCTACCTCGATCTGCGGGCACACGCCCGCGTCCAGGCCCCGTTGAACGCCGGGGCGGCGCTGGCCACGCTCCTTCGTCTGCTGGGGGTGGCGCCGGACGCCGTCCCGCGCAAGGTCGAGGAACGTACCGCCCTCTGGCAGACCCTGCTCGCGCACAAGCGGGCGGTCGTCATCCTGGACGACGCGGCCGGGACCGACCAGGTGCGGCCGCTGCTCCCCGGCAGCGGCTCGGCCTCGCTCGTCATCATCACCAGCCGCCGCCATCTGGCGGGCCTGCCGGGCACCCGCAGGCTGGCCCTCGATGTCCTGCCCCCGGACGATGCGACGGCGCTGTTCCGGAAGTTCGCGGGGCAGGAGCGCACCCGCGACGCCACCGCGGTCGACCACATCGTCCAGCTGTGCGGCTATTTACCGCTGGCCATCGAAATCGCCGCCAACCGGTTCAACGCCCGCCCGTCCTGGACGCTGACCACGCTCTGGGAGCTGCTCTCCCGGGGGCCGGGAAGGCTGGGCGAATTGCGCGACGGCAATTCGGAGATAGCGCGCGTATTCGAGATGTCGTATCAGACCCTGACCGCCCTCCAGCAGACCGTGTTCCGGCAGCTCGCCCTGCATCTCGGCGCCGAGTTCGGCTCGCATGCGGCGGCAGCCCTGCTGAACCTCCCACTGGAGGAAACCGACCGCCTGCTGGAAACGCTGCTGCACTGCCACTTGATCCAGGAGCCCGCCCCGCACCGTTACCGGTTCCACGATCTGCTGGGGGAGTATGCGCGCGCGCTGACTTTCTCCGAGGACACGGAGGAGGAGCGCAAAGGCGCCCTGCACCGGCTGGTGGACTTCTATCTGCATGCCGCGGACGCGGCCGACCGTCTGCTCTACCCCCGTCGCCTACGGCTCCCACGGCGGAATCCCGGCGCCGCGACAGCTCTGCCCCCCTTGCGCCATGCGGTCCACGCCAAGGAATGGCTCACGGTGGAACGCTCGAACCTCCTCACCACGGAGCGCTACGCACGCGTCCACGGGCCGTCCGACCGCGCCGCCCTGCTGAGCCATGTCCTCGCCGGCTTCCTGGACGCCGAATGCCACTGGACGGACACCGACCGGATGCAACGCCACGCCGCCGAGCACTGGGAGCGGACGGGTGACCGGCATGCGCGGTGTCTGGCGCTGCTCGACCTCGGTGCGACCCACACCAACACCTCGCGCTACCCCCAGGCCGAGGAGGCCGCCCGGCGGGCACTCGCTCTGGCGCGGGCGGTGGACGCCCCGGAAGCGGAGGCCGATGCCCTGCGGGCGCTGGGGATTCTGCAGTGGCACCTGGGCCGGACCCACGAGGCACTCGGCCTGCACCGGGAGACGCTGCGGATACATCTCCGCTCGGGCGACATCTGGGCCCGAGCGCGCTGCGAAAACAACATCGCCATTGCCCTGCTCTTTCTCGGCGAGCCTCAGGATTCCCTGAAACATTTCACCAATGCCATCAAGAACTTCCGGCTCTCGGGCGACGACCGCAACGCCGCAAAGTGCATCAATAACCTCGGTGATTTGCATATGCGCACGGGAAATACAGACCTGGCCAAGCGTGCGTACGAAGAGGCCCTTGCGCTCGCCACGGAACTCGGCAGCCTCGCCGACCAGGTCACCGCCCAGGCGAATCTCGCCGGACTTCTCATCGCCTCACAGGACCCTCACGACATCACGTCCGGACTGGATATGTACCAGGAATGCCTCTGCGCTTTCCGTCGACTCGGAGACCGCCGGAACGAAGGGAATTCCCTGATCGGAATCGGTATCGCACACCACCGTCTCGGACATTACGCCGAGGCCGCCGGACAGCACGGCAAGGCACTGGCCCTCGCCCGTGGCATCGGCGCCGCGAACGAAGAGGCACATGCGCTGCACCGTCTCGGCGCGGCGGAGGCGGCGCTGGGGAACCCGGGTGACGCCGCCGGGCACCTGGAGATGTCCATCGCCCTCGCGGAGCGGATCCAGGCACGGGAGCAGAAGGCCCGGTCGATGGACACGCTTGCCGATGTCCATCTACAGGAAGGCCGCCGTGACGCGGCCCGCGAAATGTTGGAATGTGCTTATGGCATATTCCAAGACCTGGATGAGTCGGAGGCCGCCAGGATCGGCCGACGACTTGCCGCCATCGCCGAATCAGGAACGAGCGACGGAAGGAGCAGGCGAACCTCATGACGCGAAAGGCGCGGCGCCTCTGATTTGCAGGTGACCATCGTTCAAGTTGAGGAAATGCCCCCACCCGTGATCCAATCCCTCCCCTGATAAATGATCACAGTGGGGAATGAATTTGGGCATCCACGCAAGGGTCCTCCGGTCAGCCGGGGCAGCACTCACGGGCACGATTGCCGCGCTGAGCCTGCAGACCCTCACCGCACCGGCCGCAGCGGCGGCGCAGCACACGGCGGCCCCGCAGTACATAGCCGAGGCAGGCATCGCCAGAGCCGGCGCAGACACGATCTGCATCCCGACCCTCAGGCGCGGCCACTGACACCCGTAACGCCCGTAACACCCGTAACGCCCGTACCGCAGGAGCGGCCGCCGCACCCGAGCGGCCGCCCCTCATCCGCCCCGCGCCCTCACGCCGGCAGCGCGATCAGGAACTGCCCCGCGAACAGAAACGCCGCGCAGAAGCCCACACCCGCCGGCAGCCACTGCCAGATGCCGCGCGGGGAGTCGAAGCAGACCAGGTAACCGAGGACGGCGACCACGCCGGTCAGGGCGCCCAGCCAGAAGGGGAGCCCGTCGTGGTGGGTGGCCAGGATGGCGACGGCGGCCAGCAGGCCGAGCACCGCCAGGATCTGGCCCTTGCCGGGTGCGGGCCGCGCAGCCTCGCCCGTAGCGCTCATAGCGCCGGATGCTACCCGGGCGCCGGGGCCCCGGCGGCTTCCCACGCCAGCCGGAACGGAACATCCGCGCTCCGGTTCCCGCCACCGCTCCCCTCCCCTTTCGCAACGCTCTGACCAGGCACGATAGGCCGTTCGACGGTAATGACAACGGTCACCGATGCAGCCTTTGGATCTTTTGCCGAAGTGCGGTTTGCTTCGGAACGAGGAGCCAGGAAGGAGCGCGCCCATGACCGAGCACGCGCACAGCCACGGGCACAGCCACAGCCACAGCCACGGGCACAGCCACGGGGTCTCACCGGACGCCGACCGGCGCTGGCTGCGGACCGCGCTCATCCTGCTCACCGCGTACATGGCGGTCGAGGTCGTCATCGGTGTCCTGGCGCAGTCCCTGGCACTGATCTCGGACGCCGCCCATATGCTCACCGACGCGGTCTCGATCGTGCTGGCCCTGGTGGCGATGCGGCTGGCCGCGCGGCCGGCGCGGGGCGGATACACCTACGGACTCAAGCGCGCCGAGATCCTCTCCGCGCAGGCCAACGGCATCACCTTGCTGCTGCTGTCGGTCTGGCTGGCGTACGAGGCGGTCCAGCGGCTGATCTCGCCGCCCACGGTGACCGGCGGGCTGGTGCTGGTCACCGCGCTGTCCGGGATCGTGGTGAATCTGATCTGCACCTGGCTGCTGTCCCGGGCCAACCGTTCCAGCCTGAACGTCGAGGGCGCCTACCAGCACATCCTCACCGACCTGTTCGGGTTCGTCGCCACCGCCCTCGCCGGTCTGATCGTGCTGACGACGGGCTTCGAGCGGGCGGACGCCATCGCCTCGCTGGTGGTCGTCGCGCTGATGCTGCGGGCCGGTACGGGGCTGGTGCGCGAGTCCGGACGGATCTTCATGGAGGCCGCACCGGCCGGTGTCGACCCGGACGCGCTGGGCGAGCATCTGGTCACCACCGACGAGGTCGTCGAGGTACACGACCTGCACATCTGGCAGATCACCTCCGGGCAGCCGGCGCTGTCGGCACACATCCTGGTGGCGCCCGGCGGTGACTGCCACAAGGTCCGCCGCGGTCTGCAGGACCTGCTGAGCGGCGAGTACGGCATCAGCCACGCCACCCTCCAGGTCGACCACGTCGGCGAACAGGGCGCGCCCGACGACGTCCTGACGCTGAGTCCGCGGCCCGAGCCCGGTGCGGAGCAGCAGGCCGGCCATTGCGAGGACTCCCATGGTCCGGTGCACCGGTCGGGGCCGCACCGGCATTGACCGGGCGGCCACCGCCCCTCACTCGGGTGAACCCCGCCGGACAGGAGGCCGTCTGCCGCCGGTGACGGGGGCGGCGATGCTCGGATGACCGCATGAGAACCGCCGTTGTCTGCGCGCTGCTGTGCGCCGCCACGCTCCCCGGTCCGTCCGCCGCCGCGTACGCCCCGCAAGCACCGCCCGCCCTCTCGGTCACGGTGACCGTGACCGACGGCCGTGACGACGCCGAGGCGGGCAAACGGCTCGACTACCGCATCACCGTCCACAATCTGGGCCCCACCCGGGTCCACGGGGCCCGCATCGAACAGGAGATGCCGGCCACCACGACCTCCGCCACGGCGCCCGGCGGCACCGTCGAAGGGCGCGGCGTGGGAACGCAGAAGGTGATCTGGCGCGCCGATCTGCCGGCCCACGACATCCAGGTGTTCACCGCCACGGCCGTGCTCGGCGACCGCGCCGGCCGCACCGGCACCGGGGCCCCCGGCACCCTGCGCGCCGCCGCCACGGTCTGTGTCTACGTGGGCGAATCCTTCGCCCCCACGGCCTGCTCAGGCGATCTGGACGACATGCCGGAGACGCCGCTGGAGGGCGGTGGCGGCGACAACTGGGGGTGGTGGGCGATGGCCGCCGCGGCCGCCGCACTGCTGGGGCCGGGTGTGGCGCGGGCGGTCCGCCGGCGACGCGCCGCTCGGGCGCGCTGAGGGCGGGCGCCGCTCGCCCTCCCCCAGCCCCGGCCCCTCGCCGCCGGCCGCAACACCACCCCCGGTCACCCATTGGCACCCGCCCCGCTCGCGGCCGGCGCGGGTTCGCACTTGCCTGGGAGAGGGCCGTACGGCGCACGTCCTGCGGGTCTTCCCGGGCCCGGCCGACAGGGGACGCGCCGCGGCGCGGTCCGCCGCCGGGCAGGAAGGACCAGAGGCGATGTCAGTGAGCGCACCCGTACGCCTGGGCGGACGGGTGGCGGAGGGGGCGCGGTCACCGCGTCGGCGCGGGCGGGCGGTGGCCGGTGGGGTGCTGCTGCTGATGGGGGCGTTGCTGCTGCCGTTGAGCCTGGCCGCCACCTGGGCGCGGGCCGAGCTGACCGAGACCGACAGCTATGTGGCGGCGGTGGCACCGCTGGCCGGGAATGCCGCCGTCCAGGACGCGGTCGTCGACGAGGTGACGGACGGGGTGATGGCGCACGTCCGGCTCGACGGGCTGCTGGACGCCGTACCGCGCGCCGAGCGCCCCGCGCTGCGCAAGCACTTCACCCGCGGCCTGCGCGAGTTCGTGGACAAGCAGGTGCGGCAGGTCGTCACCGGCCGCACTTTCCCCGCGCTGTGGAACGGGGTGCACCGGACCGCCCACCGGACCCTCGACGGGAGCCTGACCGCGTCCGGCCGCTCCGCGGTCACCCTCGACCTCACACCGGTCGTGGAGCGGGTCACACACCAGCTGTCCCACAACGGCATGGGGCTCGACATCCTGCGCCGGGTGCCGCGGGCCGGGGTGGAGATCGTGCTGCTGAAGGCCCCGGACGTGCCGCGGATCCGGGCCGTCTACCAGGCCGTTCACACCGGGGCGCGGCTGCTGCCGCCCGCCGCGGCGCTGTGCCTGGCCGGCGGGCTGCTGCTGGCACGGCGCCGGCGGCGGGCGCTGATCTGTACGGGGCTGGGGTGCGCGGCCGCCGCCGCGCTGCTGGCCGCCGCGCTGGCGCTGGTCCGCGGCTGTGCCCTGGACGCGCTGCCCGCCGTGATCTCCCGGCCCGCCGCGGGCGCCTACGCCGATGCGCTCGCCGGTCCGCTGCTCTGCGGGGTCTGGCTGGTCGTCGGCGTGGGCACGCTGACCGCGGCGCTGGCCGCGGCGGGGCCGCCGGCGGCGCGGGCGCTGCTCGCGTGGCGCATCGCCCGTGCCGCCGGCGGTCCCTGACCGCCGGTCAGAGCGCCAGGACCGTCTTGCCCTGTGCCCGGCCGGTGCGGCTGGCCTCCAAGGCCTCCGGCGCCTCTTCCAGGGAGACCTCGCGTCCCACGAGGACCGTCAGACGGCCCGCGTCGACCTGCCCGGCGAGGATCTCCAGCAGCTGCGGGGAGGGGCGGTTGACGAAGTTGAAGCCGCGCAGATTGTGCTCGGTCAGCTCGTCGGCGTCGGCCGAGCCGATGAGCGAGACGGCCGTGCCCCCGTCGCGTACGGTCCGGGTCAGCTCGGCGAACTCGCGGGGACCGCCGGTCATGTCGATCAGCACATCGACCCCGTCCGGATGGGCCGCGAGGACCTGGTCGGCGAGCGGGCCGGCCGTGTGGTCGACGGTCTCCGCGGCACCCAGCGTGCGCATCAGTTCCGCCTTGGCCGGGCGCGCGGTGGCGATCACCTCGGCTCCACGGCCGGCTGCGAGCTGGGTGATGAAGGTGCCGACACCGCCGGTCGCGCCGACGATCAAGACCCGTGTGCCCTCGGTGACCCGGGTCTCCTCGACCAGGTTGTACGCGGTCATCCCGGCCGTCGGCAGCGCCGCTGAGGTGGCATAGGTGACGCTGCGGGCGGCGTGGGCGAGGCGGCTCTCGTCGGTGACAGCGAGTTCGGCGTACGAACCGCCGCCCTGCTCCGGCCGCTGGAACTGGCCGAACACCGCGTCGCCGACGGTGAACCGCCGTACGCCGCTTCCGATCGCGAGTACCTCGCCCGCCCCGTCCGACCCCAGGACGAGGGGGAAGGCGGCCGGCACGGCATCTCCGAACATGCCGTCGGCGATCTTCCAGTCGATGGGGTTGAGTCCGGCGGCGGACAGCCGCACCAAGACCTCACCGGGCCCTGGTTCGGGCTGTGGCAGATCCATGAGCTGCGGTTTTTCACCGAATGCGCTGACTGCTACGGCTCTCATCGTGGCGTTCCCTTCCACCCTTCCGACCGGTGGCCGAAGTGGATCGTAAGCACGCGGGTGGGGCCGGACGCGGCAGGAGGAGAGGCGGTGCGGCGGAAGCAACTCGTACGGCCCCCCGCACCGGGGCTGTCCGGCCCCCGTTCGACGGGGCGCGGCCGGACGGGCCCCCGGCCGGTCCGTACGGTCCACGCCGCCGGCACCTGCCGCCCCGTGTCTCCCGTCGCCGGGCGCCGCCCGGCTCAGCTCCAGCCTGGTGAATTCCCTGGTCCGCGGGTGGCGGCGCCGGGGGATGACGGCTCCGAACGGTCCGCCTCGGGTACATATGACGCCATGCGCGTACTGGTGGTGGAGGCCGAGGAGTTGCTCGCGGACATGATCGCCGCGGGGCTGCGCCGCGAGGCGGTCACGGTGGATGTCGTCCACGACGGCCGCACGGCAGCGGCCGCCCTGTCCGGCGCGTACGACGTGCTCGTCGTGGACCGCGAGCTGCCCGGCCTGCGCGGCGACGCGCTCTGCCGGCAGGTGGCGGAACAGGGGCTGCCGGCCCGGGTGTTGCTGCTCACCGCCCCCGGCACCGGCCATGAACGTGCCGAGGGACGTGGGCTGGGCGCCGACGACTATCTGACCAAGCCGTTCGCGTACGAGGAGTTGCTCACCCGGGTGCTGGCACTGGGCCGGCGGGCCCGCCCCGCTGCGCCGCGGGTCATCGAACGGGCCGGCATCACCGTCGACACCGCGCGCCGGCGGGCGGTACGCGAGGGCCGGCCGCTGGCGCTGTCCCGCACGGAATTCGGGGTGCTGGAGGTGCTGCTGCGCGCCCGGGGCGCGGTGGTCAGCGGCGATGAGCTGATCGAGGAGGTCTGGGAGGAGCACACCAGCTACCGCACCAACGCCGTACGCGTCGCGCTCGGCACGCTGCGCGCCAAGCTCGGCGACCCGCCGGTGATCGAGACCGTGCCGGGCGCCGGATACCGGATGGGCGACGGGGCGGGGACGGACAACGGGGCGGCGACGGAAAGCGGGACGGCGACGGAAAGCGGGACGCTGAGGGCCGGCGGGGCGGGGAGGGCGGCCGCTGCGGGGACGGGCGGCGGGCCGGAAGCAGGCCTGGGACCGGAAGCGGGTGCGGGACAGGGAACGGGCCTGGGGCCGGGAGCGGGCTGACCTGACGGCTCGTGACTCCGCCCGCCCACCCGATTGCCCGCATGACAGGTCCGGTCGCACGCTGCGGGATTCAATGGCGCAATGATCCGGTTCGAGTCCGTCACCAAGCGCTACCCCGACGGGACCACCGCCGTCGACGATCTCTCCTTCGAGGTCGGCGAGGGGGAGCTGGTGACCTTGGTGGGACCGTCCGGCTGCGGCAAGACGACGACCATGATGATGGTCAACCGGCTGATCGACCCCACACACGGGCAGATCTATGTCGACGGCTCGGACATCGCCGGTGTCGACCCGGTCGCACTGCGCCGCCGGATCGGCTATGTCATCCAGCAGACCGGCCTCTTCCCGCATCGCACCGTCCTCGACAACACCGCCACCGTGCCCTTTCTGACCGGGTGGAAGAAGGCCAAGGCACGCGAGCGGGCCGCCGAACTCCTGGACCTGGTCGGCCTGGACCCCGCGGTGTACGGCTCGCGCTACCCCGAGCAGCTCTCCGGCGGCCAGCGCCAGCGCGTCGGGGTGGCCCGCGCCCTCGCCGCCGACCCGCCGGTGCTGTTGATGGACGAGCCGTTCGGTGCGGTCGACCCGGTCGTCCGCGACCGGCTGCAGAAGGAGTTTCTGCGGCTGCAGGCCACCATGCACAAGACGGTGCTGCTGGTCACCCATGACATCGAGGAGGCCATCCGGCTCGGCGACCGGATCGCGGTCTACGGGGAAGGCCGGATCGAACAGTACGACACCCCCGCGAGCGTCCTCGGCGCCCCTGCCACCCCCTATGTCGCCGAATTCGTCGGCACCGACCGTGCGTTGAAGCAGCTCTCGGTCACCGGAATCGACCGCGGCGACCTCGAACGCCCTCCGCTCGTCCGGCTCGGCGAGCCCGCCGCAGAGGCCGCGACCCGGCTGCGGGCCGAGGGTGCCCGCTGGGCGGTGGTGCTCGACGAGGAGGGCGAACTGCACGGCTGGGTGGGCACCGGGGAACTGGCCGGCGTGGAAGGCACGGTCGCCGGCCACGCCCGCCGGATGGAGGCCTGGGTACCGGTGACCGGCACCCTCAAGGCGGCCTTCAGCGAGATGCTCAAACACGACGCCGGCTGGATCGCGGTCCTGGACGGCCACCGGTTCCTTGGCGTCCTCACCCCGACCAAGCTCCATGAGGCGCTGCGCCGCACCATCGACTCGGACGGGCGAGGGGTCCCGCGCGAGCGGGCCGAGGTGGATTCGGTACCGACGGAGTGAGCTCGCGGGAAGGGGCTGTTTCACGTGAAACGGCCCGCCCTGCTTATGTGCGTGCCTGTGTGCGTGCCTGCCTGCCCGCCTGCGTGGCGTTTCACGTGAAACACCACGCCGCCGCACCGACGGAGGTCAGCCCTTGGGCAACAGCCCTTTGGACTGGAGGTAGTTGCGCGCCACATCCGCCGGCAGCCGCCGCCAGCTGTCCACCTGCTCATTGAGGTACGCCAGATCGGCGGTGGTCAGGACCTTGTTGAGGCGGTTGAGCGCGCCGGCCGCCCGTTCACTGCCCGCACGGGCGCGGTTGACGACGGGCACGACGTAATCGGCGTTCTGGAGCTTTTTGTCGTCGGTCAGTAGCACCAGACCGAACTGGTCGAGGGTGGCATCGGTGCTGGTGGTCAGCACCATCTGGTCCTGCCCGGTCTGCACGGCCTGTTTGGCGGGCGTGGTGCCGACGCCCTTCGGGTCGATCGCGGTGATGGTGATCCCGTACCGCTTCTTGAGCCCCGGCGCGCAGAACGGCCGCTGCACACACTCGTCGCCCGCCGCAAGACGCACCGGCAGCTTGGCACGCCCCAGGTCGCTGAGGGTCTTGAGGTGGTACTTGCGGGCGTATGCGGCGCTCACCGCGAAGGCGTTCTGGTCGACGGCCCGGCCGGCCGGGAGAACGGTCAGACCGCGGGGGCCGGCGAGCCGGCGCAGCGCGGCCATGGTGACGCCGAGGTCCGGCGAGGCGACCGGGGGCGCCTCGGCCCCCTGGTTCTTGGCGTTGAGCCAGTCCGCGAAGGTCGCGGCGTACTCGGGGACGACATCGATCTGCCCGGCTTCCAGCGCGGGTTCGTACAGCTCGCGGTTGCCGACCGTCAGGACATGGGTCCGGTATCCGGCATGACTGAGCAGCGCCGCATACATCTGGGCGAGCAGCTCGCTCTCCGTGAAGCCCGCCGACCCGATGGCCAGATCGTGGCTGTCGCCGGGGGAGGTGGTGATCGCGGCACGGCTCTCCAGGGAGGGACCGGTGGTGCAGGCCGAGAGCCCCACCGCGGTGAGGACCACGAGGGCCGCCACGACCGCCCTCACCGGATCCGCCCCCGTACCCAGCCCGGTGCGAACCGCTGCGCCGTCTCGAAGGCGGCCTCCATCAGCAGCGCGAACACCGCGACCAGCACCGCACCGGCCACCACCTGGGGGGTGCTGGCCAGGTTGAACCCCGCGGTGATGATCCGGCCGAGCCCGCCGCCGCCCACCAGCGCGGCGAGCGTGGCGGTGGCCACCAGCTGCACCGCGGCGATCCGGATGCCCGTCAGGACGAGCGGAAAGGCGAGCGGCACCTCGACCCGCCACACCAGCTGCGTCCCGGTCATCCCCATGCCCCGCGCGGCCCGCACCACGTTCTGGTCGACCTCGCGCATCCCCACGTAGGCATTGGTCAGCAACGGCGGGATGGCGAACAGCACCAGCGCAATGATCGTCGGCCACTGGCCGTACCGCCCGATGGGGGTGAGCAGAAGCAGGACGAGTACGGCGAAGGTCGGCACCGCGCGGCCGATGTTGGCGAGGTTGACGGCCAGCGCGCCACCGCGGCCCAGGTGGCCGAGGGTCAGGGCGACCGGCAGTGCGATCAGGGAGCTGATCACCAGACAGGCGAAGGTGAGCACGAGGTGCTGTCCGAGGCGGTGCCAGACCCCGTTCTCACCCGACCAGTTGGCGGCGGTGGTCAGCCACGTCCAGACCGCGGAGAGGGTGTTCATGTCCGTCGCCCGGCGACCGTGGCCGGCGGCCTCGCCCCCGCGGTGGAGCGGGTCCGCACCCGTGCCTTACGGCCGGCCCGGCGCCAGGGAGTGAGCAGCCGTTCCGCGCCGAGCAGCAGCAGATCGAAGACGATCGCGATGATCACGCACAGCACGGACGCGGTGAGCACCTGCGCCTTGAAGAAGGAATTCATGCCGGCGTAGATGAGGTTGCCCAGCCCGCCGTACCCCACGATCGCGCCGACGGTGGTGAGCGCGACGGCCGAAACGGTGGCGATCCGCAGCCCGGCCATCGCGGCCGGTACGGCCAGCGGCAGCTCGATGGCCAGGAGTTGGCGCGTCGGACCGTACCCCATGCCGCGGGCGGCCTCCTTGGCCTCGGCGGGGACGCCGTCCAGCCCCGCCAGGATGTTGCGTACGAGCAGGGTGAGGGAGTACAGCGCGAGGCCCACCACGACGAGGGTGGCGGACAGCCCGTAGAACGGCAGCAGCAGCGAGAACATCGCCAGCGACGGGATGGTGTAGAGGACCGTGGTGATTCCCAGCACCGGTCCGACCGTCCAGCGCCTGCGGCGGGCCAGCAGTGCCAGCGGGACCGCGATCACCAGCCCGAGCGCCACCGAGATCACCGTCAGCTGGAGGTGCTGGCCGACCGCGTCGAGCAGGATCTGCCGACGGGTGCTCAGATAGTCGCCGCAGATCCAGTCGTTGCGGGCCAGACAGTCGTCCGGCGGCGGTGCGGTCACGGTACGAGTCCACCCCGGCGGGGGCGGGGTGTCGCGGCGGGCGCATCCGATCGGGGTGGCTACGGAGGACCGCCGCCGACGGCCGCCCGGCCCACTCGGCCCGCCCGCTCCCCCCACTCCGCATACCCGCCTCACATACACACCCCACGTATACATGCAGTGTGTACTGCCTATGTATAGTTCCTTCGAGTTCGTTCGCCGCGGAGACCGAGGCAGGGCGCGACGCGGCGATACCGCGTACGCGCCGGCCGCACCATGCGCAAAACCGCAGGTCACTGGCTCGTCCTCCACCGACCGCACCGACCGCATCCGAAGGGAGACCCGCATGCCGCAGCAGATTTCCGCGGCCCGCCGCACGTCCATAGCCGGGCTGCTGGCGGCCACGTCCCTGGGCCTCGCCCTCAGCGGCTGCGCGACCTACGACGTCACCGCGCCGACGGACGCCCGCGCCGACGCCCCGGCGGCCGCCGTCAAGGCGAAGGACGCCCAACTCGCCGCGGCCCGGGGAGCGGAGAACGGCGACGGCACGAACGGGACCGGGCAGGACGCCAGGAACGGGGGCAAGAAGGCCCCGCGGGGCGGCGGCCGGACCACGGCGCACGGCGCGGCCGGTGACGACGTCGACTGCCGCAAGGCCAAGTGCGTCGCGCTCACCTTCGACGCGGGCCCCAGCGAGAACACCGGCCGTCTGCTGGACATCCTCAAGAAGGAGCAGGTGCACGCCACCTTCTTCATGCTCGGCAAGAACCATGTCGACAAGCGCCCCGCCGAGGTCCGGCGGATCGACGCCGAGGGCCATGAACTGGCCAACCACACCTGGTCGCACCAGATCCTGACCGACATCAAGCCCGCCGAGGCCAAGCGCGAGCTGTCCCTCGTCCAGGACGCGGTCCGCAAGATCACCGGCAAGACGCCCCGGCTGATGCGCCCGCCGCAGGGCAGGACCGACGAGGAAGTCTCCGAGGTCAGCAAGGATCTCGGCCTGGCGCAGGTGCTGTGGAGCGTGACCGCCAAGGACTACGAGACCAACGACTCGGCCCTGATCACCAAGCGGGTGCTCGACCAGACCGAGCGCGACGGCATCATCCTGCTGCACGACATCTACAAGGGGACCGTGCCGGCCGTACCCGGCATCCTCAAGGAGCTGAAGAAGCGCGGCTACACGGTCGTCACGGTCTCCCAGCTGCTGTCCCCGGCGAAGCCGGAGCCGGGGATGGTCTACCGCCCGTAGCGTCCGGCACGGGGGACCGGGCGCCGGGTGAGTCGCAGCCGGACGGCCGGTGCCGGGCTGCTTCCCGTCATCCCGGCCGGACCTCCGTGGCCTGGGACTGCCCCACCGGCGCCGTCCCGCTGAACCGGTGCCACCAGTGCCGGCGCCGGGGATGCACGGCGCGGCCCAGCCGGCGTCCCAGCAGCAGATAACCGATCAGCGCGCCGGAGCAGTTGAGGATCACATCGTCGATGTCGAACGCCCGGCCGGTGATCAGAGCCCCCTGCACCAGCTCCACCAGCAGCATCACCAGCGCAGTCGCCACCCCGACCCGCAGCAGCCCACGCGCCTGCGGCAGCAGCACCGGCAGCAGCACCCCGAACGGCACCCCCAGCACGACATTGCCGCCGAGCTGCTTGACCGTATCGGCCAGGTGCGGTTGCGCCAGATAACTCCGGATCGAGTCGCCGGGGCGGAGATTGGGGTGGGTCAGCGGCACCGAGGCCGCCGACGGGGTCAGCGTGACCCGCGCCAGCGCCACCGCGAAAGCCACCATCGCGGCGAACGCCAGCACCAGCACAAGGACCCGGACGGCCAGCGGGGCCCGCGCGGCCACGGGGGACCACGCCGCCTCGTCGCCCTGTTGCGTACGCGCCATGAGGTCACTCCCCGGTGTGCGAGATGCGCAGTGCGCCGATGGGAAGTCCGGTTACCCGGGGTTCAGCGAATCATGTGGAAGGGCCGGACGGCCGCCCCTCAGGCGGCATGCCCCGGACGAGGAGGCATGCCCCGGACGAGGCGACACGCCCCGGACGAGGAGGCACGCCCCGGACGAGGCGACACGCCCCGGACGAGGCGACACGCCCCGGACGAGGCGACACGCCCCGGACGAGGCCGGACGGTCCACCGGCCCTACGGCACACGGCGCCCGCCTCGGCCCAGGGGCCGTGGCTCACAGCCCACGGCCCACGGCCCACCCACGGCCTGACGGCACCCACCACCACGCCACCGCCCCGCCGCCGCATCGCCCCACCGCACGCAACAGGGGCGCCGGACTGCTCCGACGCCCCTGCTCAGCTCCTGTGCGGCTCACCCCTGGGGGCGCTCCGCCTCCACCCGCCGGTGTCCCTTGTCGTCGGACGCCGCCGGCGCCTTGGAGGCCCCGGCGTGCTGCCCCGGGGCGCCGCCCTTCGCCACACCTGCGCCCGGCTTGCGCGGCGGGGCGACAGCCTGGGTGTCCTGCGGGAACGTCAGCTGCTGGCTCTGCCACTCCAGGGCCGGCACGACCTCGCGCCGCCAGGTCGAGAACTGGTGGCTGCCCTGCGGCAGGATGATCGAGTCGACCGTCATCGGCGACTTGGCGGCGTGGATGAACTTCATGGTCTCGCCGTAATCCGCCTCGCCCTTACGGCTGCTGGCCACCAGCGCGGAGATCTGCGGCGCGGGCATGTTCTTCAGCCGCCACAGCAGATCGTGCTCGTGCTCCCGCTTGGCACCCACCGGACCGGGACCGAAGAGGCTGCCGGTGGTCAGATCGTCCTTGATCGCATAGTCACCGGAGAGCGAGACCGCCGAGGTGTAGGCCTTCGGGTTGCGCATCGCGAGCTGCAGCGAGCACGTACCACCGGACGAGTACCCGAACGCGCCCCAAGCACTGGGGTCATGGCCCACCCGGTAGGCCGACTTCATGGCGTCCGGCAGATCCTTGGTGAAGAACGTCTCGGCCTGCGGCCCGCCCGGTACATCCACACACTCGGTGTCCCGCGGCGGCGCGATCGTCGGCCGGACCATCACGATCACCGTCGGCTGCATCTTGTTCTGCGCGATCAGCCGGCCCGCGCTCTGCGGCACCTGGAGATGCTGCGCAAGGTTCATGATCCCGCCGGGGTAACCGCTGATGACGACCATGACGGGGAACCGCTGCCGGCGGAACTGCTGCTGGAAGTACTGCGGCGGCAGATAGACGAAGCCCGGGTTGATGGCCCGCGTACGGCGGCCGACGATCCGTACGGACTCGACCTTGCCCACCTTGCTCGCGGGCCCCTTGGGCAGTCCGGTCACCCGGTCGAGGCCCTGCGGACCGGCCGGCTGGATCAGTCCGCCCTTGATGTTGCCGACGGAGGCGTACTGCCCGCCGCCCTGGCTCACGGACACCGGGGCCTTGTCATTGTTGCCCAGCAGCTCATCCCAGTTGCCGTAGAACTCGAAGTTCGTGTTCACGGCGAGGGCGAGTGCGCACACGATCGACACCTGGGTGGCCACGATGGCGCCCAGTCTGCCCAGAACGGGGCCCACCCCGCGCCGCGACAACCGGGGCCAGAGCCACACCGTGGCGGCGACACAGGCCACCGCCAGCACGATCACCGTGTATTCGAGCGACTGACTGGTCAGCCCCATGCGCCCACATCTCCCGTCACCCTCGAAAGGGTTCTTGCCTTCTTACCGGCCGCCAAAGGCACAACGGGCGGCTCCTGACAATGGTCACCGGAGAAGACGGGCACACCTGCGCATCGGATACCTGAACGACTCACTTCTTACCCAGCTCTTGCCACATCGTTTCCGCGGCGTGATGTGCGGCGCCGCCTCGGCGCCGTGAACGGGCAGCGATCCGGGCGGGAAGCGGAGGCCACCCCCGCCCCACGAGCCCCTGACGTCCCTCGGCTCACGATGTCCTGTCCGTCCTCACGCCATACACCCACCACGCAAGACCAGCCCAACTCACCTTCCCCGCATGGCCGTTACGACGCACCTTCCTCCACATTCGCCCCGCCCCCCTCGCCCACGTGCCGCACCACGGCCGCCACCCGCCGCTCCTGCACGCTCGGCTCGCAGACGGCGGCTCCGGCGGGAAAAAGGCAGGAACCGGCAGGAACTACGGGATCCCACCGCGCCGTTCCGCGCCGTTCCGCGCCGACCGCCCATCCGAACACCCCGTCAAGGCTGCCCGGCGCATTCCCGTCCGTGCGTATGTCCGGGGGCATGTGAGGGCCCCGCCGGGCAGCCGGCCCGTTCAGCCCGGTGCAGTGATACGTCCCGTCGGAGAACCCTTACGGGCTGCCGTGGAGGTTTTGCGGACGGCCGAGGAGGTTCTGCAGGCGCGAGAGGAACGGTGCGGACGCCCGAACCACCTCATACGCAGGCCGGACGCATCCTGGCCGCGGCGACTGAAACCATCCACCCCCACAACACCCCCGGATGGCCCACCACACAAGGCGCGGGGTCCCACGATGAGGCCGGTGTCGGCCGCTACCCTTACGTATCCGTCCTGGTCAGGGACATGTCTGTGCTTCACGGACATACGCCGCACCCACCACACACAAGAGAGGTTCGCCGATGGGCATTCGGAGTCTGCTGCGCAACGCTTTCGGTCGCTCCAAGGCGACCCGTGAAGAAACCGGCGCGGCCCCGAGCGGCGCCGACAAGCCGGAGTCCGCGACCATCCCGGAGGCCCGCGAAGAGTCCGTCCCGGCCGTCACCACAGCCACCCCGGAAGCCGAGGTCCCGGCCGCCCGGACGGCCCCCGCGGAGACTCCCGACCCGGCCCCGACGACCGCGACGCTGCCGGCCCAGGGCGGCCGGGCGGACCGCGGCGACCGGGCGGCGGAGACGTCCGCGGTGCGGGAGGACGAGGCGGCGGCCGAGCCCACCACGACGGCCGAGCCGTCCGCCGCCGGGACAGCCACCGCTGAAACGGCGGCCTCCGGGACGACCGAAGAGACCGAGAAGGCCGAGAAGGCCGAGAAGGCCGAGAAGGCCGAGACGACCGAGAAGGCCGAGGCGGACGCCGCCGAGAGCAAGACCGACGAGGCCAAGACCCACGAGGGCAGCGGCGACGACAAGGACGAGCCGGCCACGGTCGGCTCCGCGGCGGACGCCGTCACCGCGGACGCCGCCCCGGCCCCCTCCGACACCGTCTCCGACCTCGTCAGCCAGGCCTTCGACAACCCGGGCCAGGCTCCGGCGGCAGCCGCCGAACCGACGGCTGATGCCACCGAGCCGGAGCCGGAGCGTGAGGCGGAGGCGGAGCGTGAGGCGGCGCCGGCGAACGAGCCTGCGGCGGAGATCGTCGCCGAGCCCGTGGTCAAGACGGTTGCGGAACCGGCGGCCGAGCCCGAGGCGGAGCCGAAGGCCGAGGCCGAGCCGGCGAACGAGCCGGTCGCAACGGCGGACCCCGAGGCCGAGCCGGTGACCGAGCCCGGAGCCGGGGCGAAGGCCGAACCCGCAGCCGAACCCGCGGCCGAACCCGCAGCCGAACCCGTGGCGGAACTCGCCGCCGAGCCGGACGCCGAGGCGTTCGTCGAGCCGGTCGCCGAGCCGGACGCCGAGCCGGTCGCCGAGCCGGTCGCCGAGCCGGTCGCCGAGGCGAAGCCGAAGGAGGCAGGCCAGGACAAGGCCGCGGCCTTGCTCGCCACCGCGGCCCCCGCACTCGTCAGCCTCTACAAGTCCGCCGGCGCCACCCTGGACAAGCACGGCCTCGCCACCCAGCGCGCCGCCGTCTACCTGGTCCTCGACCGCTCCGGCTCGATGCGTCACTACTACAAGGACGGCACGGTCCAGAACCTCGCCGAGCAGGCCCTCGGCCTCTCCGCACACTTCGACGACGACGCCACCGTCCCCGTCGTCTTCTTCTCCACCGACATCGACGGCACCGCCGAGATCGACCTCACCCACTACGAGGGCCGCATCGCGGAACTGCACGCCGGCCTCGGCCACATGGGCCGTACGAACTACCACTGGGCCATCAACGCCGTCATCGAGCACTACAAGAAGTCCGGCTCCACCGCCCCGGCCTTCGTCATCTTCCAGACCGACGGCGCCCCGACCTCCAAGCCGGCCGCCGAAAAGGCGCTCTGCGAAGCGGCCGGACTCCCCATCTTCTGGCAGTTCATCGGCTTCGGAGACCCGGACGCCAAGGGCTTCGACTTCCTCCGCAAGCTCGACGACCTGACCGTCCCGGAGAAGCGCGCGGTCGACAACGCCGGCTTCTTCCACGCCGGCCGCGACCCGCGCAGCCTCTCCCACGACGAGCTCTACCAGCAGCTGATGGTCGAGTTCCCCGAGTGGCTCGCCGAGGCCCGCACCGCCGGCGTCCTCAAGGACAACTGACCTCACCCGCCAGTCCGCTCACGACACCCACCGGCCGCGGCCGGGCCTCTGCGGCCCGGC
>NZ_JBSHBP010000053.1:0-53874 GCF_053612065.1 Streptomyces sp. NPDC054765 | reverse complement strand
GGCGAGGAAGAAGAGCAGCAGGTCGAGGACGGCGAAGGTGGCGAGGGTGCCGGATTGCAGGACGAGGACGAGGGCGGTGAACGCCTTCGGTGAGGGGCCCGCGGCGTTGTGGTGGGTACGGCCCCACGGCGGGCCGCACCTCGCCTCAGAGCAGGAAGTCGCGCGCCAGCTGCTCCGCCGCCCGCTCCAGGAGCGGGCCCGCCCCGGCCATGCAGCGGGCCGGGTCGGACTCCAGATCCGTCAGGGCGTAGGCCCGCAGGATCCCGGCCGCGCCGAGTGCCTCCGGCGTCAGCTGGAGCCGGCCGCAGACCGCGACCACGTCCAGGCCGGCCGCACAGGCCGCGGCCGCCACGCCGGCCGGCGCCTTGCCGTGCAGCGTCTGCGTATCGAGCGAGCCCTCGCCGGTGATGACGAAGGTGGCCTTCGCCAGTGCCGGGGCAAAGCCCAGGACGTCGAGCATCACGTCGATGCCCGGCCGGAACGCCGCGTCCAGACCGACCAGCGCGCCGTAGCCGATCCCGCCCCCGGCGCCCGCGCCGGGCGCCTGGGCGTACTCCGCGGCCTTCGGGCCCACCGCGCGCCGCAGCACCTCGGCGTAGTGCGCCAGCGCGGCGTCCAGCGTGGCCACGTCCGCCTCGCTCGCGCCCTTCTGCGGGCCGTAGACGGCCGGGGCGCCCTTCGGGCCCGTGAGCGGATTGTCGACATCGCCGGCGAGCACGATCCCGGTCTTCGCCAGCCGCGGGTCCAGTCCCGACAGGTCGGCCGTGGCCAGCTCGCCGAGCGGGCCGCCGCCGGGGGCGACCGGCTCGCCGTCCGCGTCCAGGAACCGCGCGCCCAGCGCCGCGAGCATGCCCGCGCCGCCGTCGGTCGTGGCGCTGCCGCCGACGCCGAGGACGATCGAGGTCGCGCCCGCGTCGAGGACCGCGCGCAGCAGCTCACCGGTGCCGTACGTGGTCGCCGTCAACGGTGCGAAGACGCCCTCCGGAAGGTGCTGGAGCCCGGAGGCCTCCGCCATCTCCACCACCGCGGTGCCTCCCCCGGCTACCGCTGGGGATGCCCCCTCGCGCAGCGCGAAGGTGGCCGTCACCGGCACGCCGGTGGGGCCGGTGACCCGGGCCTCATGGCGGGTGAAGCCGGCCGCGAGGGCCGCCGCGACCGTGCCGTCGCCGCCGTCCGCGACCGGGACGGCGGCCACGTCCAGACCGGGGACCACCCGCCGCAGACCTGCCCTGACATGCCCGGCGACCTCGACGGCCGTGAGCGAACCCTTGAATTTGTCCGCGGCGATCAGCACCCGTGCTGTGGATGTCCTTGCTGCGTCCGCCACCGTGTTTCCCCTTGCTTTCGAACTGGCAGTCGCGCCGCTGTGACCATATCCGGCGCACGACCCGGCGAACAGGGCACTTGGGCGGGCGCGCTGCCGAGCGCCCCCGGGGTGCGCCGCCAAGATCCACCGGGCCGGCGTGGCAGGGCACCCTTTCCGTCTAGGCTCGCGCCGTGACCACCATGGACTACGCCACCTACATCGCCGGTCTGCCCCGCGTGCTCGCGGGCGCGGGCGTCATCTTCCGCGACGCGGAGGGCCGTCTTCTGCTCGTGGAGCCCAATTACCGCGACACCTGGATCCTGCCGGGCGGCACCGTCGAGTCGGACCGGGGCGAGTCGCCCCGTCAGGCGGCCCGCCGCGAGACCACCGAGGAGATCGGCCTGGACGTGGAGCCCGGCGCGCTGCTCGCCGTCGACTGGGTACGCGGAAAGGACCGGCCGCCGCGGGTGTCGTACCTCTACGACGGCGGCGTGCTGGACACCGCGCAGCTGGCCGCGATCCGGGTGCAGGAGGAGGAACTGCTCTCATGGCGGATGGTGCACTGGGACGAGGCCCAGACCCTGGTGAACCGGGAGATGGCCCTGCGCATCGGCGGCGCGTTGCAGGCCCTCGCGGACGGCCGTGGGCCGGCGGAACTGGAGGACGGCGTTCCACCGGTGGGGGCGGGCGGTACGCCGGAACAGGCCGGGCAGCGGGCGTACCGCGCCACCTGAGGGCTGTCCCGTAAACCCTCGTCGTGCGCCCGCCAGGGATCAGTCGTGCGCCCGCCACGGATCGCGGGAAAACCCTTAGCCTGCCGGGATGGATGACATTGCCGCGAAAGTCGCGCAGGTGCCGGGAGTTGTCGGGGTGATGCTCGGGGGCAGCCGGGCACGGGGCACACAGCGGCCGGACTCCGACTGGGATCTGGGCGTGTACTACCGGGGCGAGCCGGATCTGGCGGCGCTGGAGGCACTGGCCGCGGAGGTGACCGGCGGGCCCGTCGAGGTGTACGGGCCGGGTGCCTGGGGCACGTGGGTCAACGGCGGGGCCTGGCTCGTCCTGCCCGACGGCCGCCATGTGGACTGGATCCTGCGGGACGTCGACCGGGTGCGGCAGGTGTGGGACGAGTGCCGCGAAGGCCGCTACGAGATCGGCCGGCAGACCGGTCACCCCCTCGGCTTCTGGTCCCCCGCCTACCCGGGCGAAGCGGCGCTGGGCCGGGTGCTCGCCGACACCGACGGGGAACTGGCCCTCCTGCGGCAGGAGACCCGCACCTATCCCGAGGCCCTGCGCAAGGCGCTGACCGGCGGCGCGGTCTGGGACGCCGGGTTCTCGGTGGCGATGGCGGGCAAGTCCTCCGGCGCCGCGGACGTGCTGCATGCGGCCCTGTGCCTGTCCCTGGCCGTCGGTGACCTGGTCCAGGCGCTGCACGCCCATCACCGCATCTGGTGCCTCAATGAGAAGGGCGCGCTCGCGGCGGCCGCGGCGATGCCGGAGACACCGCCCGGCTTCGGTGCCCGAGCCACCGCGCTGCTCGGCGGCATCGGGCGCGGGGAGGCGGAGTTGACATGTGCGCTGGAGACGGCGGCGGAGCTGGTCGACGCGGTGCGCGGCGTCGTCGGGGGCTGATGCCGGTGGTGGCCCGGCGGGACGGCGTGTGGCGGACGGAACCAGGACGCGTATCCGTGCCGGGTCACCGGAGGGACGGCCTCAGCGGCTGATGCCGACCGCACGGCCGAAGGTCCGCGCGTCGATGACGAAGCCGGGCATGGCGTGGGCCACGTCGGCGCGGGCGAGGACGTCGCCGGCCCCGGACCGGCCTCGACGGCGTGGGGGTGGCGGCCCTCGCCCGGCGTGCCGACGAGGCGGGGCGGGCGGACCGCCGTCCGGCCGAGCCCGCTGTCGCGCAGTACGGTCCACAACCGACCTGTTCTCCGGCGCCGAGGCACCGGCCGGTGCGCTGCTTCCGGCGAGCGCGACGGACTTCGCGGCAGAGACCGTACCGGCCCTGTTCGACGGCCTCGCCCCTGCGGCGGGGCGGCCCTGAGGTCTTCCCCTCCGGACCTCGGCCTCGACGGCCCGTCACCCGCAGCCCTCCACCGGGAACAGGCCGTCGTCCTCCGTGCGCTCGAAGGCGAGCAGCCGGCGCTTGCGGTCGAGGCCGCCGCCGTAGCCGGTGAGGCTGCCGTTGGCGCCGACGACACGGTGGCAGGGGACGATGATGCCGACCGGATTGCGTCCGTTGGCCAGGCCGACCGCGCGGGACGCCGCCGGGACGCCGATGCGTGCGGCGAGCTGCCCGTACGAGAGGGTCTCGCCGTACGGGATCGTGCACAGCGCCGCCCAGACGCGGCGCTGGAAGGGCGTGCCGCGCAGGGCGAGCGGCAGGTCGAAGGTGGTCAACTCACCACGGAAATAGGCCCGGAGCTGGGCGATGGCCGCGGCGAACGGCGGGTCGCCGGGGTCCGCCGGGTCGCCGAAGGTTTCCTGGGGCGGGCGGTGACGCTGGTCGGTCATGTAGAGGCCGGCGAGCGCATGACCGACGGCGACCAGGGTGAGCGGCCCCACCGGGGTGCCGTCCAGGACGGTGTGGGTGACGGGGGCATCGGGCGCGGGCGCGGGTGCAGGTGCGGGTGCGGGTGCAGGTGCAGGTGCGGGCGCGGGATCAGTCATGACTGCGGGCTCAGTTCGTCGGAAGGTGATTGATGGGGTGGTCGTCGGTCGCCCAGAGGTACTGGACGGCGTAGGCGCGCCAGGGGCGCCAGCGCGCGGAGTGCCGGGTCAGGGCCGCCGGGGTGTGCGGCAGCCCGAGCCCGGCGGCCGCGCGGCGCAGACCGAGGTCGGTCGGGGTGAAGGCGTCCGGGTCGCCGAGCGCACGCATGGCGATGCATTCGACGGTCCAGGGGCCGATGCCCGGCAACGAGGCGAGCTGTGCGCGGGCCTCGTCCCGGTCGCTGCCGACGCCCAGTTGCAGCGCGCCGGAGCAGAGCGCGGCGATGACGCCCGTAAGGGTGGCCCGGCGGGTACGGGGCATCGCCAGCGCCTCCGGGTCCAGTCCGGCGAGCGCGGCGGCGGAGGGGAAGAGGTGGCTGAGGCCGCCGCCCGGGTCGTCGACCCGCTCGCCGTGCGCACGGACCAGCCGTCCGGCGTGGGTGCGGGCCGCCGCGGTGGACACCTGCTGGCCGAGGACGGCGCGGACGGCGAATTCCTCGGCGTCGACCGTGCGCGGGACCCGTCGTCCCGGCGCCTTGTCGACGAGCGGCGCCAGCAGCGGATCCTCGCGGAGCAGCCCGTCGACCGCCTCCGGGTCGGCATCGAGGTCGAGCATCCTGCGGCAGCGGGCGATGGCCCCGGCCAGGTCGCGCAGATCGGTGAGGGAGAGGCGGCAGTCGATGTGCTCGGGGCGGGGGGAGAGCGCGACGATGCCGTGCCCGTAGGGGAGGCTCAGGGTCCGGCGGTAGGCGCCGTCCCGCCACTCCTCGACCCCGGGGACCGCGGTGGCGGCAAGGTGTCCGAAGAGGTTGTCGGGGTTGAGCGGCCGGCGGAAAGGCAGCCGCAGCGCGAGCGAGCCGGGCACCGCGGCACGGGGGCCGGGCCGGGCGCGCTGCCGCAGCTCCGTCGGGGACAGCGCGAAGACCTCCCGCACCGTCTCGTTGAAGGTACGGATGCTGGCGAATCCGGCGGCGAAGGCGGCATCGGCCATCGGCAGGGCGGTGGTCTCCACCAGGAGCCGGGCGGTCTGTGCGCGCTGGGCGCGGGCCAGGGCGAGCGGCCCCGCCCCCAGCTCCGCCAGCAGCTGGCGCTCTATCTGCCGGGTGCTGTAACCGAGCCGGGCCGCGAGTCCGGGCACGCCCTCACGGTCGACGAGGCCATCGGCGATCAGCCGCATGGCACGCGCGACGAGGTCGGCCCGCTCGTTCCACTCGGGCGACCCCGGGCTGGCGTCCGGGCGGCACCGCTTGCAGGCCCGGAACCCCGCCTGCTGGGCGGCGGCCGCACTCGGGTAGAAGCGCATGTTCTCCGGCTTGGGTGGCACCACGGGGCAGCTGGGACGGCAGTAGATACGGGTCGTGACCACGGCGGTGTAGAACCAGCCGTCGAAGCGGGCATCCTTGGACTGCACGGCCCGCAGACAACGCTCGGTGTCGGTGTGCATGACCTCAGGATTCCTCAGTCGGCGGCATCCGGCTGGCGAGAATCCGACATCAACGTCGGGCCACCAGGGACGGCGCGGGTCACCTCAGCCGCCGCTCGGTACTCACCCGTCGGCGAACCGGTCGAGCGCCCCGATCACCTCGTCACGTGTCGCCTCGCTCCCCTTGTGCCCCGCGTCGGGGATGACGGTCAGCCGGGCATCGGGCCAGGCGCGGGCCAGCTCCCAGGCGGTGTACGGCGGTCCCCCCATGTCCTGACGCCCGTGGACGAGCACTCCCGGGATACCCGCCAGCCGCCCGGCGTCCCGCAGCAGGGCGCCCTCCTCCAGCCATGCCCCGTGCGCGAAGTAGTGCGAGCAGATCCGGACCAGGGCCACCCGGGCGTCCGGGGGGCGGTCGCCGTAGGGGCGGGGGGCACCGTACCGCTCCAGGGAGAGCACCGTGTCCTCCCAGGCGCACCAGTCGGCAGTGGCCCGCTCGCGCACCCCGGGGTCGGGGTCCGCCATCAGGCGCGCATAAGCCCCGACGATGTCACCGTCCCGCCCCACCCCCGGAGCGCCGGCGAGGAAGCGTTCCCACGCCTCCGGGAAGAACCGGCCGACACCCCGGTAGAGCCAGTCGATCTCCGAACGCCGGGTCATGGTGACGCTGGGGATGACGATCTCCGACACCCGAGCCGGGTGCCGCTCCGCATACGCCAGGATCAGCGTCGAACCCCACGATCCGCCGAACAGCAGCCAGCGGTCGATGCCCAGGTGTACCCGCAACTGCTCCATATCGGCGAGCAGATGACCGGTGGTGTTGTGCCGCATGTCCGTGGCCGGGTCACTGGCATGCGGGGTACTGCGCCCGCAGCCGCGCTGGTCGAAGAGGACGACGCGATAGCGGTCCGGGTCGAAGTGCCGCCGCGCACCCGTACTGCATCCCGACCCCGGCCCGCCGTGGACGACCAGCGCGGGCTTCCCCTCGGGGTTGCCGCAGACCTCCCAGTACACGCGGTTGCCGTCGCCGACGTCGAGCAGCCCGGTGGCGTACGGATCGATTGCCGGGTAAGGCTCCGTCATCTCGGTTCCCCTCTCGTTGTTTCACCTGACGGGCATGCTGCCTCCTTCCTCCGGTCGATGTGCTGGGTTCTGCGTACGGGGCTTCGGTCCGCGTACGGGCTTCGTGCCGCCCTCAGAGCTTCGGGCTCCTCCAGGGCTTGGGGTTCTTCCTGGGCTTGGGGCTCCTCCGGGGCTTGGGGCTGCTGCCTCCGGGGCTTGGGCGGGCCGGGGCGGACCGTACTCAGCCGGCGGTGCGCCCCCGTGCCGCCCGTCCCATCCGTACCGCCAGCCGCCGTACCCGCCGCCAGTTCATCGTCGGTGCGCTGTGCGGCACTCCGGGGCGGTGGCGGGGCACCCGTACCCGCAGGGCGCCGGCGGCGATCCGGCAGCGGACCGGCGTGGGCAGGGTGAGGGCCTCGCCGTCGACACCCGCCTGGACGACGGACGCGTCGGCGTCGATGACCACCTCCGGGGCGGTGAACGAGGTCAGCCCGGGGCCGCGGCGGCCGCGCAGCATCCAGGCCGCCTGCGCCGCGTTGTCGACGTGCACGCCCAGCACGCCCAGGAGGCCGGAGTCCAGCCGCTGCCGGCGTCCCAGGCCCGCCGGATCCCCCATGCGGTAGGGGTTGTTGCTCACCAGTACGGCCTGCGGCCCGTCGAGGGCCGTGGTACCGGCGCGGACGGTCAGTCGTGGGCCGCTGTGCCGGGTCAGCAGGTCCGGCAGCATGTCGAGGATCGTACGGGCCTTGTCGTCGCGGTACGCCGGGCTCTGCACCACCGCGGCATAGGCGCCGAAGGAGGCGTTGTTGACGAAGACGCGGTCGCCGACGTAGCCGAGGTCGACCCGCAGTTCGGCGCCGTCGGTCAGCGCCTCCAGGCAGGTCGAGGGGTCCTCGCGGTCGAGGCCGAGGTCCAGGGCGAAGTGGTTGCGGGTCCCCGCGGAGATCACCAGGAACGGGATGCCGCGCTCCGCCGCCACGCCCGCGACCAGCGCCTGGGTGCCGTCACCGCCGGCCACCCCGAGCAGGTCCGCGCCGTCGTCGGCGGCCCGGCGGGCCAGGCCGGCCACGTCCTGCGGGTGCGAGGGATCCAGCACCACGACCTCGGCGCCCAGCGCTTCCGCCTTCCGCACCAGCTCGAACTTCCCGACCTTCCCGCCGCCCGAGCGCGGGTTCATGATCAGGAAGGGGCGTGCGGGGGGCTCGGCCGGCGCCTCCCGCGGGCCTGCCCGGCCGGTCTCCCCCGCCAGCGCGGCCCGGCCCGCGGAGACGGCCAGCGCCCACAACCCGAGCGAGACCAGCACCACCCAGAGCAGCCCGGCGGCGACGTAGAGCACGAGGACGGCGAGCGGCGCCGCCACGACCAGGACGAGAGCGAGCGCCCGCACCACGCCCCTGTGCGAGAGCACCCACCACACGCCGATTGCGGTGACGGCCAGACCGGCCGCCCCCACGCCCACCAGGACGATGCTCCGCAGCCCGGCGAACAGCAGCAGGACCAGCACCGCCACCGTCCCGGCCACCAATGACAGGCGGGCGAGCCAGCGTCCGTCCATGGCCTCGAACCTCCCTCCGCTCAGCTGCCGCCGGCCGGCCCGCGCGGTCCGCGGTCAGCCGGTCTGCGCGGCGAACGCCGCGTACGCACGGTCGTCGAAGAGGACAAAACGCACCTCTTCGACGGTGGTGTCCGCGTCGCGCACCGTCTCGACGGCGATGCGCGCGGCGTCGTCCATCGGCCAGCGGTAGACACCGGTGGAGAGGGCCGGGAGGGCGACGGTCCGCGCGCCCAGTTCATCGGCCACCCGCAGCGCCTCGCGATAGCAGGAGGCGAGCAGCTCACTGCGGTCCTCGCTCTCGGAGTGGACCGGGCCGACGGTGTGAATGACCCAGCGGGCCGGCAGCCGGCCGGCGGTGGTGGCGACGGCCTGGCCGGTGGGCAGGCCGCGGGCGTAGCGGGAGTCGCGCAGGGCGCGGCACTCGGCGAGGATCTCCGGGCCGCCGCGCCGGTGGATCGCGCCGTCCACGCCCCCGCCTCCGAGCAGCGAGGAGTTGGCGGCGTTGACCACGGCGTCCACCGCCTGTTCGGTGATGTCGCCCTGGACGAGGGCGAGGGAGGTGCTCATGGTGTCCGAGCCTAGGGAGGGGCGGACCGGGCGGCCACTCGGATTCAGCGGCGGTTCGCGCGCAGCCGCCGCCAGACGGTCCTGGCGGCGTAATGGCCGGACATGCCGTGGACACCGGGGCCGGGCGGGGTGGCCTGGGAGCAGAGGAAGACGGCGGGGTGGGCGGTTTCGTAGGGGACGCGGGCGAGCTTGGGGCGGATGAGCAGCCGCAGCCCGGCCGCGGAGCCGGTGGCGATGTCGCCGCCGACGTAGTTGGCGTTGCGGGCGGCGAGTTGGGGCGGGCCGGCCACCGCGCGGGCCAGGACGAGGTCGCGGAAGCCGGGGGCGAAGCGCTCGATCTGTCGCTCGATGACCTCGGTGGCGTCGCCCTCCCAGCCGTTGGGGACATGGCCGTACACCCAGAAGGTGTGCTTGCCCTCGGGGGCGCGGGTGGGGTCGATCAGGCTGGGCTGAGCGGTGATCAGGAAGGGTACGGAGGGGGCCTGGCCCCGTGTGGCGGCATTCAGCGCGGCGGAGATCTCGCCGCAGGTGGGGCCGATGTGGACGGTGCCGGCGCGGTGGGCCTCCTCGGCCGTCCACGGCACCGGGCCCGACAGGGCGTAATCGATCTTGAAGACGCTGGGGCCGTACATCACGTCACGGTAGGCGTTGCCCAGGCCCGCGATCCGGGCGAGCGCGGTCGGTGAGGTGTCGAAGACATAGGCACGGGCCGGCGGCAGGTCGTCCAGGCGCTTGACCTCGAAGTCGGTGTGCACCGCGCCGCCGTGGGCGCGCAGCAGACCGGCGAGCGCGTCGGAGATGGCCTGGGAGCCGCCGCGCGGCACCGGCCAGCCCTTGGCATGCGCGGCGAGTGCGAACATCAGGGCCATGCCGGAGGTCCCGAAACCGCCGAGCGGAGCGTTGGCGTGCGCCGCGAGCCCGGCCAGCAGTCCGCGGGCCTTCTCGTCCTGGAAGCGGCGGTTGAGGAGGGTGACGGGCTGGGCCGCGACCAGGCCGAAGCGGGCGTAGGTCAGCGGGTCCTGCGGCAGACCGAGCCACTGTGTGCGCAGGAAGTCATGGGCCATCGCCTCCCACTTGCCGGTGAAGGGCTCGACGAGCCTGCGGTAGGTGCCGGCGTCGCGGGGCCCGAAGGACATGGCGGTCTCGCCGACGGAGTGGCCGAGCACGGCGGCCGTGCCGTCCGGGAAGGGGTGCGCCATGGGGAGGTCGGCGTGCAGCCATTCGAGGCCGTAGCGGTCCAGGGGCATGGCGTTGAAGGCGGGCGAACCGATGCCGGTGGGGTGCACCGCCGAGCAGGGGTCGTGGCGGAAGCCGGGGAGGGTCAGCTCTTCGGTACGGGCGCCGCCGCCGATGGTGTCGCGGGCTTCGAAGACCTCCACGGACATACCGCGGCGGGCGAGTTCGACCGCCGCCGTCAGGCCGTTGGGCCCCGCCCCGATCACCACGGCATCGAGCATCCTCGGCACCTGCGCCACTCCCCTCAAGTCCGACCCTCGTCGGTGAGGGTCAGTTGGCGGCTGCCAGCAGTCCGAGGATACGCCGCGCCGTTGCGGTGTCCCGCGCCGCTGTGAAGGGCAGCGCATTGCCGCCCTCGATACGGAACGGCTGTCCGGCGACCGTGCCGCTCGCGCCGCCCGCCTCATGGACCAGCAGCAGCCCCGCCGCGTGGTCCCAGACGTTTTCCCAGCTGAAGGCCGTGGCATCGATCTCGCCGCGGGCGACGTACAGATACTCCAGGCCCGCCGAGCCGCAGGGGCGCGGGGCGATACCGCCGGTCTCCAGGGCGGCGAGCACCCGCTTCTCGTCGTCGGTGGTGAAGTCGTAGTGCGAGGTGGCGACATCGAGGACCGCACCGGACGACGGGCTGCCGGCCCGGAGCGGTATGCCGTTCAGCTCGGCGCCGGCGCCGCGGCGGGCGACGGCCATCAGGCCGAGCGCGGGAGCATAGGTCCAGGAGGCCAGCACCTCGCCGCGGTGGGCGAGCGCGACGAGCGTGGCGAATCCGGGGTCGCCGTGGACGAACTGGCGGGTGCCGTCGACCGGGTCGACGATCCATACGGGGGCGTCGCCGTGCAGCGCGTCGAGCACGCCGGGGTCGGCGTGCACCGCCTCCTCGCCGACCACACGGGAGCCGGGCAGCAGGTCCGTGAGCGCGGCGGTGAGGTGCTCCTCGGCGAGCCGGTCGGCGACCGTGACGAGGTCGTGCGGCCCGCTCTTCTCGACGATGTCCTCGGCGGCGAGCTGCCGGAAGCGAGGCATGATCTCGTCGGCCGCGGCGCGGCGGACGGCGGCCTCGACGGCGGCCAGGTCGAGCGTCGACATGTCGAACGACAGAGCCTCGGGGGCACCGGACGGGGTCGCGGCGGCCGGAGTGGCGACAATCGGGGAATGCGGGGTGACCGGGGCATCCGGGGTAATCGCGGAGTCTTCCGAATCGTGAGTACGAAGTGCTTCGAGCATGTATCCATCGAACCACGAGCCACTGACACGACAGCTGGACTCCGGGTGAACTCCGGATGCCGCGGAAGGCACGGGGCAGGGCGGGCCGCCCTCGGTCCCCGCGGGCGGCCGGCGGGATGGCTTCCCTGCCCGCGCCTCGCACGCCGGCTTCCGCCCGCCTCTCAGCACCCGGACCCGCCCGGCCCCGCCTGTCGCCACCGGCCCGCCCGTCAGCCCCCGACCCGCCCTTCGGCGCCCGGCAGGCCCTCAGCGGCCGACCGCGTACCCCTGCATCCCCCGGGGATTCGCCGCGGCGGACAGCACCCCGGTCTCCGGATCGCGCGCCACCGCACAGAGCCGCCCCTCGGACCAGGCGTCACCCACCGTGACGTGATGCCCACGCCGGCGCAGCTCCCCGATCACGCCCGCCCCGATGCGGGACTCCACGGTCACGCTCCCCGGCCGCATCACCCGGGGGAAGAACGAGCCGGGGAAGGAGTCGTTGTGCCAGTTCGGGGCGTCGACGGCGCCCTGGAGGTCGAGGCCGCCGCGGACCGCCGCGCGCAGCGCCACGGCCAGGAAGAAGTGCACCTGCCACTGGTCCTGCTGGTCGCCGCCCGGGGTGCCGAAGGCCATCACCGGGACGCCGTCGCGCAGTGCGAGGGACGGGGTCAGGGTGGTGCGGGGGCGGCGTCCCGGGGTGAGGGAGTTGGGCAGGCCCTCCTCCAGCCAGGCCATCTGCAGCCGGGTGCCGAGCGGGAAGCCGAGCGCCGGGACGACGGGGTTGGACTGCAGCCAGCCGCCCGAAGGGGTGGCGGAGACCAGGTTGCCCCAGCGGTCGACGACGTCGATATGGCAGGTGTCGCCCCGGGTGGCGCCGTTGCGGTCGGTCTCCGGCGCGGCATCCGCGGAAGTGCCGCCGGGCGCGGCCTGCGTCGTCGCGCCCGCCCCGGCACCGCGCGCGACGGTCGGCTCGCCCGCTCCGCTGCCGGAGATGCCCATGGCTCCGAAGCGCTCCTCCCCTGCCGCTGCCGCCCTCGCATGCTTGCTCAGCCGCGGGGTGCGGCCGTCCGGGCTGCCGGGCCGCAGCTCGTACGAGGCGCGCTTGCCGACGAGGGTGCGGCGGGCGGCGTTGTACCCGTCGCCGAGGAGAGTGCCGAGCGGTACCTCGGCGGCATGGCCGTACCAGGCCTCGCGGTCGGCCATCGCCAGCTTGCAGCCCTCGATGAGCAGATGGACGTAGTCGGCGCTGCCGTACGCGGGCAACTCCGGTGGCAGCAGGGCGAGTTGCTGGAGGAAGGCCGGACCCTGGGACCAGCCGCCGGCCTTGGCGACGGTCCAGCCGTTCCAGTCGTGGGTGACCGGTGCCTCGTACGTGGCGCAGAAGGCGGCCAGGTCGTCGCCGGTGAGGGTGCCCGCGTGGCGTTCGCCGGAGGTGTCCATGGCCGGGCGTGCCGCGAAGCCGGCGAGCGCCGCGCCGATGAAGCCTTCGCGCCAGATGCGGCGGGCGGCGTCGATCTGCGCCTCACGGCCCGCCGAGGCGGCCTCCGCCTCCGCGAGGAGCCGGCGCCAGGTGGCCGCCAGCGGCCGGTTCCTGAGCAGTCCGCCGGGAGCGACGGACTTACCGTCCGGGAGGTAGATCTCCGCGGAGGAGACCCACTCCGTCTCGAAGAGTTCGCGCACCGTCTCGACGGTCTCACCGATCCGTTCGACGGCAGGGTGGCCGTGCTCGGCGTAGCCGATGGCGTAGCGCAGCACCTCGGCGAGGGACTTGCTGCCATGGTCGCGCAGCAGCATCATCCAGGCGTCGAACGCGCCGGGGACCGCGGCGGCCAGCGGCCCGGTGCCGGGCACCAGGTCGAGGCCGAGCGAGGTGTAGTGCGCCACGCTCGCGCCGGCCGGGGCCGGGCCCTGCCCGCACAGCACCTGCACGGGCCCGCCGGCGGGCGCCAGGATGATCGGCACCTCGCCGGCCGGACCGTTCAGATGCGGCTCCACCACGTGCAGCACGAACCCGGCGGCCACGGCCGCGTCATAGGCGTTGCCACCGTCCTCCAGGACGGCCATCGCGGACTGGGACGCCAGCCAGTGCGTGGTGGAGGCCATCCCGAAGGTGCCTTGGAGGGTCGGGCGGGTGGTGAACACGGAGGACTCCTCTGTGGTGCGACGGGAGCGGGGTGCGGGTGGCGCGGGCGGGTCGACGGGACAAGTGGCGCGGGCAGGAGGGCGAGGCGGGTGGCGCGGGCGGTTGGGCCAGGCGGGTGCGGCGTGCGATGTGCGGTGGGGACCGCGGCGGCCCGCCGGGCTGTGCGCGGTCGTCGTATGGCTTACGGAGTCGGCCGACCGTATGCCGCATACGGCCCACCAGCAAGTGGCCGTCCGGGTCTTGGCCGTACCCCCCTGCCATGGTGAGCGGCTCGGTGCCCGCAATCCCCTGCAGAACCGGGGCGGAACGGCATGAGGACCGGCCCGCCCGCGGCTACCGGCCGAAGTCACCGACGGGCGGCGGCTGGTGCTCCTCCAGGGAGACCGGGTCGTACCGCCGACACGGCAACGCGTCACCGGCCGGCAGCCGGACACCGGCAGCTGACGGACCACACCTCCGCATCGCCCGAATCCCTTCGCGCCCGCCGCCCCCGCTGCATACGCTCACCCCATGACCGGCACCGACGCCTCCCCCGACCGGCCGACCCGCCGCCCCCTCGTCGCGATCCTCACCGGAGCGGGCATCTCCACCGACTCCGGGATCCCCGACTACCGCGGGCCGAACGGGCTGTGGCGGCGGGATCCGGAGGCGGAGAAACTCGTCACCTATGACACATATATGGGCGATCCGGAGATTCGGCGGCGGTCGTGGCGGATGCGGCAGGAGAGCCCGGCGTTCCGGGCCGAGCCGAATGCCGCGCACGAGGCGGTGGCCCGGCTGGAGCGGTCCGGGACGCCGGTGCGGGTGATCACTCAGAATGTGGACGGGCTGCATCAGCTCGCCGGGATGCCCGAACGCAAGGTGCTCGAACTGCACGGCACGGTGCGGGCCGTGACCTGCACCCGCTGTCATGCCCGTTCGTCGATGCAGCAGGCGCTGGCGCGGGTGGCCGCGGGCGAGGCCGATCCGCCGTGCCTGGTGTGCGGGGGGATCCTCAAATCGGCAACGGTGATGTTCGGGGAGCGGCTGGACCCGCAGGTGCTCGGTACGGCGCTGGGGGTGGCGAAGGCGGCGGAGATCTTCTTCGCGGTCGGGACGACGCTGCAGGTGCAGCCGGCGGCCTCGCTCGCCGGGGTGGCCGCGGAACACGGCGCACGGCTGATCATCGTGAACGCCGAGCCGACGCCGTACGACGAACTCGCCGCCGAGGTGATCCGCGAGCCGATCGGCAGCGCACTGCCGAGGCTGCTGGCCCTTGAGGAGTACCGGAACGGAAGTGAGCGGTAGCCGATGGGTACGGCCGGTCCGTCAGGCAAGGCCGCGCAGCGCTTCGTCCTCTGTGCTACCGGGCCGGGGGAAGTACACGTACAGGACATGGCCCTCGGGGCCGGCGAGCCCGAAGGTCTCGAAGCTCAGGCGGAGGATGCCGACGCCGTCGACATACAGCCGCTTCTCGCCCATCACGCGCTCGTAGACGTCGTGCGAGTCCCACAGAGCACGGAACGTCTCGCTGCGCTCGCGCATGTGCGCCACGAAGCCGTCGAGTTCCGCGCGGCGCGTGGCGGCGGTGGCGCGCAGACCTGCGACGGCCTGCAGGCTGATCGCTTCCCAGTCGGGATAGACAATCCGCGCACGCGGATCGAGAAACGTGAACTCGATCAGGTTGTGCCCCGTGCTCCAGGCAGGGTTCACCCGGGCGGCGAGCGCGGTCCCGGCCAGTACGTCGCGCCCGGGGCCGACGACGAACGCGGGCAGGTCGGCCTATCGCTCCAGCAGGTGCAGTACCCCGGGCCGCACAGGAGCGGCGGCCGGTGCGGTGCCGTTGTCCGCCGGTGCCAGCGGCGGCATCGCCAGGGACCACAAGTACGCCCGCTCGGTGTCGTCCAGTCGCAGCACACGGGCGAGAGCTTCCATGATCTCGCGGGAGGGATGCCGGTCGCGGCCCTGCTCGATCCGGGCGTAGTAGGACGGGCTGAGCCCGGCGAGCAGGGCCAGTTCCTCACGGCGCAGCCCTTTGACCCGCCGTCTCGTGTTGTCGACGACACCGGCGGAGGCAGCGTCGATCTTCTCCCGGCGAGTGCGCAGAAAGGAACCGAGCCGTGCGTCGTCAGGTGTCATGCAGATCGACTTTACCGCCGCCCACTCGCGCGACGGCTCCGTCCCGCACGCGAAGCTGACCCTTGCAGAGACTGCCTCAAGGGGGTGTGGCACGTCCGTCGGCCTGCTGGTGCCATGGAGGCATGTCGAACGAAACGAATGCATCGCCGGTTTGGCTGATCACCGGGTGCTCCAGCGGCCTGGGCCGGGCCTTGGCCGAGCACGCCTTGGAGCGAGGCGACCGAGTCGCCGTCACCGCCCGCAGCCGCGCCACCGTGACCGGCCTCGCCACCGAGTACGGCGACCGAGCCCTGGCTCTGGAGCTGGATGTGACCGACCCCGCGTCGGTGACCACAGCCGTCCAGGCGTGCGAGCGGAAGTTCGGGCGGATCGACGTACTCGTCAACAACGCCGGATACGGCTACCTGGCGGCGATCGAAGAGGGCGAAGAGGCCGCTGTTCGCGCCTTGTACGACACCAATGTGCACGGTGTGGTGACAGTCCTCAAGGCCGTGCTGCCCGGCATGCGGGCCCGCCGCACGGGGCGCATCGTCAACGTCTCCTCCTTCGGTGGCCTGGCCGCCTTTGCCGCGACCGGCTACTACCACGCCACGAAGTTCGCCTTGGAGGGGCTGTCGGAGTCGCTGGCCGCGGAACTCGCCCCGCTCGGCATCACGGTGACGATCGTGGAACCCGGCGGTCTGCGCACCGAGTGGGCCGGGGCCTCGATGCGACAGTCTCCGATACGCCTGGACGACTACGAGCAGACCGCCGGCAAGCGCCGTGCGGCCACACTGGCCGTGTCCGGCCGTCAGCCCGGCGACCCGGTCCGGGCTGCGGCGGCCATCGCCGCGGCCGTGGACACAGAGGTACCTCCGCTGCGGCTGCTGCTGGGCTCCGACGCGCTCGCCGGAATCCGCGCCCGCCTGGAACGGACGCGTACTGAGACCGATGCCAACGAGGCACTGACCGTGAGCGTGGACCTGGAGGAAAGGTGAGCGGCAAGGGCGCGTTCGTGGTGGTCGGCGCCGGACCCGGTCTGGGTGCCGCGGCGGCCCGCCGGATCGGCCGCGAGGGACATGACGAACAGCGAGTCGCGCCGCGTGCCGGGCACCACCACCCCGCCCAGCCCCCTCACCTGATCGTTGGTCACGTTCAGCAGGCCTCTTGCTCGACGGACTGGGCTCAACTGACCTGCGAGGACCCGATATGACGCTATGACCAGCAAAACACTGTCGTCGTCGAACCAGGCTTGCCCTGGATCCGCTCCCGCATCCGGTCCAACAGGCTGGCCCTTTCAGCGCGTTGCCTGCCCGCGTTCCGGTCATCCCTGGTCACGGCCTTGGTCTGCTTCCCGTCGCCCCGCGGCTTGCGGGCGCTGCGAGGCCTACTCATTTCGTGCCACCTGCCTTCCGGGCACGTGTACCGGACTCCACGGGTACGTCGTCGTGTTGCGGATGGCGTCGGAGCAGGACGCGGCAGTCCACGGCCCGGGACCAGTCGTCCGCCTTTTCGGCCGCCCGCAACTCCCGTTCCAGATCGGCACACTTCGTGCAGCTCACGGCTTACCCCGCAGTACGGCCATCATGTCGGCATCCCGGTCGGGGACGACGGACCCCACCGTGATCTGTTCGGGCGACGAGTAGCACGCGGAGGGTGCCTTCGTCCTGGTCACGCCCGTACCTCCCTTCCGTGGGGATGGCCCGCGATCACGCCGTTCAGGCTCCGGACCTCCAGTGCATGACCCGCCTGGCGGGCCGACTCCCGCTCCTGGCCACAGGGTTCGCACACATCGCACCCTGGCACCGGGACAGGCTCCAGCTTCGAACCGGCCAACGCCGGGCCTCCGTTCTCACTCCGACTCATCGCGCATCCGCTCCAGTCCGGCAACGTGCCGCTTCAGGAGTTCATGGTTCGGCCGGGTGTACGGGCCCCGCGGGATGCCGGCGGGAAGCGGAATCCACGGAGCGAACGTCACGGTGTCCGGCGTCGGCTGCCCGGGTTCCCCTTCAACTCCGGCCACTCCCCGGTCCGCCACGTCGGTGGACGCTGATACGCAATGCCCAGCCATCCGAACCCCTCACTTTCTGCGACTGATTGGTGACAAGAGTGGGGTAGAAATCGGTACGGTGAGGAGAGATTCAGCGCCCAACCTGGGCGTTGGTCAGACTGGCATATGCGTACGCCATTGACCGGCGTAAATGACGCGACGACCACACGTGACCAGGTCCATGGTCAGGGGGAGTTATGGACTCCAACGGAGACGAAACAGAGGGCGCAGAGGGCTCATACGACCCGCGCCGGCAGTTCGCGGAAGAGTGCCGGAGCGGCAGAGAGCTGCACCTGCAAGGGCCCTTGAACCAGACTCAACTGGCCAAGCTGGCCAGCACGTCAAAGAGCGCAATCAGTCGCGTGGAGACGTGCGCGGGACCCATCCCGTCGGGCCTGCCTGCCCGGTTGGACCAGGTCTTTTCGACAGACGGACTGTTCAAGCG
Source organism: Streptomyces sp. NPDC054765 (assembly GCF_053612065.1). Lineage (NCBI taxonomy): Bacteria > Bacillati > Actinomycetota > Actinomycetes > Kitasatosporales > Streptomycetaceae > Streptomyces > Streptomyces sp. NPDC054765. The sequence goes on along the minus strand of NZ_JBSHBP010000053.1, from coordinate 36,069 downwards.
GCTCTATGAGGAGATCACCGCCCAGTCGTTCCCGGTGCACTCCCGCCGACGGATTGAGCTGGAGCCGAAGGCGGTCAGCATTGCGGCGTGGTCGCCCACGGTGGTGCCTGGACTCCTTCAGACGGCGCCGTACGCGCGGGCTCTTCTCCGGGAGGGTGACCCGCGGGCCAGTGACGACGAAGTGGCCACGCTGGTCCGGGCGCGAATGGCGAGACAGGAAGTGCTGAAGGGCACTTCCCCGCCGGACTTCTCCGTGGTCATCTGTGAGTCCGTGCTTCGGCGGAACGTCGGGGGCCCCGACGTGATGCGGGAACAGCTCTCCGCGTTGCTCGCCCACGGTTCCCAACGAACCACCGTGCTACAGGTGATGCCGCTATCTGCGGAGACTCACGGACTCATGGACGGTTCCATGTCCATTCTGACCACCGCGGACAGCCCGCCCGTGATCTACACCGAGGGCATCAGGTCAGGAACGATTATCGAAGATCCCTCCACGGTGCGGCTCCTCGCGCGGTCTTACGATGTACTCACCGCTTCAGCTCTCTCGCGTGACGCGTCCGCCAGCATGATCCGCAAGCTTATGGAGGCATCGTGACCGCCCTAACTCACCCCTGGGTCAAGTCCAGCTACAGCAGCCAAGATGGTGGCGACTGCCTGGAGTGGTCCCCGGCGCATGTCTGCGCCCACGGCATCGTTCCCGTCCGAGACAGCAAGGACCCCCACGGCCCGGCCCTGATGTTCGAGCCGGCAGCGTGGTCGGCGTTCGTCACCGGCGTACAGGCCGGCGACTTCCCCGCGTAAGCGCGCACACCGAAACGCACACCGCCCGTCCCGCATGCTTGAGTTCTAGTGGGTGCTGGAAGCCCATGATCACCGGCTCAGGGTTCAACCGCTGTACCGACGTCCCCCGAGGCCGCGGTCAGTGGTGGGCCGGGCCACTCCCGCCGCAGTCGTCCTGGGCGGCCTGCTCGGCGAGCAGGCCGCCGGCCCGCGCCCTCCACCGCGGCGGGGGCTCGGCAAGAGGTCAGGCCTGGCGCGCCTGTGCCCAGTCGTAGAGGCGGTGAGCACTGTCGCCCAGGCGTGTGGCGTAGAGCGTGCTGGGCTCCCCGCCGGCGAGATCCTCGGCGGTGGTCGTGACGCCCACGACGGTGCCGGTGCCCGTCCGGGTGTCGAACTTCGCGAAGTGGGGGCCGCCGCTCGCCCCGTGCGACATGTCGCAGGACTCACCCCACAGGAGGGGCGCCTTGGGGCCGGGCTTGGCCGGCCCGGCGCAATGGATCATGCGTGATCCGGCGTACTTGGCGCTGGGGTCGTTGAGCCGGTCCTTCGGATACCCGAAGGTGTGGATGAACTCGCCCTCGGCCGGCTTGGTGAACGCGATCTTCTGGCTTCCCGTGACGTCCGCGATCCGCCGTCCCCCGGCTGAGGGATTCGCCACGAGGACTCCCGTGTCGTAGCCGGCGACGGCCACTTCGTCCGAGGACGTCTTGCTCGCATCGGCGTCCCAGCGGGAGGAGGTGGCCATGGTCTTGATGCTGAAGCCGCCGAGCGGCTTCGTTCCATTACGGTAACCCGGCACGAAATAGAGGTTGTGGTTCCACGTGTCGTCGGCGGCGGGGGCCCCGACCCCCCGCAGACAGTGCGCCGCCGTGATGACGGTGCTGCGATTCGCACTGTTGACGACCGTCGCGGTGCAACTGCCGTCATAGCCGTCAGAGAAGGTGAAGAAGAGCCGGCCGACGCTCTTGTTCACCGCTCCCCCGTGGCTCCAAGTGGCCCCGGGATCGGGCGTGTTCGAGGGAAGCGGACGCGGATCGTCAGGGGTGTTGTCGTCCTCGGGCACGGGGGTGACCTCGGGAACCAGGGCGCCGGCCAGTTTCATCCGGGTCGGGGTCCAGTAGGTGTCGATCCGGCTGCGCTCCTGTTCGGTCGTGGCGCCGGAATGCGTCGATATCGACTCCGATTCCGCGGCGATGGCCTCCGCCGGCAGGAGCACTGCCGCCGTGGTCGCGCTCAGCAGGACGGCTCCCACGGTCGCGAGTTTGCGGGAGAACGCTCGGTGTGTGGCTGACATCATTGCCCTTCTCAGTTCTTTCTGAGGTGCCTGCTGGGCGCGAGTGCGCCCCTTATCCCCTACGACGCGCGACCCTTCGCGAGGTTGCACGTGTCCTGGATCACTTCCCGCATCCACATCGCCGGCCGGTTGCGGGAGAAGGCCATCGACCGCGCCATTGCGGCCGATCCGGGGCGCTCCCGGGCCGCACGCCGAAGGCGGGGTACGCCACCTGGTGCCGGCGCCCGTTCAGTCGGCGAACGCGGGAAGGATCTCTGCTCCGTAGGCGTCGAGGGTGGCTTCCTTGGCGTCGTGCATGGCGTAGACCGCGAACTGGTCCACGCCCAGGGCCTTGAGCTGCCGCAGCTTGTCGAGGTGCGCGGCGGCCGGGCCGAGCAGGCAGAAGCGGTCGATGACCGCGTCCGACACGAAGCCCGCGTCCGGGTGTCCCGACCGGCCGTGGTACGCATAGTCGTAGCCCGCCCGGGACTCAATGTAGGCAGTCAGCTCGTCCGGCACCATTCCGGAGTGTTCGCCGTAGCGTGCGACGAGGTCGGCGACGTGGTTGCCGACCATGCCGCCGAACCAGCGGCACTGCTCGCGGGCGTGCTCCAGGTCGTCGCCCACATAGGCCGGTGCGGCCACGCAGATCGTGATACCGGCCGGGTCGCGGCCGGCGTCCGCCGCGGCGGTCCGTACGGCCTTGACCATCCATTCGGTGAGGAAGGGATCGGCCAGCTGGAGGATGAAGCCGTCGGCCAACTCGCCTGCCATGGCGAGGGCCTTGGGCCCGTAGGCGGCCATCCACACCGGAAGCTTGCCGTCCTTGATCCAGGGGATCTTGATCCGGTGGCCTCCGAGGTACGCCTCCCGCCCCTCGGCCAGTTCGCGGATGACGCCGATCGCCTCACCCAGCCGGGCCAGGGTGTTCGGCGGCCGCCCGGCCACCCGCATCGAGGAGTCGCCGCGGCCGATGCCGCAGACCGTGCGGTTGCCGTACATCTCGTTGAGGGTGGCGAAGGTGGAGGCGGTGACTTCGGGGGTGCGGGTGTAGGGGTTGGTGACCATCGGGCCGACGATCAGCCGCTCGGTGTGCTCCAGAATGCGGCTGTAGAGGACGAACGGTTCCTGCCACAGCACGGCCGAGTCGAAGGTCCAGCCGTAGCGGAAGCCGTTGCGCTCGGCCCGGCGCATCAGGGACACGACGGCGGAGGAGGGCGGGTCGGCCTGCAGGACAACTCCGAAGTCCACAGCGGCGCTCCTTAAATGAGGCACTGGCATGTGCCACGCGGGATGTACGGTCCGTGCCCGGCATGCCCGGTCAACTCCCGCCGGTCGATGACGAGGCCGGCGTCGGCACCAGCACCGGGGGTGCCCCCGAACCGGCCGGAACCACCGGCCCCGGCGAACCTGACCTGGATATCCGAAGGCCGCTCCCATGCCGGTACCGCTTCCGCCGGCTCGCCCACGAGCACCTCCCCGTATCCGTCACCCAGGCAGTGCGAGGGTGGAGCATACTGCGGATCGCCGTGGCCGAAAGCCGGGTACGGCCAGGCAAATGGGTGACAATCCGCCTCACCCCATCCGGTCGGTACAGCCCGGCAGAGGTGCCACCGCCCCCCGCCGTCGTCAGGGCCGGAGCCGGCGCGCCTGCGGGTCGCAAGAGTGCAGCCCCATCGAGGAAGCAGCCTCCGGCCCGTAGGCAGATGCCTCCGCCGCCATGCTCCCGCGCATATCGGTGACCAGGCCCGGCCGGAAACCGGACGGGCAACCGGCCTGGACCGCAGAAAAACGTAGGGAACCACGGACAGCGGCTGATTCGGCGGATGGTGAGCCGAAAAAGCGGGCCGGCGGACTCGGCCTCAGCGACGTCGACGCACGGTGGCCCTGCCTGGCGACGAGGCTCACCGAGGCCGTTTTCCCGCGGCAGTCCGGGCCGAGCACAGTGTGTGCACAACGAATGGTTGTGCTTGCCGGTTAACCGGTTGTTTGCTCTCGCCGTCCGCTGCTCGCTTGGATGCCGGTGGTCAGCGTGTGGTGGTTCAACGGTGAGAGGCGTGTGGGTTATGACGGGCAGACGGGCGCTGGGGCGGCGGTTCGGGTGGTTGTGGGCGGCGTATGCGGTCAGCTCGTACGGCACGGGGCTCGGGTTCGGCGCGTTTCCCCTGATCGCGGTCCTCGTGCTGCACTGCGGGCCGACCGAGGTGGCGGCGCTGGCTGCCGCGGGGCGGGCAGTGGGAGCCCTGATCGCGGTGCCGCTCGGTCCCTGGGTGGAGTTCCGGCACAAGCGGCCGGTCATGGTGGCGATGGACCTGACCCGGTTCGCGGCGCTGATGAGCGTCCCCGCCGCGTTTGCGCTCGGCCGGCTCGGCTTCGCCCAGCTCCTCGTCGTCTCCGTCGTCGTCGCCGCGGCCGACATCGCCTTCAAGGCGGCCAGCGGTGCGTATCTGAAGGCGCTCGTCCCACCGCAGGACCTGCTCGTCGCGAACGGCCGGTTCGAATCCACGACGTGGACCTCGACCATGGTCGGACCACCGCTCGGCGGGGCCGCGTTCGGACTGTTCGGTCCGGTGGCGACCGTGATGGCCAATGCGGTCAGCTTTCTGCTCTCGGCGCTGGGCATCCGCGCCATCGGCGGGACGGAACCGCGCCCCGCGCGAACCGGTGCACCGCGGCTGCGCGCAGGCGATCTGCTCGAAGGCTGGCGCTACCTGCTCACCCACCCCACGCTGCGTCCGCTGTTCTTCAACTCGATCGCGGTCAACGGCCTGATCATGGCCTCCGAGCCGCTGCTCGCCGTCCTCCTGCTGGGCCGCCTCGGGTTCGCACCCTGGCAGTACGGTCTCGTATTCGCGGTGCCGTGCGTCGGCGGCCTCGTCGGCTCGCGCCTCGCGTACCGGCTCGCGGCGCGGTTCGGGCAGCACAAGGTGCTGTTCACCGCGGGGGTGCTGCGTGCGTGCTGGCCTGTGGGGCTGGCGTTCGTCCGGCCCGGTGTCCCAGGGATCGTGCTCATCATCGCCGTCCAGCTCGGCCTGGTGACCTGCTGCAGCCTGTTCGCCCCGCTGCTGTCCACCTACCGGCTCGACCACACCGACCCCGACCGGGTCGCCCGCACCCTGTCCGCCTGGGCGATCAGCAGCAGCGCCGCCATCGCAGCCCTGACCGCCCTGTGGGGTCTGCTGGCCGCCGTCACCAGCCCCCGCACTGCGATCGCAGTCGCCGGCGTCCTTCTCCTGGCCACCCCGCTGCTGCTCCCGCGCCGCGAGAACCTGCCCCGGAACGAGCCCGCCGGAGTCCGAGAAGTGATTGATATCGATCGCGTGTGAGGCCGGAGCCCCGGTCAGTTCTCCAGCCGGAGGCGGATCGAGGCCGCCGTGACGAGCCCGGGTCCGGGTCCGGGTCCGGGTCCGGGTCCGGGTCCGGGTCCGGGTCCGGGTCCGGGTCCGGGTCCGGGTCCGGGTCCGGGTCCGGGTCCGGGAAAGGCTGCCAGGACGCGCCGGCCGCTGCCGTCCTACGGCTCGGCGGTGCTGCGCCCGCCGAGCCAGGCGGGCCGGCCGGCCGCGCGGTGCCGCGCTGGGTGGAAGCGGCGGGCACCACATCGGCCCTGGCGCGAGCCGCGGTCATCCGGACATGGCACTGCCCCAGCTCTGGGCAATGACGCCCTTGGCATTGCTCTGCTGGGTCTCGGTCGGGAAGCTCGGCGTACCGGAAACCTTCGGCAGCTTCGCCGCCGCGGTCTTGTCGAGCGTGCCGGCGTCCTTCATGGCGGTCATCAGAGCCGGGCGGGCGTATGCCTTGAGCCTGAGGTTCTGGCCCTCGGCGCTGTAGAGGTACTCCAGCCACAGGCGCGCGGCCGCGGGGTGCGGCGCATCCTTGTTGATGACCTGCGAGTAGTACTGGGCGAACTTGCCGTCCGAGGGGACCACGACCTTCCAGTCGAGGCCCTTGGCCTTGAACTCGTCGTTGTGCCCGGCGTTGAGGAAGTCCCAGTCGATGGTGATCGGCGTCTTGCCCTTCTCGATGGTGGCCGCGCTGGATACGACGGGCGTGTAGTTGCCGCTTTTCTTCAGCTCGGCGAAGAAGTCTATGCCGGGCTGGATGTCGTCGAAGGAGCCGCCGTCGGCGAGGGCGGCCGCGTACACGGCGCCGAAGGCAGCACCCGACTTGGTGGGGTTGCCGTTGAGCGCGACCTTCCCCTTGTACTGCGGCTGGAGCAGATCCTTGAAGCTGGTCGGGCAGGTCTGCACATGCTTGACATCGCAGCCGAAGGAGACATAGCCGCCGTAGTCGTTTGCCCAGCGGCCGATCGAGTCCCTCTGGACATCGGGGATGTCGGCGAAACCGGCGACCATGTACGGCGCGAGCAGCCCATCCTGGGCGGCGCTCTGCGCGAAGGAGCTGCCCAGGTCGAGGACATCGGGCGCGTTGCCCTGGCCCTTGCGCGAGGTGACGGCGCTGATCTCGTCCTGGCTGGCGGCGTTCGGGTTCTCGACCTCGACCTTGATGCCGTACTTCTTGGTGAAGCCGTCGATCAGGGCGCCGTAGTTGACCCAGTCGCGGGGCAGCGCGATCGCATGCAGCGTGCCCTCCTTCTTGGCCGCCGCCGCCAGGGCGTCGATGCCGCCGAGGGCCTGGGCCGTGGTCGCGGTGGCCGCGCTCTTTCCGCCGGCGGTGCCCGACGCGTCGGAGGCCGCGCCACAGGCGCTGAGGGCGAGTGCAGCGGCGACGACGAGGACGCCGGTGAGGACGGCGGTTCTCGGCAGGACAACGGTCACGGTCTCTCCAGGGGTGCGCACAGACAATTGAGGGGATTCATGCGGGGGCCACACAGGGGATGTACGTGGGGGGTGAGCACTTGTCCGACGACTTGTCTGACAAGTTGGGCCTCAGTAGGCCCAACTATGCTGTCCGCCAGGTAAACATTGGTAAAACTGACGACTCCGATTCCCTCACAGTCGCAGCTCGCAGAGGTCACCACGGCATCTCGTCCAGGCCGGGCCGCGCTGCACACCCGGCGCACAGCTCCGCGCGAAAGAGGAAGCGCGGCGGCACGGCACGAGAAGATCGCCGAAGAGCTGAGGCGGGCGAGCGACCGCGAGGAGCAGCGGTACGAGGCCCGGAGCGCCGATGCGGGGCCGCGAGGACGGTGCTGCCGTCCCTACCAAGGCGCAGACGACTCCAGGGCGGGGCAGCCTGCATGCGGCATCAGCGGACGGAACATGCACGATCGAACTGCACGGACCAGCACGACACCGGCCAGCGCGTTCCTGCATCCTCCAGCTGGTTTCGGGGCCCGGCCGCCACCACGGAAAGGAAGGACGGGTGGGAACTCGGGGCAAGCCGATGGGCCTGAGTTGCCAGGCCTCGTGGAGGTGTTGCTGACTCGCCGGTCATGCGTTCACCACGGGAATGACATCTGTCGCGTACGCGTCGATCACCGCCTCCTTCGCGTCGTGCATCGCGTACAGCGCGAACTGGTCGACGCCCAGGTCCCGCAGCCTGCGCAACTTTTCGATGTGCGCGGACGCCGGACCGATGAGGCAGAAGCGATCGACGATCTCGTCCGGGACGAACTGGGTGTCGGGGTTGCCGGAGCGGCCGTGGTGAGCGTAGTCGTACCCTTGGCGGGCTTTGATGTAGTCCGTCAGCTCCTGCGGGACCACGCCCGAGTCCGCACCGTATGTGGACACCAGATCGGCTACGTGGTTGCCGACCATGCCACCGAACCAACGGCACTGCTCGCGCGCCTGGGCAAGCTCCTCGGCCGAGTCGCCCTCGGTGACGTACGCCGGGGCCGCGACGCAGATCTTGACGTCGGACGGGTCGCGGCCCGCCGCCACCGCGGCGTTGCGGACCGCCTTCACCATCCACTCCGTGAGGTACGGGTCGGCGAGCTGCAGAATGAAGCCGTCGGCCTCCTCTCCGGTCATCTTGAGCGCCTTGGGTCCGTAAGCGGCCATCCAGACAGGGAGGCCGGCGCCTTCCCGCACCCACGGGAACTTCACGAGGGTGCCGCCGCCGAGGTCGGCCTCGTCACCGCGGCCGAGCGCCCGTATGACCTTCATGGACTCACTGATCCGCGCGAGCGTGGTGGGTTTGCGGCCCGCCACGCGCAGGGCGGAGTCGCCGCGGCCGATGCCGCACACGGTGCGGTTTCCGTACATGTCGTTGAGCGTGGCGAAGGTGGAGGCCGTGACTTCGCAGGCACGGGTGCTCGGGTTCGTGACCATCGGGCCGACGATGAGGTGGCGTGTCTCGCCCAGGATGCGGCTGTAGATGACGAACGGCTCCTGCCACAGCACACACGAGTCGAATGTCCAGCCATGCGTGAAGCCTGCTGCCTCCGCGCGCTGCATGAGGCTGACGACCCGCGAGGCCGGCGGGTCGGTCTGCAGGACGAGTCCGAAGTCCATGGTGATTCCCCTTGGTTCCTCAGTTCAGGTACTGACAGGTGCCGCGCGGTGTGTACGCGCCGTGGCCGGCATGGCCCGTGAACTCGCGCTCGGTGACGACGAGTTCGCCGCGCGACAGGACCGTCTCCACCCGTCCGGTCAGGCGCTTGCCCTCATACGCCGAGTAGTCGACGTTCATGTGGTGCGTGGCCGCCGAGATGGTCTGCTCGGCGTGCGGGTCGTAGATCACGATGTCGGCGTCGGCGCCCGGCGCGATGGTGCCCTTCTTCGGGTACAGGCCGAACATCCGGGCAGGTGTCGCGCAGGCGATCTCGATCCAGCGGCGGCGCGAGATATGTCCGTCGACGACGGCCTGGTGGAGCAGGTCCATGCGGTTCTCGACGCCGGGCAGCCCATTCGGGATCTTGGAAAAGTCGCCGCGGCCGAGCTCCTTCTGCCCCGAGAAGCAGAACGGGCAGTGGTCCGTCGAGACCACCTGGAGGTCGTTCGTGCGCAGGCCGCGCCAGAGCGCCGCCTGGTGCTCCTTGGGGCGAAGTGGCGTACTGCAGACGTACTTCGCGCCCTCGAAGTCCGGCTCGGCGAGGTTGTCCGTCGACAGAAACAGGTACTGCGGGCACGTCTCGCCGAAGACCGGCAGGCCCTCGTCGCGGGCGCGCGCCAGCTCGGCGAGGGCCTCCTGCGCCGACACATGCACGACGTACAGCGGCGCCCCGGCGACCTGGGCCAGCTTGATCGCGCGGTGCGTCGCCTCCGACTCCAGGAGCGCCTTTCTGACCTCGCCGTGATACCGCGGGTCGCTCTCGCCTCGCTCCAGTGACTGCTGCACGAGCACATCGATCGCAATGCCGTTCTCGGCGTGCATCATGATCAGGCCGCCGTTCTCGCCGGCCCGCTGCATGGCGCGCAGGATCTGCCCGTCGTCGGAGTAGAAGACCCCCGGATACGCCATGAACAATTTGAACGAGCTCACGCCTTCGGCGACCAGCCCGTCCATTTCCTTGAGCGTCGACTCCTTCACGTCGGACACAATCATGTGAAAGGCGTAATCGATCGCGCACTTGCCGTCGGCCTTCGCATGCCAGGCGTCCAGCCCCGCTCGCAGCGCCGCGCCCTTCGACTGCACCGCGAAATCGACGATCGTGGTCGTCCCGCCCCACGCCGCCGCCTTCGTGCCGGTCTCGAAGGTGTCCGAGGCGAAGGTGCCGCCGAACGGCAACTCCATATGCGTGTGCGCGTCGACCCCACCCGGGATCACGTACTTGCCGGTGGCATCCAGAACGCGGTCTGCAGTCCACTGCTGACTGCCCGGTGTCGCCACCGCCTCCACACGACCGTTCTCGACCAGCACATCCGCGTGCATCTCCTCGGCGGCCGTGATCACAAGGCCGCCGGTGATGAGAGTCCGAGTCATTCCGAGAGTTCCCTTCGCATCGCACCCTGAGGAGTACAGCCGGACAGCCCGTCACCTCGCCCACGACGGGCGGCCCGGCCATCCGGGCGGTGGTAGCGCGAGCTGATGCCGGTGCGGCCGTCGCGCCACTCCCCCGGCCGGACCACGCGCCTCAAGCCGCGGCGCACCAGGCGTCCTGCGCCACCGGCCACAGCGGACGACCGTACGGCTCACGGTCCTTGCTCCTTCCACACCAGCGACCTCGACGGCACGGGAAGCGGAGCCCGACGCGCACCATCCCCTCGGCAGGTCCGCTCCGCTGACGCCACGCCACGCCACGCCACGCCACAACCGGTCTACCCCCGTAGATCACGGTCGAGAAGGAGACCGTAGAAGCATGTCACCCACGGTGGCAATACCGTGACCGGTAATCAGCGGAGTCGTTCGTGTTGCGCCGACGATCAGCTGGACGGTTCAACGGCGGGCACGGGCGCCGTGGGTGCGGTAGGGGTGCGAGGGTGGCGCGATGGGCAGATATCCGCCGACGCCGGCGGACCGTCCTCGCGAGCGCCACGGCATCCTGACGGACGAGGCAGAGGGGCGACAGGCATGGAGCAGAGCACACCGTGGGAGTTCTCCGACGACCGGGGGCGCCTTGCGGTGTCCGGGGAACGGCCGGTGCGGATCGTGGCGTACATACAGGCGGGGGCGACCCTGTGGGACCACGGCATACGTCCCGTGGGGCTCTTCGGGTCCCAGCATGACGGCGCCGCCCCCGACCCCGCCAAGGGCGGTGAGCTGCCGCTCGCGGAGATCCCCTACCTGGGGTCGGGCGGTGCGCTGCACCCGGACACCCTGCTGGAGGCGGAACCGGACCTCGTCGTGGCCGTGACCTACGACGGCGAGCAGGTCTACGGGCTGGAGCAGAAGACCGCGCTGGAGCTGGAGGCCCATGTCCCCCTCGCGACGGTCGCGGTGGGCCCCGGCCGCAGCCTGGCCGAGGTACGCGAACGGTTCGCCGCGCTCACCGGTTCGCTCGGCCGGGGCGAACCCCTCGGCGCCGCCCGCGAGTTGGATGCCGCGGAGGACGCCTTGCGGCAGGCGACCGGCGGCGCCGCGGGCCCCCGGGTGCTGGCGCTGTCGCCCGCGGGCCCGGAGCGGGTGCATCTGGCCCGGCCCAGCTCCTGGCCGGACCTGCGCGCGCTGGCCGAACACGGCCTCGGGCTGCTGGAGCCGGCCGCCGGCGCCGGGGTGAACTGGTCCACCGTCGGCTGGGCGGACGCCGCGGCGATGGCCCCGGACATCGTGCTCATGGACGTCCGGGCCAACGCCGCCCGGCCCCAGCAGCTCCGGACCGACGCACACTGGCGCGCGATCGAGGCCCGTGCCCGGCTGCTGCCGTGGAACCCGGAGGCCCCGTGCAGCCGGCGCGCGCACACCCGTTTCTTCACCCTGCTGGCCGACACCGTGCGCGCGTCCGCCGGGACGGAGTGAGGCGGACCGGGGCCCACCGCGAAGGAGCGGGGGCGTCGCCGGTCACGAAGTCCCCGCCCCGGCCGCGGCGGTGCCGCTACGCAGCGGCCAGCTTCCCCTGCGCCGACCGCAGCGCGTCCGCGAGCAGATCCGCGCCCTCCTCCGCCTCGGCGACGGTCAGCGTCATCGGGGGTGCGATCCGCAGCGAGGCGCCGCCCTGACCGCCCTTGCCGACCAGCAGGCCGCGTTCCCTGGCGGCCTCCACGACCAGCGAAGCGGCCTCGGCAGAGCGCTCGTCGGTGCCGGGCCGGACCAGTTCGATGCCGATCATCAGGCCGCGGCCGCGCACCTCCCGTACGACATCGAGCCCGGCCGCGACCGCCCGCAGCCGCTCGATGAGCAGGCCCCCGACCCGGCGGGCGTTGCCCTGGAGGTCGTGTTCGAGGAGATAGCCGAGGTTGGCCAGGCCCGCGGCCATGGTGACCGGGCTGCCGCCGAAGGTGGAGATGGAGTTCGCGGAGAGCGAGTTCATCACTTCGGCACGGGCCACCACCCCGCCGATGGACATGCCGTTGCCGATGCCCTTGGCGAAGGTGAGCATGTCGGGCGGGCCGTTGCCGTCGTGCGCCTGCCAGCCCCAGAAGTGGTCGCCGGTGCGGCCCCAGCCGGTCTGTACCTCGTCGCTGATCCAGAGGATGCCGTGCCGGGCGAGCACCTCGCGGAACGCGGCGTAGAGACCGTCCGGCGGCATGGTGAACCCGCCGACGCCCTGGACCGGTTCGGCGATCAGTGCGGCGACGCCGCCCGCGGTCTGCTGGAGCATGTCTTCCAGGTCGGCGACGCAGGCAGCGGTGTACTCACCGTCGCTCAGCTCCGCGTACGGGCCGCGGCTGCGCACTCCGCCGTGCACATAGAGCGTCTGCAGCGGCGAGAGGCTGGTCGGCGACCAGCTCTGGTTGCCGGTGATGCCGACGGTGGAGAAGGACCGGCCGTGGTAGCTGTTGCGCATCGCCAGGATCTGGTTGGAGCGGCGGTGCGTGGTGGCCAGCAGCAGGGCCGCGTCATTGGCCTCCGTACCGGAGGTGGTGAAGAAGACCCGGGCATCGGGGATGCCGGAGAGCGCCACGATCCGCTCCGCCAGCTCGACCATGGGGCGGGAGAGGTAGAGCGTCGAGGTGTGGATGATCCGGCCGGCCTGCTCGCTGACGGCCTTGGTCACCTCGGGCAGCGCATGGGCCGTCATGGTGGTGAGGATGCCGCCGAAGAAGTCGAGGTAGCGGTTGCCCTCGGCGTCCCAGACGTGGCGGCCCTCGCCGTGGGTGAGTTCGAGGGGCCGCTCGTAGTAGAGGCTGAGCCAGGAGGGCAGGACGGCCTGGTGACGGGCGTGCAGGCTCGCCGCGTCATGGGGGGCGTGGCTCATGGCTGCACCAGCCCGTCGTAGGCGTCGGGGCGGCGGTCGCGGTAGAACGCCCACTGCTGGCGGACCTCGTCGATCAGCGCGAAGTCGAGGTCCCGGACGACCAGTTCCTCCTTGGAGTCACTGGCGACGTCGCCGACGATCCGGCCGCGGGGGTCGACGAAGTAGCTGGTGCCGTAGAAGTCGTTGTCGCCGTACTCCTCGACGCCGACCCGGTTGATGGCCGCGATGAAGTACTCGTTGGCGACCGCGGCCGCGGGCTGCTCCAGCTGCCAGAGGTAGGCGGACAGTCCGCGGGAGGTGGCGGAGGGGTTGTAGACCAGCTGGGCGCCGTTGAGGCCCAACTGCCGCCAGCCCTCCGGGAAGTGGCGGTCGTAGCAGATGTAGACGCCGATCTTGCCGACGGCGGTGTCGAAGACCGGCCAGCCGGCGTTGCCCGGCTTGAAGTAGTACTTCTCCCAGAAGCCCTTGACCTGCGGGATGTGGTGCTTGCGGTAGGTGCCCAGGACCGTGCCGTCGGCATCGATGACGGCCGCGGTGTTGTAGTAGAAGCCGGACTGTTCGACCTCGAAGACCGGGACGACGATGACCATGCCGGTCTCGCGGGCCAGGTCCTGCATCCGCCGTACGGTCGGCCCGTCGGGCACCGGCTCGGCCCAGCGGTAGTGCTCGGGCTCCTGCACCTGGCAGAAGTACGGAGCGTTGAAGACCTCTTGGAAGCCGATCACTTTCGCGCCCTGCGCGGCCGCCGCTCTGGCGTACTCCTCATGCTTCGCGATCATCGATTCGGTGTCGCCGGTCCAGGTCGCCTGGACCAGTGCGGCACGCACAACATCGGCCATGAGCTGCTCCTTTGTCGATGCGTCAGCCTGCAGCCCGCGCGGGGATCTACGCGTGTGGAGGTGACCGTAAGCCCGTCCATGCACCGTGGCAAGACCATCTCCTCCGTGGCGCGTCCTGCCCTGCCCGGCAGGCACAACAGGCAAACTTGCAAGTTTGCCTGTCGACCTCGTAGGCTGGAGGTATGCCGGAAAAAGACCAGGAACGCCTGGCGGCGGATCTGGCCGCAACGGTGTCGCAGCTCATGCGCCATCTGCGTGCCGCCTCGCCCCAGGCTGAGCTCACCCCGACCCAGCGTGCGGTGATCTCCAGGATCGACACCGACGGGCCGGCCACCATCGCGGCGCTGGCCCGCGCCGAACTGGTCCGCCCGCAGTCCATGCGGCTGACCGTCGGCGCGCTGGAGGAGTGCGGCGTCCTCGGCCGCAGCCCGCATCCGACGGACGGGCGCCAGGTCGTCTTCTCCCTCACCGAGGAGGGCCGGCGGATGCTCGCCGTCGTACGGCGGGCCAAACAGAACTGGCTGGCGGTGGCCATCGCCGACCGGCTGACCGCGGAGGAACAGCAGACCGTGGCGACGGCGGCCGGGCTGATGCGGCGGCTGATGCCGGAATGAGCGACCGCTCTCCCGCCCGGCGCGGCGACGCGGCGGATGCCGTCATGGCCCCGGCGGCCGGCGCCGCTCCGCACGGCGTCGGTGCGCCCGCCGGCACCGGCACACCGACCGGCCGCACCGGCCCCGGTGAACCCACCGGCCCGAGCGGCTCCACCGGCGGCTGAAACCGGCCACCGCTTCCCCGAATCACACCGACCCCGGCGTCTACACCAGCCCCACCCCTCCCCCGGCAACCGGTCACCGGCCGCGCCGGACACACCCGCACCGCCACAACACCCGTGCTCACCCCCAGGAGTCTCCATGCCTGCCACCACCCTCGACGCCACGACCGCCCTGGTGCTGATCGACCTGCAGAAGGGCATCGCCGGGCTGCCCGTGGCCCCGGTGCCCTCCGCCGAGGTCATCGAGCGCGGCGCGCAGCTGGCCGCCGCGTTCCGCAAGCGCGGGCTGCCGGTCGTGCTGGTGAACGTCACGGGCGGCGCCCCGGGCCGTACGGAATCCGCGAGGGGCGCCGGCAGCCCGCCCGCCGACTGGGCCGAGCTGGTGCCCGAGCTCGACCGGCAGCCCGGCGACCTCACCGTCACCAAGCAGCAGTGGGGCGCCTTTCACGGCACCAGCCTCGATCTGGAGCTGCGCCGCCGGGGCGTGACCCAGGTCGTCCTCGCCGGCATCGCCACCAGCATCGGGGTGGAATCCACCGCCCGCGCCGCGCACGAGCACGGCTACCACGTCACCCTCGCCACCGACGCGATGACCGACCTGGACGCCGACGCGCACCGCAACAGCCTGGAGAAGATCTTCCCGCGGCTGGGCGAGACCGACACGACCGAGGCGATCCTCGCCCTCCTCGGCTGAGGCCCGCGGCCGTACGCGCGGCGGCCTGCGCCTCAGGGGCGTACGCCGTCGCGCGGCGCCGGGTGTCCGGCCGGCCGCCGCTCGTGCCAGCGCAGATCGTCCTGGAGCTGGGCGGCAAGGGAGATCAGCCGCGGTTCGCCGTGGGCGGGGCCGAGCAGCTGGGCGCCCAGTGGCAGGCCGTCGCTGCTGAATCCGGCGGGGACGCTCACCCCCGGCCAGCCGAGCACATTCCACGGCCAGGCGTACGGACAGGCGGCGATCATGGCCTGATCCGTACGCCAGCCGCTGAGCTTGGCAAGGGTGCCGATGCGCGGGGGCGGGGTGGCGGTGGTCGGTGTCAGCAGGATGTCGTAGGGGCCGAACAGGGCGCCGATCCGGCGCTGTTGACGCCTTTCGGCGGCTCGTGCCCGGCGCAGTAAGGGCCCGCCGAGCAGTCGGCCCATCCGCGCCGCCTCCCGTGTACGGCGGTCCAGGAGGGAGCGGTCGGGGACCCGGTCCGCCCACTCCCCCACCCCGGCCGTGGCGCGCGGGACGAAGGCCAGCCCGACCAGCCCGTAGTCCGGTTCCGCCTCCTCGACGAAGTGGCCCAGGCGGGCCAGGGTACGGGCCACCGCGGTCACCGCCTTCCGGACATCGGGGTGCAGCGGCTTGGGGGTGAAGGTGAAGGCCGCCTTCCACGACAGTGCGATGCGCAGCCGGCCCGGGTCCCGGCCGGCGGCCTCGCGCGCCGCGATGGCGGGCGGCCGGTGCAGATCACCGTCGTGGTTGCCGCTGGCCACGTCCAGCAGCAGCGCCGCGTCCTCGACCGTACGGGCCAGCGGCCCGATGCCGGTGATCCCCTGGAAGGCCTCCGGGTCCGGCCAGGTGGAAATCCGGCCGCGCTGGGGCTTGATGCCGACGAGGTGCGACCAGGCGGCCGGGATCCGGACCGAGCCGGCGCCGTCAGTGCCGAGGGCGGCGGGAACCAGTCCGGCCGCGACCGCGGCGGCCGAGCCGCCGGAGGAGCCGCCCGGGGTGTGGGCGAGGTTCCAGGGATTGCAGGTGTTCCCGAAGGCGGGTCCCTCGGTGAACGGCCACTGCCCCAGTTCGCAGGCGTTCGTCTTGCCGACGATGACCGCGCCGGCCGCGCGCAGCCGCCGGACGACCTCGGCGTCGCGCTCCTTGGGCGGGAATTCGCCGGCGCAGCCGAACGCGGTCGGCTCGCCTGCCACATCGGTGTCGTCCTTGACCGCGACCGGCACTCCGAGCAGCGGCAGCCGCTCCCCGGCCGCCAGCCTGCGGTCGGCCTCCGCGGCCTCCGCCATCGCCGCCTCGGCCCGTACCCGCCGGAAGGCGTTGACGCTGGCCTGGGTGGCCTCGATGCGCTCCAGCGACCGCCGCACCAGCGCGGTCGAGGTCACCCGCCCCTCGGCGAGCGCCCGTGCCTGTTCGGCGAGGCCCTCCAACTCCCCGGCCGTGGCACCGATGTGCCGGGCCGGGACCGGACCGGTCTCGCTTTCCTGGCTCTCGTCAACGCTCACGCTGCGCGCCCTCCCTGGGACCGCTCATTCGAACGAACGGTCCCAGGAGGTTAATCGTCACGGTGATGGCCATCAACGACGCCGCGCGGTGCGCCACATCGACGACACACGGACGGCACACAGCGGCCGGACGTGTCCCGGCGGTGTGACGCCCGGTGCACGGACCGGGGACGGGACGGCCAGTGCACGGACCGGGGAGGGGACAGCCGGTGGATGCCCCTTATGACCGGTGGACGACCATCGCCGAGCCGCCGCCGCGCCGTACCTTCTCGGCGGCGGCCAGCCAGCGGCCGTCCGGCAGCCGCTGGATGCCGGTCGCCGCGCCGATCTCCGGGTTCTGCTTGAACGCATGTCCGATCGCTTCGAGTTGCCGCCGGACCGGGCTGTTCCACAGGCCGGGTTCGAGTTCGGTCGTCGCCGCGTTGCGCTGACTGGCGCGCGGCGCGGCGATGGCGTCGACCAGCGGCATACCCCGGTCGAAGTGGTTCACCAGGGTCTGCAGCACGGTCGTGATGATGGTCGCGCCACCGGGCGAGCCGAGCGCCAGCACCGGCCGGCCGTGCCGCAGCACGATCGTCGGCGAGATCGAGGAGCGCGGCCGCTTGCCGGGCCCCGGAAGGTTGGGGTCGTGGACAGCCGGGTCGGCGGGCGTGAAGGAGAAGTCGGTGAGCTCGTTGTTGAGCAGGAAGCCGCGGTGCGGGACGACGATGCCGCTGCCGCCGGTCTGCTCGATGGTCAGGGTGTAGGCGACGATATTGCCCCACTTGTCGGCGACGGTCAGATGGGTGGTGTTCTCCCCCTCGTACGTCGTCGGCGCGGCCTTGCCGGCACTCGCGCAGCGCTTGGGATGGCGCGGGTCGCCGGGCGCGAGCGGGCTGGTCAGCGCCTTGTCGTCGTGGATGAGGCAGGCACGGGCATCGGCGAACCGCTGCGAGGTGAGGGCCTTGGTCGGTACGTCCTCCTGCGCCGGGTCGCCGACCCAGCGGCCGCGGTCGGCAAAGGCGATCCGGCTGGCCTCCAGATAGCGGTGGAGGTACTGCCGCTCGCTCAGCCGGGAGACATCGCTCTTCTCCAGGATGTTGAGCGCCTCGGCGACGCTGGTGCCGCCGGAGGAGGACGGCCCGATCCCGTAGACGTCGAGGCCTCGGTAGCGGGTGTGGGTCGGGGCCTGGCCAAGGGCCCGGTAGGCGCGCAGATCGCCCGCGGCCAGCTTGCCGGGCCGCACCGTGCGGGTGGACCCGGCGCGCACCGGCGGCTTCCGGACGGTGCGCACGATGTCCCGGCCCAGGGCGCCGTCGTAGAGGGCGCGGACGCCCTTCTTCGCCAACTCCCCGTATGTACGGGCCAGATCGGGGTTCTTCAGGGTCGAGCCGACCGCCGGCAGCTTGCCGCCGGGCAGGAAGAGGCCGGCGGTCGCTGGGAAGTCCCGGAAGCGCGCCTCGTTGTCCGCGGTCTGCTGACGGAAGGTCGCATCGACAGTGAAGCCGCCCGCGGCCAGCTTCCGGGCGGGCCGCAGGACCTGGTCCAGGGACCGGCTGCCCCAGGTGCGCAGTGCGGTGTCCCAGGTGGCGGGGGTGCCCGGGGTGCCGATGCTCAGCCCGCTGGTGACGGCGTCGGCGAACGGGATCGGCTTGCCGTTCTCCAGGAAGAGGTCCTTGCCGGCGGAGCGCGGGGCGGTCTCCCGGCCGTCGAGCGTGCGTATGGTCTTGGCCTTGGCGTCGTAGTAGACGAAGTAGCCGCCGCCACCGATGCCTGCGGAGTAGGGCTCGGTGACGCCGAGGGCGGCGGCGGTGGCGACCGCCGCGTCCACGGCGTTGCCGCCCTTCTTGAGCACCGCGATACCGGCGGCCGAGGCATCCGCGTCGACGCTGGAGACGGCCCCGCCGGAGCCGATGGCGAGCGGGGTCTTCGCCGGTGTGGCGGTGGCGGTGGTGGCGCCGTCCCGGGCCGCGGGAGCCGGCCGCGCGGGCGCGGGGGAGCCGGCGGCGGCCGGGACCGCCACCAGGGAGCCGGCCAGCGCGGCGGCCGCTCCGAGGACGGTGAGACTTCGGACTGTGGTCATACCGGGGTTTCCTCCAAGGGCGGGCGAGGGGGGCGGCAGGGGCCGGAGCCTACTCGGCGCAACAGCGCGCCGACAGAGGGCATTTCACCTGCTGCCGCTCTGACGGCGGCAGCGACCAGCTGCCTGTTCACGTACGGATCAGGTATGTCCGTACGGACCGGGACAAGCCGCTCCGGCACCCCGCCCCGCCCTCGAACACCCACCCGGTGAGCCGCTACGCTCCCCGGCCATGGACGACACCCTGCTGCTTCTGACCGTGGCGGCCGCGGCCCTGCTCGTGGGCCTGGTGGCCGGCTGGGCCGTGCAAGCGGCGACGGTCCGGCGGAAGCTGACCCGCGAACAAGGCTTCTTCGGGCTGCCGGACGGTTCGGAGTGCGTGCTGGTCACCCACCGGGACAGCTCCTCGGCCCACTGGAGCATCCCCCGTCATGACGCGCTGGCACTGCTGGGGCTGGCCGCGGTGGTCGAGAACTGCGGTGCGCACCCCGAGGTCGCCCCGCACGACACCGGTCTGCAGGGCTTCGGGGCGCGTACCGAGTTCTGTGTCGGCGACCCGACCGCGCACCGCCGGCTGGCGGCCCATCTGGCCAATCTGCTGCCGGGGGTCGCGGTGCATCCGGGCGACGAGTCCGGCGCGGGCCGCGGCACCTTCACGATCGGCGGCTCGACGTACCGGATGGAGCCCGGTGCGGTCGAGTATGTCCTGCTGGCCCGGGTGACCGCCGGGGAGGGCGACCGCCCGGTGTTCCTGGCGGCCGGCCAGCGCCCGGTCACCCACCGGGCCGCGGTCCGTCATCTGGTCCGCAACCGGGCCCGGCTGGCCCGTAAGCACGGCGTCGAGGGCCAGTTCTGTCTGCTGCTGAAGGTGGTCAGCTCGCAGGCGTACGGGCCCGATGTCGTCGAGCTGGTCGCCGATGTCACCAAGGCCGCGCTCACCGCCCCGGAGCCGAAGGGGCACCGGGCGGCGGCCTGAGAGCGGGCACCGGCGGGCCGGGCCGCCACGGGCCGGGGCGGTGCCGGCGGCCCTTACCTCGTGCCGGCGGTCAGTCCGTAGGGCCGGCCCCTAGAGACCGGACACCCGCCCGCCCTCGTCCGGCCCCCCGCCGGACGGGAGCCGGTAGGGCACACTGACCACGGCCACCCCCGGGGTGAACAGCAGCCGGGCCTTGAGCCGGAAGGCGCTCTGGTTGTGCAGCGGCTGTTCCCACCAGCGTCCGACGATGAATTCGGGGATGACGACGGTGACGGCGCCGCCCGGATGCCGTGTGCAGACATCCCGGACGTAGTCGGTCACCGGCCGGGTGAAGTCCCGGTAGGGAGAGCTGAGCACCCGGAGGGGGACGTCGATGCCATGGGCGTCCCACTGCTCGCGCAGCCCTTGCACATCGGCGGGATCCACCGCGACGATCAGCGCGTCCATCGAGGTGGGACGCATCGCGCGGGCATAGCCGAGGGCCTTGAGTGTGGGTGCGTTCAGGGCGTTGACCAGCACCAGCACATGGTTCCCGGCGGGCTCCCAGGGCCGCGCGCCGGGTGCGACCGCCAACTCCCGCCCGACGCGCTCGTAGTGCTGGTGCACCACGCGCATCCCCATGAAGAGCAGCGGCATGGCGATCACCACGATCCATGCGCCATGCGTGAATTTGGTGATCAGGACGACGATCAGGACCACCCCGGTGAGCACCGCGCCGACCGCGTTGATCGCCTGGGAGCGCCGGTGGCGGACCCGTTCCCGGGCCGGCAGCCCCGGTGCGGCGAGCATGGTCCGCCAGTGCCGGACCATGCCGGTCTGGGACAGCGTGAAGGAGACGAAGACGCCGATGATGTAGAGCTGGATGAGGTGGGTGAGTTCCGCTTTGAACAGGATGATCAGGCCGATGGCGGCCAGCGCGAGCAGGATGATGCCGTTGGAGAAGACCAGCCGGTCCCCGCGGTTGTGCAGCTGCCGCGGCACGAAGAGGTCCTCGGCGAGGATCGAGGCGAGCATCGGGAAGCCGTTGAAGGCGGTGTTGGCGGCGAGGACCAGCACTCCGGCGGTGAACGCCTGCAGCAGATAGAACAGCGTGGTGGCGCTGCCGAAGCTGGCCCGTGCGATCTGGGCGAGCGCGGTGGGGGTCGGGGTGTCCGGCGGCAGCCCCAGTTCGGTCGGCTCCACCGCGACATGTACGTCGTAGAGCATGGCCAGCACCGTGATCCCGCTGAACATGGTGACGGAGAAGAAGCCCATGATCAGCAGCGTGGTCGCGGCATTGCGGCTCTTGGGCTTGCGGAAGGCGGGCACTCCGTTGCTGATCGCCTCGACACCGGTCAGCGCGGTGCAGCCGGACGCGAAGGCGCGCATCCCCAGCAGGACCAGCGCCGCCCCGGTGTACGTGGATACGGCGTGCAGCGGCAGATCCGCGGACTCGGCGCGGGGGATGGCGCCGGTGGCCATCCGTACGGCCGCGAACGCGAACATCAGGTAGATGAAGAAGACGAACCCGTAGGTGGGCACGGCGAAGACCCGCCCCGATTCCCGTACGCCGCGCAGATTCACCAGGGCCAGCAGCGCGACGGACCCGACGGACAGCGCCACCTCGTGGCCGCCCAGGGAAGGAATCGCGGAGGTGATCGCGGCGACACCGGAGACGACGGAGACCGCAACGGTCAGCACATAGTCCACGAGCAGCGCACTGGCCGCGGTGAGCGCCGCGTTCCGCCCCAGGTTCTGCGCGCTGACGATATAGGCCCCGCCGCCCCCGGGGTACGCGTAACAGGTCTGCCGGTAGGACGCCACCACGACCATCAGCACCAGCACGATGGCGGCCGCGGCGTACCAGGCCAGATGGAGCAGTGCGACCCCGCCGAGGCCGACGACCAGCAGGATTTCCTCGGTGGCATACGCGACCGAGGACAGCGGGTCGCTGCAGAAGATCGGTAGCGCCAGTCGCTTCGGCAGCAGCGTCTCGCCGAGCCGCGCGCTGTCCAGCGGACGCCCCACCATCATCCGCTTCGGCCTGAAGAATTGACTCATAGGCGGACAAACTATGGGCCGCCCGGCAGGAGGAGAGGGAGGCTCGCGCAGCCGCGGCGCATCGTGGCCACGGGCCGGAAACCCCCTGCCACGGCGCCTCCCGGACCGTCGAAGCGCTGGAGTGGTCACTGCCGCGCCTGCGGGACGACGGCTGCCTCCCGGGCCGTACCGAGCCCTGACCAGGAGGCCGGATCAGGAGCCCGCGAGGCCCGCACCGCCGGCGCCGGGTGAGAGCGGTCACCCGGCGCTCCGGAATCCCACCTCATGGTTTATCGTTCAATAGGAAGCGGGCACCGCACGACGGCGCCCGAGGGCCCTCCCCCAGGGAAGCCGGCCCCCGCCACACGCCGGCAGGCCCTGAGCCCGCCGCCGTCACCGCCCGCGCCCCCGAAAGCCGCCCCGGCCGAATTCCCCCGTTCGGCCGGGGCTTCCCTTTCCCGGCCCAGTTCTCGTACAGCGCCAGGTGGCGTGTAACGCCGAGTAGCCGTCTCGCGTCGAGGGGATGGTGATGGCAGGGTGCCGGGCCCGGCGAGGGGATTTGGCAGCTCAAGCGTTGTCAGTGGTGGCGTTTAGGTTTCGACCATGACACAGGCCGCACAGACGTACGCCTATCTCCGCCCCTCCGCCGTGCACCGCACCGCGGAGGGCGGCACACTCAGCCTCCAGACCTCCGGCGGCGCCACACCGGCGGGTCAGCAAGCCCATCCGAGCTTCTTCCACGGCTTCCTGACCGGCCCTCAGATCGCTGCGGCCGGCCTGCTGTGCGTCGCGGACATCGCCGCCGCCCGTTACTACCAGCCGCTGCGCCCCGCATGGCTTGACCCGGTGGTCACCGGGAACGGGGACCGGCTGCGGTTCGAGTCGTTCTCCGGCTGCTGCGGGGTGTACGCGCGGCTCGACATGCTGGGCGACGCCCTCGACGGCGACGACATCGGACACGGCACGACCAACGTCGATGTGAACAGCCCGCTCCGGGAAGCCCTGACCCGCGTGGGCCCGGCCGATCCGCTGCATCTGGAGGTCGGGCCCGACGAACTGGCCGTCACCACCTTAGACGGGCCGGTGGTGGAGAAGAAGGTGCCACTGCCCGACCGCTGGCTGCGCGGCTTCGCCGAGACACAGGTGATCGCCTCGGGGTTCGACCTGCGCGCCGAGCTCTCCGCGGCCGAGGCCGTGCGCTTCCTCCGCTCGCTGCCACGTCCCGGAGCCTCCAGCGGCGCGTCGCGGGGAGCGCGCTGGGTCGTCCCGGCGGGCCGTTCGCTGCGCGCCACCACCCGGCCGGTCCCCGGAGCGGTCTGTCTGCCGGGTCCGGAACGGCTCGGCGCGCTGGCCCGGGTGCTGCGCCATGCGACGGGCCTGCGGGTCCACGGGCCGGCCGTCACAGCGGGCAGCGGCCCCGTGGCGAGCGCCTGGGAGGTTCAACTCCCCGGGATGCGCCTCACCCTCACCCTGTCCCCGGACGCGTCGCGGGGCTTCTCCGGCGAGGGCGCCGTCCTGGACGACCTGGCGGCGGAGGAGGCGGCCGGGGACGCCGATCTGGTGTCGGTGCTGCTCGCCTGGGACCCCGCCGTCGACATCGCCGACCTGGCCGCGCAGTCCGGGCTCACCGCGCCGCGCGTACGGGCGGCGCTCACTCGCCTTGCAACGGCCGGGCGCATCGGCTACGACGTGGCGGAGGCGGCGTACTTCCACCGGGAGCTGCCGTACGACACCGGGCGGGCCGAACGCCACAACCCCCGGCTGCGCGCCGCCCACGCCCTGGCCGAGGCGGGCGCGGTGCGACTCGACGGTGAGCTGGCCACGGTCACCGTCGACGACCACATCCACCGTGTCAGGTCCGCCGAAGGGCGCCTGACCTGTACCTGCCGCTGGTGGGCCGAATACCGCGGCGGCCGCGGACCGTGCAAGCACGCCCTCGCCGTCCGCATCGTCCGCCGCGCGGCGTCCCACCGCACGAGCGCACACCGCAGCACCGCCGCCACCCGGCACACGACCGACACTTCCACCGCTTCCACCGGAGCCTCCTCATGAGCGTGATCTCCACCCACGGCATCCCCGACGGAGCCACCGAGGGCATGTGCGAGCTGCTGCACGCCGTGCGCGAGGGGTGCGCCGAAGCCGTCCCCGGTTTGGTCGGCACGCTCACCGACGCCGAGCGGCGCAAGTGCCTGCCGGTGCTCAAGACGTATCGCAAGGCCATGCGGAACAACTGGCGCGACGGGCACATGGCCGTGCGCGCGGCACTGCTGCTTGCCGGGGCGGGGTGCTGCACCGGTGCGGCCGCCGCGGCCCAGTGGCTCGCCAGCGCCGACCTGCGGTGGGGCGGCAGCGATCCCTCGCTGGTCCTCGACGCGATGGCTGACCGTGACCGCGAGTGGCTGGGCCAGGTGGCGCACCGGCTGGCGGAGCGCCGCACCGCCGCGGAGGAGGAGTACCCGCTGATCGCACGGCTGGTGCGCGCCGCCGGCTGCGAACCTCCCACGACGGACGGTTTCGTCCTCGGTTGGGAAGACAGCATCCCGAGCCGGGACAGGACGGTCAAGGACACACTCCGGGACGACCCGTTCCTGACGGTGATGGTCCCCCGGCTCTTCGAGGTGCCGGAGGCCGGACCGGACATCCAGCGCCAACACAGCACGCCGGACGACCCCGGATGGCCCGACGCGCTCGCCGGGCTCGCCGAGGAGGGGCGGCTCAGCCGAGAGATGCTGATCGACGGCTGTCTGTCGCGGCTGCTGCGCGGTGGCCGGCTCGGCATCATGAAGGGGTTCCTCGCCCTGCTGACCGCTCTGGACCTGACCGAGGACGAGCGGGCGACGCGCACGCTCACCTGGGTGCGGATGCTGCCCGACGCCCACGCGCTGGTGGCGGCGCGTGCCCAGGAGGTGCTGGCCGGGCTCGATGAGGCGGGCCGGATGGAGACCGAGCACCTGGCCGAGGCATCGCGGGCCGCCCTGTTCCGGCCCGAGAAGAAGATCGTGCGGGCTCAGTTGGCCATGCTCGACAAGGCGATGAAGCGTGACCGGTCGCGCACGGACGAGTTGCTTCCCGCGGCCGCCGAGGCCTTCGGCCACGAGGAGCACAGCCTCCAGGAGCGGGCCCTCGCCCTGGTCGTCCGCCACCGCAAGCACACCGGCGCAGCCGCCCTGGCCGAACTTGCGGCGAGCGCCCAGCAGCTCGCCCCCGACCTGCGCAAACGCGCGGCTGAGGCGTTCGGCGGCACCCTGGTCGGCGATGCGGCCGATGCCCCGGCCGCCGAGGGCGACACACTGCCGCCCGTGCCGAGCGCCGAGCGCCTCGAGCCGGCACCGCTCACCTCCGCCGAACTCGCCGAGGAGGTTGGTGCGCTGCTGCGTGGCGGCGGCACCCCTGCGCAGTGGGAGCGGGCGCTGAACGGTCTCGTGGTGCATGCCCACACCGACCTGGCGGGCCTCCGCGCTGCCCTGGAACCGGTCGTGGCCCAGAAGCCTGCGGTCTGGGACCCTATGTACCGTACCGAAACTCTCAACGGCTGGGATGGGCTCTTTTGCGTCGTCGTGTCCGTCATGGGCATGGCCTCGGAGAAGGACCTGAGCTTCATCCGCAACCGGGCCCTCGATCACCAGTGCCCGCACTCGGCGATCCGGTCCGTCCCCCGCATCCGCGCAGCCGAGATCGGGGCGCGGATGAGCGATGCCCCCTTGCCGTTCCTGCTGGCCACCCCCACCTGGTCGACGGGGACCATCGAAGCGTCGGAACTGGTGACGCGGCTCGCCGCATACGAGCGCACCGGCACCGAACCCGGCCAGGCCGACCTCGACCAGGCCCTGCTGCGGCTCGACCGGGAGGTGCCGCCCGAGGCACGGGCGGCCGCCGCGAAGCTCACGTCCCCGGCGGGACGGCGGCTCGCCGCCAGGCTCACCTCGGGCGGACTGCCCGATCCCGCGCTCTCCCGCGCCACCGAGCGACTGCGATGGCGGACTCCCCGCCCCGGAGTGCTGGTGAGCACCGAGGCCGTTCCCGGGTACGAGGACTATCCCGAGCCGTTCCGATCCCTGCTCGGTGCCCACGACCCCATCGGGAGGTCGTGCAAGTGCGAGGCCGGCGGGGAGTGTTCCCCGCACGCCTTGGCCCTCCTGCCCCAGCACCGGGAGATCATCGCGGGGCGGATGCTGGTGACCTTCGCGAACCTGGCCGAGTTCGACAACGTAGGCGAGGGCGCGCCCGTCCTGCCCGCGCTGGCCGAGTCGGGCGGACCGGCCGGGCCCGCGACCCACCTCCTCCTGGCGTACGGCCTCGGGGCACGGCGCGTGGAGGAGCAGCTGTTCGCCGTGGACGCGATGCTCGTCCTGGCCGCTCGCGGACAGCTCGACGCGGCCCAGCTCGGCCGGGACATCGTCGAGCTGACCGGCCTGCGCCGGCTCAAGCTCCAGCGAATCGTGGCGGCGCTGCGGGAAGCGGTGCGCACCGGCGCGTACGCCACGGTGTGGGCGGTGCTCTCGGCCGCCCTCCCCCTCCTGCTGACAGGCGAAGCGCCACACGGCCTCCCCGCCGTGCTCACGATCGCGGCCGAATGCGCGGAGCGGTCCGGAGCCCGTGGGGCGATACCGGAGATCAACGAGCTGGCGGCGCGTTCGGGCTCGTCACAGCTGGTCAAACAGGCGCGGCGCATCAAGAGTGTGACCGAGATACCGGCCACAGGGTAATGAGATTCTCCCGCGCGTCGTGCAGCTGCTGCGCGACGCGCGGCCTGGTCGGGGTTGAGCTTCGGCCGGCGCCCGCCGCCCCGGCCGCGGGACCGCGGGACCGCGCGGAAGCGAGCCCGTCGTTCAGCGCCGGCGGCGCGAAGGCATCCCGTACGAGAACTGGGCCTTTCCCGCGCAGGGACGGCCTTCTCAGCGCAGATGCGACGCCCCGTTCACGTCGAGCACCGCCCCGGAGGTCCAGACCGCCTCCGGCGAGGCCAGATAGTGGACGGCGGACGCCACCTCCTGCGGCGAAGCGACCCGGCCGAACGGGCTCTGCTCCCGCACGTCCTCCGTGAGACGCTCCGCGACCCGCTCGGTCGCCACGAATCCGGGAGCCACCGACGCCACGCCGATGCCGTACGGCGCCAGATGGACCGCCAGCGACTGCCCCATCGCATGCAGCGCCGCCTTGGACGCGCCGTACGCCGGGTGATCCGGCTCCCCACGGAACGCGCCACGCGACCCGATGTTGACGATCCGTCCCTCCACCTCGCGCTCGATCATGCTCCGCGCCGCGTGGTAGGTGACATGGGCCGCCCCCAGCAGATTCACGTCCACGACCTGCCGCCAGGCGCTCTGCCAGTCCTCGAACGACGTACGGTCCAGCGGATGCGCCACATTCGCGGCGGCGTTGTTGACGAGCACATCGACGCCGCCCAGTCCGTCCACGGCCGCCTCAACGACCGCCGCCGCCCCCTCCGGCGTGCTCACATCCCCCTGCACCAGCACATGGCCGCTGCCGGCCAGCCCCGCGAACGCCTCCTGCGCCGCCGCGCGCCGCGACGCGTAATGCAGCGCGACCCGGTCCCCATGGGCGGCGAAGAGCTGGGCAACTGCCCGGCCGATCCCCCGCGAGGCCCCGGTCACCAGCACCGCCCGGCTCATCGGACCCCCTCCGCCCCGGCGCGCGGACGGCGGTCCCGGCCGGAACCGCTACGGGACCGCAAGAACTCAGCAAACGACCAGGGACGGTTCATCAACAGATCAATCCTTACCTCGTGCCGTGGCACAAACGATCGTAAGGAATCGTAGGGAATCGTTGGGAGCCACAGGGGAGCCGCAGGGGAGCCGCAGGGGAGCCGCAGGGGAGCCAAGCAGCTGCGGGCCGCGCAGGGCCGATCCCCCACACCTCAAAGAGTGCTCGGCATAGAGTCCGTGAATGCCGTTCCACCACAACGATCACTACCACCGCCTGCTGTTACGTCATCTGCCGCGGAAGTGCCGTTCATCTCGTGCCTGGCGAGCATCCACCACATGCCCTTCGGCACCGTCACCGCGCTGCGCAAGGCGCTCGCGCCGGGCGGTGGGCTGGTCATCCTCGGCTGCTACCCGGAGAAGTCGCCGGCCGACTGGGCCTGGAGCCTGGCGGCCGTGCCGGTCAATGCGGTGGCCAGGCTCGCCATCGCCGTCGCGGAGCGGCTCCGCCCGGCCGCTGCCGCCGCGGTACGGGCACCCGTCGCGCCGCCGGAGGTACCGCTGTCCCGGATCCGCCGGGAGGCCGCCGTGCTGCTTCCCGGCTGCCGGATCCGCCGGCTGCTGTTCTGGCGCTATCTGCTGGTGTTCCGCAAGGACGGGCCCCGTACGGACGGGTGACCGCGGCGGCGCACCCGTCCGGACGCCACCCGTCTCCCCCGGTGGGCAGGACGCGGCGGCCGAACCGCCGTTGCATGCAAAGATGCTGGGCCTCGGCCTGGCCGTGAGCGTGCTGATCGATGCCACCGTGGTCCGGCTGCTGCTGGTCCCCGTGGTGATGACGCTGCTGGGCCGGGCGGCCTGGTGGACGCACCGGTGGCTAGACCGGATCCTGCCGCAGGTGCGGACGGAGGGCGAGGAGCAGCTCCCCACGACCGGTCCAGCCGGACCGGTCGTGGGGAGCTGACCGGCCCGACCTGACCGGCCCGGCCCGACCTGACCGGCCCGGCCTGACCGGCCCCGCGTCCGATCTGCGGGCGCGCCCGGATCCGACGACCATCGGCATATGGCCCCGTCCGCCGAGCGTGGCTCGGCCCCGTACCCCGTGATCCGGCCGATGCTGGCCACGGTCGGCCCGCTGCCCGCCGGGCACGAGGAGGTGGCCTGGGCGTTCGAGGCCAAATGGGACGGCGCGCGCTGCATCGTCGACACGCCCGGCGACGGAACGATCCGGCTGGTCACCCGGGCGGGCAACGACGCGACCTCGACCTACCCGGAACTGGGGCCGCTGGGCGAACAGCTGCGGGGCCGGCCCGCGGTGCTCGACGGCGAGGTGGTGGTGCTGGACTCCCGCGGGCGGCCCGACTTCGGGCTGCTGCAGCGCCGGATGGGCGTGGTGAACCCGCGCCGTACAGCCCGGCTGGCCATGGAGCACCCCGTTCACCTCGTGCTGTTCGACCTCATGTACCTGGGCGGACCGCTGCTCGGGGCGCCGTATTACGAGCGTCGGCGCCTCCTGTCCGGGCTGCGGCTGCGCGGCCCGAACTGGTCGGTACCGGGGTATGTGGAGGGCCATGGGCAGCAGGCGTGGGAGGCCTCGTTGCAGGGCGGCCTCGAAGGGGTGGTGGCGAAGCGTCTGACCTCCGCGTACCTGCCGGGCGTCCGGTCACCCGAGTGGCGCAAGACGAAGCATCTGATGACCCTCGACGTGATCATCGGAGGCTGGACCGAGGGCCAGGGCGGGCTGGCCGGCCTGCCCGGTGCCGTCCTGGCGGGCCTCGCCGAACCCTCGGGGCTGCGCTACGTGGGCTCCGTCGGCTCGGGGCTGTCCCACCGGGAGCGCCAGGAGCTGGCGCAGTACCTGGGGGTGATCCCGCTCGGCCACTCCCCTTTCCTCAACCCCGTGGACGCACCGGGAGCGCACTGGGCCGAGCCCCGGCTCGTCGCCGAGATCACGCTCAGCGGCTGGACCTCGGGCGGCCGGCTGCGGCACCCGATCTGGCACCGGCTGCGCCCCGATCTCACCCACCTCGGCTGAGCGAAGGGATACCTCCGGGAAGAGATACCTCCAGGAAGGGACACCTCCGGGAAGGGATACCCGCCCGGGAAGGGATACCCGCCCCGCTCCGGGAAGGCTCGCCATGAGGACTCCGCGCCACCGCAGACGGAAGGAGCCGGTGATGCCCCACCCCACCAACGGCAACACCGACAGCAACACCGACAGCAATGCCGACACCAATGCCGGCGGCGACTCGGCCGCCGGTACGGACCGCGCGCCGGACGGCACCCCGCCCGCCGCCCCTGACGGCAACACGGCGTACGGAAAGAAGCCCTTCAAGCGCTCCAGAAGTCACTTCGCGGACCGCATCACGGCGGACGGCCGCGACGGCTGGCCGGTCGAGGCCGGCCGCTACCGCCTGGTGGCCAGCCGCGCCTGCCCCTGGGCGAGCCGCGCCGTCATCTCCCGGCGGCTGCTCGGCCTGGAGGACGCGATCTCGCTGGCCGTCACCGATCCGGTCCAGGACGACCGCAGCTGGCGTTTCACCCTGGAACCGGACGGCCGCGACCCCGTACTGGGCATCCGCTTCCTCGCCGAGGCCTACGACGCTCGCGAGAAGGGCTACCCGGGCGGCGTCAGCGTCCCCGCCGTCGTCGACGTACCCAGCGGGCAGCTCGTCACCAACGACTACCAGCAGATCACCCTGGACTTCGCGACGGAGTGGACGGCGCTGCACCGGCCCGGCGCCCCCGATCTGTATCCCGAGCCGCTGCGCGAGGAGATCGATGTCGTCATGGCGGGCGTCTACCGCGACGTCAACAACGGCGTGTACCGGGCCGGATTCGCCACCGGGCAGAGCGATTACGAGGCCGCCTTCCACGATCTGTTCCGGCGCCTGGACCTGCTGTCCGACCGGCTGTCCGACCGGCGCTACCTCGTGGGCGACACCCTCACGGAGGCCGACATCCGGCTGTTCACCACGCTGGTCCGCTTCGACGCGGTCTACCACGGACACTTCAAGTGCAACCAGTTCAAGCTGGCCGAGGACCCGGTGCTGTGGGCCTACGCCAAGGACCTGTACCAGACCCCCGGCTTCGGGGACACCGTCGACTTCCACCACATCAAGCAGCACTACTACCGGGTGCACACGGGCATCAACCCGACCGGCATCGTCCCGCTCGGACCGGACCTGTCCGGCTGGCTGACCCCGCACCACCGCGAGGAGTTGGGCGGACGGCCGTTCGGCGACGGCACCCCGCCCGGCCCGGTACCACCGGCCGAGGAGGTCCCGGCCGGCGGCCGCCCCGAGCCCTTCCTGACCGGACTCTGACCGGCCTCTGACCGGCCCCGGCCGGTTCACTGCCGCCCGGCCGCTTCAGCGGCCCCCGGCTGCCGGATCCGACCGCCGGTCCCGGACCATGAGACCCTGAGAACAGACAAGGACAGACGAGGACAGACTGGGGCAGGCAAGGACAAGAGCGACGACCAGGTGGCACGCAGACCCGCCGAGCACACGGGCTCCCGGTCCGCCACCACGCTCCGCCCACCACCGCTCTCCGCCCACCGCCGCGACCCACCCGCCCCGCGCGATTGCACGCACTCCATCCGAGGAGTGAACGATGAGGATGGTCCTGAAGGCCCGGATACCTACCGAGACAGGCAATGAACTGATCCAGAACGGCGAACTGTCGAAGATCATGGAGTCGGCCATCGCCGCCCTGCAGCCGGAGGCGGCCTACTTCACCCTCGACGACGGCGAGCGCACCGCCTTCTTCTACTTCGACCTGAGGGAGTCGTCGCAGATGCCGACCCTCCTCGAATCGTTCTTCATGGACCTGCATGCGAACGTCTCGCTGCAGCCGGTGATGAACATGGCGGATCTGCGCACCGGACTCGGGGAACTGATGAGCGGCACCTGAACGGCGCCCGGCGCTCCCCTCACTCCGGCACGGTGTCCTCCGGTGTCCCCCGCGCCAGCCCGGCCAGCACATCGAGCGCATCGGCCAGCGCGTCGAGGGGCGGCGAGGCGAGGGCCAGACGTACGGCGTTGGGCGTATGCCCCGGGCCGACGGCGAACGCACCGGATGGCGTGACGGCGATCCCGCGGCGGGCAGCGGCGGCGACGAAGGTGTCGGCCCGCCATGGGTCCGGCAGCTCCCACCAGCAGTGATACGCCTGCGGGTCGGCCCGGACCCGGAAGCCGGCCAGCCTCTCGGTGACGATCCGCTGGCGCGCCGCGGCATCGCCGCGCTTCGCCTCCTCGATGGCCGCCGCGGTGCCGTCGGCCATCCAGCGGGTCGCCGCGTCGAGCGCGAAGCGGGAGGCCGTCCAGGTCCCCGACCTGAGGGCCGCCGCGAAGTCCTGTGCGGCGCCCGGGGGCACCGTGAGGAACCCCAGTGACAGTCCGGGCGCAAGCCGCTTGGACAGGCTGTCGACGACCACCGTGCGCTCCGGCGCGAGGGACGCGAGCGGCGGCAGGTCGTCGCGGAGGAAGCCGTAGATGGCGTCCTCGATGGCGTGGATGTCCAACTCCCGCAGCATTGCGGCGAGTTCGGTACGGCGTCGGCCGGGCATGGTGATGCCCAGCGGGTTGTGCAGGGCCGGCTGGACGTAGACGGCGCGCAGCGGAGCGGCGGTCCGCAGCGCCTCGGGGGTCAGGCCGTGCGCGTCCATGGCGAGGGGGACGAGCGTGACACCGAGGCGGGCCGCGATGCCCTTCACCACGGGGTAGGTGAGCGCTTCGACGCCGAGGCGTTCACCGGCCGGGACCAGTGCGGCGACCGCCGCGGCCAGCGCCTGCCGGCCGTTGCCCGCGAAGAGCAGCTGCCGGGGGTCCGGTGCCCAGTCGGCGCGGGCGAGGTGGGCGGCCGCGGCCCGGCGGGCCACGGCCGTACCGACGGCGCCCACCGGGCGGAGCGCGGCGGCCAGCGCGTCGGGGCGCACCAGATGCGCGAGGCTCTTGGCGAGGAGCGCGGGCTGATCCGGCAGAACGGGGAAGTTCATCTCCAGATCGACCCGGGCCCCGCCCGGCTCGGCCAGGGCGGGCTCGTCCGAGGGCGGGGCGGTGCGGACGAACGTACCGCGGCCGACCTCCCCCACCGTGAGACCGCGTCGGCTCAATTCCCGGTACACCCGGGCCGCCGTCGAACTGGCGATCCGCCGGTTACGGGCGAACCGTCGCAGCGGTAGCAGCCGGTCCCCGGGGCGGAGCCGGCCGGCAGCCATGTCGGCCGCAAGCTCATCGGCAATCACACGATAGTCGTCCACCGGCCACTCCCACCATATTGCACCGAGTGCATTTTCCTCATTGTGCCGAGAGATTGCCTTCTATAGCATCGAGGCGTCAAGTCGCAGCAGAGGGGATGTCTCCGTATGGGATCGGTCTTTCGCCGAGAGATCACTGTGGGGTACGAGGACGAGGGCAGCGGCGAGCCGCTGGTGCTCATCCATGGCCACCCGTTCAACCGCTCGATGTGGCGTCCACAGACCGAGCACTTCAGCCGGGCCGGATGGCGGGTGATCGTCCCCGACCTGCGGGGCTACGGGGACACCACGGTGGTCCCCGGCAAGACCCCGCTGGCGACGTTCGCCCGGGACATCACCGGCCTGCTCGACCACCTCGGGATCGAGCGCTGCGTCCTCGGCGGCCTGTCGATGGGGGGCCAGATCGTCATGGAGTGCTACCGGCTCTTCCCGGAGCGGATACGGGGCCTGCTGTTCGCCGACACCTTCGCCACGGCGGAGACCGAGGACGGCCGGACCGCGCGATACGACATGGCGGAGCGGCTGCTCCGCGAGGGCATGGACGGCTATGCGCGCGAGGTGCTGGCAAAAATGGTCTCCCCGCACACACTCGCGACCCAGCCGGCCGTCGCCGCCCATGTCCTCGCCATGATGACCACCACACCCCCCGCCGGTGCGGCCGCCGCACTGCGCGGGCGCGCCGAGCGCCCCGACTACACCGCGCTGTTGTCGCGGATTCCGGTGCCGGCCCTGGTGGTGGTCGGCGCGGAGGACGCCTACACCCCCGTGAGCGACGCCCGCGATATCCACGAACGCCTCCCGGATTCCCGGCTGACGGTCATCGAGCAGGCGGGCCACCTGCCGAATCTGGAACGGCCGGACGAGTTCAATGCGGCGCTGGGCACTTTCCTCGACTCGCTGCCCCGAACCGCGGGACCGGCCGCGCCCCAGGCCTGAGCGCCACGACCGCCGCTCGCACGACGGCGTTCACCGCCGAGCCGCGGGAACCGGCAGGTCATCGCAGCGGGACACCTCCGGCCCGGCCACCCGCCCGGACGCCAACAGTGCCGTGTGCGGCAGCACCAGCCACCCGTCGTTGTCGGTGAACTCCTGTGCCGGCACGGCGAATTGCTGCCGGATGCGCTCGGTCACGGCCGCTCCCCCGCTGAGCACGATCCGGCCGATGGCCGCCACCCCCGCCGCCGGGCCGCTCCACCACTCCCGCGGGGTGGTGCGGTGGTCCCAGGACAGCGGCCGGCAGGCCACATCCGCCAGACCCGCGCCCCGCAGCAGGCCGACGAGGCCGTCCTCGGTGCGCGGGAAGTCGTCCTCGGGGACGAGCGCGGGCACGGACGGCGGACGGGTCACACCAGCCGCCTCTACGGCCTGGCCGAGCAGGACCTGCCCCGGCGCGGCGGGGGCCACCCAGAGCGTCACCGACCCTCCTCCCCCGGTCGGCGACGCGACCGGCAACCAGACTCCGACACCCCGGATCCGGCACCTCGGATCCCGCAACTCGACCTGCCACCCGACCGACGAACGACGACCGACAACCAGCAACGAGCGACCAGCGACCAGCGACCAGCGACCAGCGACCAGCGACCAGCGACCAGCGACCGACAATCAGCCACCGGATGGCATTCGGCATCATCCTCCCCGGTCGCCCCCACCCTCCTCCCTCCCCCCTCTCCCCTCCGCACTCCCGACTCCCCCTGGACCCAAGGGCGTTACCCAGCCGTAACCTACTGATGGGTTACCTCGGGTAAGGAGTGGACCTTACTCTCCAGTCACCTCGGGTCGCCGTACGCCCCTCCTGTCCCCGGACAGCGTGCGGCCGGCCCGCATCGAGATCTGGAGCAGAAGATGAGGCCCTCCCGTACGACCCTGCGCGCCGCGGTCAGCACCGTGTCCGCGGCGGTGCTCGCCACCACGGTTCTCGCCGGGACACCGGCCACCGCCGAGGCGGCGGCGCCGGATTCCGCCCCCACCGCAGCAGCGTCGGACGGCTCGCCCTCCGTCAGGTTCGTCGACATCACGGGCGACGGCGGCATCACCCTCAAGGCGAACGTCTTCACACCGGCCGGCGCCGACGGCACCCGGCGCTACCCGGTCATCGTGCTGCCCACCAGCTGGTCGATGCCGCAGATCGAGTACATGGCACAGGCGAAGAAACTGGCCGAAGGGGGCTATGTCGTCGTCGGCTACAACACGCGCGGTTTCTGGCAGTCGGGCGGAGAGATCGACACGGCCGGCCCGAAGGACATCGCCGATGCGTCGAAGGTCATCGACTGGACACTGGCCCACACGCCGGCCGATCCGCAGAAGGTCGGCATGGGCGGGGTCTCCTACGGTGCCGGGATCAGCCTGCTGGCATCCGCGTTCGACAAGCGGATCAAGGCAGTCGCCGCGCTCAGCGGCTGGGGCGACCTCATCGACTCGATCTACAGCGGCCGCACCCAGCATCGGCAGGCCGTGGCGATGCTCGGCGGAACGGGCGGGCTGACGGGACGCCCCAGTCCCGAACTCCGGACGATCCTCAAGGACTTCCTCACCTCGAACCTCGCCAAGGAGCAGGACATGATCGCGTGGGGGAGGAAGCGCTCCCCCGCCACCTATCTCGACAAGATCAACGCCAATGGTGCCGCGATCATGCTGGGCAACGCCTGGGGCGATTCCCTGTTCCCGCCCAACGAATACGCCGACTTCTACGAGAAGCTGAAGGGGCCCAAGCGGCTGGAGTTCCGCCCTGGGGACCATGCGACGGCCGAAGGGCTCGGGCTGTTCGGACTGCCCAACGACACCTGGACCCACACCCGGCAGTGGTTCGACCACTACCTCAAGGGCGCGGACAACGGCATCGACCGCGAGTCACCGGTGCTGCTCAAGTCCCGTTCCACCGGCGCGTACGAGGGCTACAAGAGCTGGCAGGACGTGCCGTCCACGCACCGGAAGATCGAGCTGGCCGGCCGCACGCAGATCCGCACCAACTGGGACTCCGGCGCGGACGGCGGACTGATCTTCCTCTCCAGCATGATGGACCAGTTCTTCCGGCTGCCGCCGATGGCCTCCATCCCGCTGCTGCCACGTTCCCTGGCCGCCGTCTGGCAGTCCGAGCGCTACGGGACCGAGCAGCGGGTCAGGGGGACCACCACGCTGCACACCACCCTGACCAGCACCGCGGAGAGCGGCACCGCCATCGCCTACCTTTACGACGTGGGCCCGCTCGGCATCGGCAAGCTGGTCACCCACGCGCCGTACACCTTCCACGGCAAGACGCCGAACCAGCCCTTCGGCGTCGATCTGGAGCTGTTCTCCACGGCCTACGACGTCCCGGCCGGCCACCGTCTCGCGGTGGTCGTGGACTCCGTCGACCCGCTGTACATCGAGCACAACCCGAGCGGCGCCCGGCTGACGTTCTCCTCCCCGGCGGGGGATCCGTCGTATGTGTCGGTGCCGGTGCGCGACTAGGGCCTGTGTGTGGTTGTGATCAACCTTCGGGTTCCGTCCCCGCATGGGGACGGAACCCGGTAGGAAGC
>NZ_JBSHBP010000052.1:0-54482 GCF_053612065.1 Streptomyces sp. NPDC054765 | reverse complement strand
GGCAGGCCACGGGACTCACCACGGTGACGGCCGCCCCCTGCCGTGCCCGCGCGGGCTCACCCGCCCGAGCCGTCGTCCGCCGGTCCCTCCCGCCGGTCCTCCGAGCGGGCATCCAGCTCCGTCACCTCCGCCAACGCCTCCTCCAGCCACTGCACCCAGAACGTCTCCAGGCCGATCCCGGCACGCAGCACGAGCCGCCGCAGCCGGTCCTCCGGGTCCGCCGCGGCCCCGAAGTCGCGGCCCTCGATCTCCTGGTACTCCGCCAACTGCCGCCGGTGCAGCGTCAGATGCCGCCCCAGCTCCTCGTCGAGCCCGGTCCGTCCGACCACCGCCGAGGCCCGCAGCCGCAGCAGCAGTGCGTCCCGGATGGGCTTGGAGTCCTGCACGCCGGACGCCCAGCGGGTCAGCTCGGCCCGCCCCGCGGGCAGCACCTCGAACTCCTTCTTCTGCCCGCGGGACGGCTGGTCACTCGGCAGCGCCCGGATGAACCCGGCCTGTTCCAGCTTTCCCAGCTCGCGATAGATCTGCTGATGGGTGGCCGACCAGAAGTAGCCGATCGACCGGTCGAACCTGCGGGTCAGCGCCAGCCCCGACGACGGCTTCTCCAGCAGGGCGGTGAGGATGGCGTGCGGGAGTGACATGGGGGAATCCTAGGCAGGCGGTGGCAACTCACAGGGCCGCCGCCAGCTCCGTGCCCTGCTGGACGGCGCGCTTGGCGTCCAGTTCCGCGGCGACGTCCGCACCGCCGATGAGATGCACGGCGCGCCCCTCGGCCCGCAGCTCCTCGTACAGATCCCGGCGCGGCTCCTGCCCGGTGCACAGGACGACGGTGTCCACGGCCAGCGTGCCGGCCGCGCCGTCGACGGTGACATGCAGCCCCTCGTCGTCGATCCGCTCGTACGTCGCCCCGGCGATCATCGTCACGCCCCGGTGCCGCAGCTCCGCACGGTGGATCCAGCCGGTGGTCTTGCCGAGGCCGGCGCCGACCTTCGATGTCTTGCGCTGCAGCAGGTGCACCTGGCGCGCGGGCCGGGGACGCTCGGGCGCCCGCAGTCCGCCGCGCTCGCCGTACGCCGTGTCGACGCCCCAGGAGCGGAAGTAGGTCTCCGGGTCCTGGCTCGCCGCGTCGCCGGCATCGGTCAGGAACTCCGCGACATCGAAGCCGATGCCCCCCGCCCCGAGGATCGCCACCCGCTCGCCGACCGGCGCGCCGCCGCGCAGCACATCGAGATAGCTGACGACGCTCGGGTGGTCGATGCCCTCGATCTCCGGGGTGCGGGGGGTGACCCCGGTGGCGATCACGACCTCGTCGTACGCACCGAGGTCCCCGGCCGTCACAGGGGTGTTCAGCCGCACCTCGACGCCCTGCCGCGCCAGCTGCGTACGGAAGTAGCGGAGGGTCTCCTCGAACTCTTCCTTGCCCGGCACCCGCTTGGCGAGATTCAGCTGCCCGCCGATCTCGCCCGCGGCGTCGAACAGCGTGACCTGGTGGCCGCGCTCGGCGGCGGAGACGGCGCAGGCGAGCCCGGCGGGCCCGGCGCCGACCACCGCGAGCCGCTTGCGCCGCCGGGTGGGGGTCAGGACCAGCTCGGTCTCGTGGCACGCCCGCGGATTGACCAGACAGGAGGTGATCTTCCCGCTGAAGGTGTGGTCGAGGCAGGCCTGGTTGCAGCCGATGCAGGTGTTGATCTCCTCGGCCCGGCCGTCCGCCGCCTTGGCGACGAAGTCCGGGTCGGCGAGGAAGGGCCGGGCCAGCGACACCATGTCGGCGCGCCCGTCGGCGAGCAACTCCTCGGCCACCTCGGGGGTGTTGATGCGATTGCTGGTGACCAGGGGGATGGTGACCGAGCCCATCAGCCGCTTCGTCACCCAGGTGTAGGCGCCGCGCGGCACCGAGGTCACGATGGTGGGGATACGGGCCTCGTGCCACCCGATGCCGGTGTTGATGATCGTGGCGCCGGCCGCCTCGATCTCCTTGGCGAGCGTGACCACCTCCTCCAGGGTCGACCCGCCCGGCACGAGGTCCAGCATCGAGAGCCGGTAGATCAGGATGAAGTCCGTGCCGACGCGTTCCCGGGTACGGCGGACGATCTCCAGCGGGAAGCGCACCCGGTTCTCGTACGAACCGCCCCAGCGGTCGGTGCGCTGATTGGTCGCGCCGACGATGAACTCGTTGATCAGATAGCCCTCGGAGCCCATGATCTCGACACCGTCGTACCCGGCGGACTTGGCCAGCTCGGCCGCCCGCACATAGTCCTCGATGGTCTGCTCGACCTCGTCGTCGGTGAGCGCATGCGGCGCAAAGGGGCTGATGGGCGCCTGGATCGCGCTCGGGGCGACCAGGTCGGGGTGGTACGCGTACCGCCCGAAGTGCAGGATCTGCATCGCGATCCGGCCGCCCGCCGCGTGCACCGCGTCCGTCACGGTCCGGTGCTGCGCCGCCTCCTCCTCGGTGGTGAGCTTGGCGCCGCCGTCGTACGGCCGTCCCGCGTCGTTCGGCGCGATCCCGCCGGTCACCATCAGGCCGACGCCGCCCCGCGCGCGGTCGGCGTAGAAGGCGGCCATCCGCGCGAACCCGTTCTCGGCCTCCTCCAGGCCGATGTGCATCGACCCCATCAGCACCCGGTTGGGCAGGGTGGTGAACCCGAGGTCGAGCGGGCTCATCAGGTGCGGGTACTGACTCATGGGGCCTCCTGGCGCGCGGTGGTCGTGACAGCAGTTGTAGACCAGCCGCCGAGCCTTATGCAACAAGTTGCATAAAACGTGACGCAGGTGACGCCGGCGCGCCCCGGGCAGGCGCTCCCCGCACGCGCCCTCACTGCACGCATATGCCCGGTCGGCGCAGTGTGACGTATCACAGACAACGGGGCGGCCCTATGGGAACTTCAACTGTGCTGCTCCTCCGTGGAGTTGCCGATGAGCCGAGGGTGCGGGCCGGGCGGCCCGCGGACCGCGCGGGCCGCCCGGTGGGGGCGCCCGGGACGGCGCCGCGGGACGGCGGGCGGACATCCGGCTCGGGACGGTCTGCCCGTACGTGGAGAGGATCGAATGAGCACTTTGCAAGCCGGCACGCTCGACCAGGTGGTCGACACCGCCCGGTACCCCCTGTCGCAACTCGACAGTGCCGAGGGACAGGCCGTGATGTCCCGCGCCCGGCGCGAACTCTCGGCTCTCGGCTGCACCGTGCTGCCGGACTTCATCCGCCCGTCGCTCCGCGAGGTGCTGGAGCAGGAGTGCGCGGCCCTCGCCCCCCAGGCACACTTCGACGTCGAGACCGTCAACGTCTACAACATCGCGGTGGACCAGAAGCTGCCCGAGGAACACCCCGGCCGCCGGACCTTCCGGCGCGGCAACGCCTTCGTCGCACGCGACCGCGTCCCCGCGGACTCCCTCATCGGCCGGCTCTATTGCCACCCGGCGTTCCAGGACTTCCTCGCCCGCTGCTTCGGGCTGCCGCAGCTGCACGAGCTGGCGGACCCGCTCTCCGGGCTGGTCCTCAACGTCGTCGCGTCGGGCATGGAGCACCCCTGGCACTTCGACACCAACGAGTTCACCGTCAGCCTGCTCACCCGCCGGGCACAGGACGGCGGTGTCTTCGAGTACTGCCCGAACATCAGGTCCGCGCGGGACGAGCACTTCGACGACGTCCGCGACGTGCTGGACGGCCGGGGCGAGCGGCTGACCCGGCGCCTTCCCCTGCACCCGGGCGATCTGCAGCTGTTCAAGGGCCGCTACTCGCTGCACCGGGTGAGCCCGGTGGGCGGCGAGTTCGCGCGCCACTCCGCGATCTTCGCCTACAGCGAGCGCCCCGGCGTCATCGGGAGCGTGGCACGCACCCGGCAGCTCTTCGGCCGGGTGCTGCCCGAACATCTGGCGGCCGAGGGCCGGGCCGTCCGGGGCGACCGGCTGCTGGATTAGCGGCCTGCCAGGAGGCGCCCTCGCCGTGGACCGTCGCCGCTCCACGCTCCGGCTCCACGGAGCGGCGGGCACGGCAGGCGACGGCATGACCCCGAACGAGTGACACCACAGGTCCCCACGACCGGAATCGAGAGAGCAGAATTGAATACCCGTCAGGAAAGGGCAGCAGCCATGACCACCTTCGCCCACGAGGACAGCCTGCCGCGGGTGCCGCTGCCCACACTGGAGGCCAGCTGTGAGCGGTTCCTCGCCTGGTGCGCGCCGCTGCTGACCGCCGACGAGCTGGCGGCGACCGAGGCGGAGGCGGGCGCCTTCCTCCGGCCCGGCGGCCCCGGCCGGGCGCTGCACGCGGCGCTGGAGGAGTACGACGCCACCGAGGGCGTCCACAGCTGGCTCGACACCTTCTGGCCGTACCGCTACCTCGGCCGCCGGGACCGGATCGCGCTGAACGCCAACTTCTTCTTCCTCTTCCAGGACACCTCGCCGCAGCATCCGCCCTCGCAGGTGGAGCGGGCCGCCGGGCTCATCGCCGGCGCGGTCGACTACAAGCGGCAGCTCGACCGGGAACTCATTCCGCCGGTCGTGCAGCGTGGCGCGCCCCAGTCGATGATCCAGAACAAGTACCTGTTCTCCGCCACCCGGATCCCCGGTGCGGAACAGGACACCGTCCGCAGCCCCTACACCGACGCCTGGCCGGGCCCGTCCCGCGCACGGCACATCGTGGTGTTCTTCCGCGGCAGCATGTTCCGGATGGAGGTGCTCGGCGCGGACGGCGTCCCGCACGGCCTGGACGACCTCGAAGCGGGCCTGCGCGCCGTACAGAAGGCCGGCGCCGAACCGGCCCCCGCCGACACCTCGGTGGGCCATCTGACCACCATGGCCCGCGCGGAGTGGGCCGCCGCCCGGGAATCCCTGCTCGCCTGCCACCCCCGCAACGCGGACGCCCTGGACGACATCGAGACCGCCCTGTTCTGCGTCTGCCTGGAGGACTTCGCCCCCGTCGACACCCAGCAGGCCTGCGACCAGCTGCTGTACGGCGACCGGGGCAACCGCTGGTTCGACAAGGCCGTCTCCCTGATCGTCTTCGCGGACGGCCGGGCGGGCATCAACGTCGAACACTGCGAGCTGGACGGCACCACCATCCTCAGCTTCACCGACGCCCTGCTCAGCACCCCCGCCGACGAACACTCCCGCCGCTCCGGGGCCCGCTCCCAGGGACTGCCCGCCCTGGAGCCGGTCGTCTTCGTACTCGACGACGCCCTCCGGGACCGGGTGCGCTCCGCCGCCGAGGCGTTCACGGCGTACGGGCAGAGCACCGCGACCCGGACCGTCTCCTTCGACGACTTCGGCAGCACCACCGCCAAGGCACTGGGCTCCTCGCCGGACGCGTTCGTCCAGCTCGCCTACCAACTGGCCCACCAGCGCGCCAAGGGACACCTGGGCGCCACCTACGAGTCGATCGCCACCCGCCAGTGGCGGCGCGGCCGGACCGAGGCGATGCGCGTGGTCACCCCGGAGATCCAGGCGTTCGTCGCCGCGATGGAGGACCCGGCGGCCGACGCGGACACCCGCCGGGCCGCCTTCCGGGCCGCCGCCGAGAAGCATGTGGCCCGCGCGAAGGAGTGCCAGGCCGGCGACGCGCCCGAGCAGCACCTGTGGGAGCTGGAACTGATCCAGCGCCGCCGCGGAACGGAGCTGGGGGTGACCGAGCAGCCCGCCCTCTACCGGACGCCCGGCTGGCTGACCATGCGCGACGACTACCTGAGCACCAGCTCGGCCCCGTCCGCCAACATCCAGTACTTCGGCTTCGGCTCCACCAGCAGCCGCTGCATCGGCGTCGCCTACGTCCTGCTGCCCGACTGCTTCCACGTCTACCTGAGCACACCGAGGGCCGTGGCCGATCAGATGCACACCTTCGCCGACCGGCTCCGGCAGGCGGTGGCGGAACTACGGGAACTGCTGGCGCCGGGGGAGGGCGGGGCCTGACCGCTCGCGCCACCGGATGGCACCGGGCCGGCCGGGGACCTGGCCCCCGACCGGCCCGTCGCCGTCCGGCCTCCCCGGCTCCTCGCTCCCCCACTTACTCCAGCAATGACTTACTCCAGCAATGACTTACTTCAGCAATCGGGACATCCGCCGATCGGCGAGAATCCTGCCGCCGGTCTGGCAGGTGGGGCAGTACTGCAGCGACGCATCGCTGAAGGACACCTCGCGGATCGTGTCCCCGCACACCGGACAGGGCTCCCCCTTGCGCCCGTGCACCCGCAGCCCGGTCTTCTTCTCCGCCTTGAGGTTCCGCAGGTCGATCCCACGGGCCCGTTCGACCGCCTCACCCAGCGTCGTACCGATCGCCTCGTAGATCCGCGCCACCTCGCTCTCCGAGAGCCTGGCGGCCGGCTTGAACGGCGACATCCGCGCCGTATGCAGAATCTCGTCCGAGTAGGCGTTCCCGATCCCGGCCACCACGCTCTGATCCCGCAACACCCCCTTGATCTGCCGGCTCTCCCCCGCCAGCAGCCCGGCAAAGACCTCCCGCGTGAACCCCTCGGAAAGCGGGTCGGGCCCGAGCCGCGCAATCCCCGCCACCTCCCGCACCTCCCGCACGACATACACCGCAAGGCGCTTCTGGCTCCCCGCCTCGGTCACCTCGAACCCCGCCCCGTCCTCGGGCCCACCGAGCCGCACCCGGATCGCCAGCGGTCCCTTACCGGGCCGCGGCGGCACCGCCGACAGCTCCTCGCTCCACCGCACCCACCCCGCCCTGGCCAGGTGCATGACCAGATGCAGCCCCCCGACCCGGAAATCAAGAAACTTGCCGCGCCGGCCCACCCCCTCGAACATCCGCCCCTCCAGCGCGGTGAGCGGCGGCTCATAGGTCTTCAGCGCATGCACGGCAACCGGATACACCCGGGCGACGGAACGACCGGCCAGCCGCTCGGCCAGAAACCGCACCAGGGACTCGACCTCGGGCAATTCAGGCATACCGCCAGTGTGCCTCGGATCGGGGGATCGGAGCGCCGGGCGAGTGCTGCCCGCACCGGACCGCAGGCCCTCTGTCCAGCCCGACGGGTTCGACGTGGCCGGCAGTCAGGGGCGGGCCCCGGGTTCAACCTGGTACGACTCCTGCCGTCCACCTACCGGTTCCGGTGGGTGCGGATGCAGAACGGCCGT
The DNA here is from genome assembly GCF_053612065.1 of Streptomyces sp. NPDC054765. Classification (NCBI taxonomy): domain Bacteria; kingdom Bacillati; phylum Actinomycetota; class Actinomycetes; order Kitasatosporales; family Streptomycetaceae; genus Streptomyces; species Streptomyces sp. NPDC054765. The sequence goes on along the minus strand of NZ_JBSHBP010000052.1, from coordinate 47,393 downwards.
TCGCACCGTGGCTACTGCTGCCCCCACTGCTCCTCGGTGATCTCGTACCGCACGCCTCCATGCTCGGAGCCCTCGATCATCTTCATGCCGGAGGGAGTAGGGATGGTGTCCACGAGCGTCATTTCGAGCTTCTCCATGATGTTGCGCGAACTGTGGTTCACGGACATCGTCGCAGCCCAGACCATGCGCACACCGAGCTCCGTGAACGCCTTGCCCAGCAAGGCCCGCGAGCCCTCGGTGGCATAACCCTTGCCCCAAGCCGCCTGCCGCAGCCGGTAGCCGAGTTCGGCTTCGTCCAGCGGGCCCTCCGGCTCGGGACGCAGGTGGAACCAGCCGATGAACGCGCCGCCGTCCTTCTCGTGCGCGGCGAACAGTCCGAGGTCGCCGCCCCACTTCTCGTAGCCGGCGAGGATTCTCGGCAGGTAGCGCTCGCGGACGGCCTCAGGAGCGGTCGGATTGCCGCCGGTCAGGTAGCGCATCACTGCCGGGTCGCTGTCCAGCTCGATCAGCAGGTCCGCGTCATCGGCAGTGAAGCGGCGCAAGGCCAGGCGCTCGGTCTCCAGGTAGGTGTCCACGAGTCGATCGTGCCCGAAGCAAGTCGGGCAGCCCAACGGTTTTCCTCGGCAACTCGGAGGCGTTGCCATGACGTCGCAGGATATAGAGACGGGTGCGGCCTGGTGCCGGCCCGTTCCCCGTTGCCCCCGAAGGATCGGGCGCTTTCCTCCCCTGCCCCTCGCCTCCGCGGTGCCCGTCGTGCTGACCGCCGCCGAGCGGCACCGGCTGAAGAAGATGACTTACGGCCACAAGACCCCGCATCAGGCCCGGCAGCGGGCAACCATCGTGCTGTTGGCGGCCTGAGGGCGTCCCAACGCCCGAATAACCGTGCAGACGCGGCTGCACGTCGATACGGTGCGCACCTGGCGGGGCCCCTTCGCCGCTGGAGGCCTGCCTGCCCTGGCCGGACCGCAAGCGGTCCGGCCGGCCGGTCTCGTTCACCGCGCTGCAAGTTGCCGGGGTCAAGGCGCTGGCCTGTCAGTTACCCGCCGGGACCGGCGTGCCGCTGTCGCGCTGGTCGTGTCCGGAGCCGGCCCGGGAGGTGGTCGCCCAGTCCATAGCCGGGTCGATCTCCCATCACCGTGCGGCGCTGGCTCAAGCAGGACGCGTTCAAGCCCCGGCAGTACCAGTCAAATACGACCGTGGTGGTGCGCCGGCCCTACCTGGCCGCCTACGACGTCCATCGCGCCGGTGTCTTTGGCCGCTGCGAACCCAGAACGAGCATCAGGCCCTTTATGAACCTGGTCACCCAGGTCATGACCACCGGGCCCTATGCCAGTGCCGGACGTGTCTTCTGGATCGTCGACAACGGCTCCTCCCACCGAGGGAAGAAGGCCATAGATCGCCTGGCCAAGGCGTTTCCGAAAGCGGTCATGGTCCACACCCCCGTGCACGCCTCCTGGACGAACCAGGTCGAGCTCTTCTTCTCCATCGTCCAGCGCAAGGTCGTCTCGCCCGACGACTTCCCGGACCTCAGCGAGGGTGCGTCCGCCGTCGTCCTACTCAACCCGAGGATCACAGACCGCTCCGACGAGACGGACGAGCAGTTCGAGGGCTGCCTGAGCTTCTTCGACGTCCGCGGCCTCGTCCCGCGCCCCCTGAAGATCACTGTCGAGACCACAGCCCTGGCCGGCGAGACCGTGACCACGGTGTACGAACGCGGCCTCGCCCGTCTCGTCCACCACGAGATCGACCACCTCGATTGCGACGGTCGCCATTGCGACGGTCGCCACGGATGTTAGCCGGACGTTAGTCGGACGGCGATAGATCATCAGCGGCGGACGACAGTCTTGGTTCCGAACCCGAAACGCTACTTGGAGAGAACGGGAAGACCATGTCGCACACCACGCTCCGCCTCGCCCGCAAGGCCGCCGCCGCCATGGTGATCACTGTCGCCGGATTCGGGCTCACCGCCTGCCAGGTCGGAGGCACCGACGCCTCCACACAGGGCACCCAGTCCCCCTCCCACGGGGCCAAGACCGCCCGGAACTCTGCCGACGACGCGTCGAAGGGCGCGCCCGCGAAGTCCGGGACGAAGTGCACCGACCAGATCAACTACGCGGGCGATAGCCGGTCCAACGCCGAGATCAACACCATCGGCGCGAACACCGGGCACTGTCCGACGCCGGAGAAGACCGACAAGCCGAAGGGCACCCCCAAAAAGCCCGGAACCAGCTGCACCAACCAGATCAACTACGCCGGCGACACCCGGTCCAACGCCGAGATCAACACCATCGGCGAGAAGACCGGATATTGCCCGCCGGTCCAGTGAACCGGATGGCCCAGGGCACGCTGGATTCGCCTTCGAGACCGACCACTACCGCACTATCCCGGGCTGCGCGGCGGTAGCCGCTGTGTGATCCGGTTGAACAAGTCCGTCAGCGTCTCACCGATCTCCTGACCGAACTCGGTGAGTCCGTAAGTGACTTGGGGCGGCGTCGTCGGCTCGACCTCCCGCCGGACCAGGCCGTCCTTGACCAGCGCGCGCAGGGTCTGAGCGAGCATCTTCTCGCTGACGCCCTGGATGCTGTCGCGCAGCTCGTAGAACCGAAGGTCGTTGCTCCGCAACGAGATCAGCACCCAGATGCCCCACCTGCTGGTCACGTGGTCGACCATGTCCCGCGCGGGGCAGTCGGTGTGAAACACCTCATACCGAGGGCCCGCCTCGGCCTGCGTCAGCTGCGCACCTTCCTTCATGTCCGGAGCTTACCTCTGGGTATGTTCTTACGAAAAGTAAGCCCTGCTCCTAACGTCAACTGCCGTAGTGCACAACGGACTAGGAGCTGAACATGATCGTGGTGACCGGGGCTACCGGAAACGTGGGCCGGCCTTTGACGCGGGCCCTGACCGAGGCGGGCGAGCAGGTGACCGCGGTGTCGCGGCACGCGGCGGCGGTGCCGGACGGCGTCCGGCACGTGGCGGCCGACTTGGCCGAGCCGGCGGGCCTCACGCCCGCGCTGGACGGGGCGAAGGCGCTGTTCCTCCTGCTGTCCGGCGACCTGCACGCCCCCGGAGCCAGGCCGGCCGACATCATCGGCCTGGCCGAGGCCAGCGGGGTCCGCCGGATCGTCCTGCTGTCTTCGCAGGGCGTGGCGACCAGGCCGCTCGGCCCGTCGCGGATCGCGATGCGCGCGCTGGAGGACGCGTTGCGGGAGTCCGGCCTGGACTGGGCCGTCCTGCGGCCGGGCGGCTTCGCCTCCAACGCCTTGGCCTGGGCGGAGTCCGTCCGTACGCAAGGGACGGTCGCGGCACCCTTCGGCGACGTCGGGGTGCCGGTCGTCGACCCGGCGGACCTCGCCGAGGTCGCGGCGGCCTGCCTGCTGGACGACCGGCACACCGGCGGGGTGTACGAGCTGACCGGGCCAGAGGTGATCACGCCGCGTCAGCAGGCAGAGGCCATCGCCGCCGCGCTCGGCTCGCCGGTGCGGTTCCACGAACTCACCCGCGACGAGGCCAAGGCCGCGATGACCCAGTCCGTGCCGGCGGAACTCGCCGACGACACCCTGGACATCATCGCCGCCCCGAACCCGGCCGAACTGCGGATCAGCCCGGACGTGGAACGCGTCCTCGGCCGTGCCCCGCGCCCCTTCAACGACTGGGTCGCCCGCAACATCGCCGCTTTCCGCTGAGGCACAACTCAACTGAAGCGCCTGGGCAGCCTCGTGCGGCTGCGGCTGCGGCTGCGGCTGCGGCTGCGGTCGCACGAGGCGCCCACCTCTCTGGTGCCGTCGTCGGCGCGCGAGGTGCCGGGCCGCACAGGCCCTCAGGCCAGGCCCTGCAGAACAGATTGCCGCGGGGCCGGCCACACAGTGCCGCACACCGTCGACCGCACCGAGACCACGTCTGAAGCTCGCACGGCTGAGCCTGCCAACCACGGCTGCTGTCCGCCAAATACCCGAACACCCGCAGCCGATACCGGGAGGGTGAGTTCCCCGCCGCTGAGAAGGCGCACACGCACACGATCAAGCCGCCCGTCTGGCACCGTGAGCAGGATCTGAAACCGGCCGAGCAGTACGTGGGGCTTGAGGAACATCCATGTCAGATCGTGCGCTAAGCCCTCTCGCCGTTGATTGGCGCTTTGACCTGGGGTGATCGCCTGTCAGAGCCTTCGTAGGTCGCTGTTGTCGATCTTCGGAGAGTTGTTGTGGCGGTCGAGTTTCTTTCGGGTGAGCAGGCTGGGTACGGGGCGTTTGCCGGGGCACCGTCCCGTACGGAGTGGCAGGTACTTCTTCCTGGACGACGCGGACCGGGAAGCGGTGCAGGCCAAGCGGCGTGCTCACCATCGGCTCGGGTACGCGGTGCAGCTCACGAGCGTGCGCTTTTCGGGCCGGTTCATGGCGGACCCGCGGTAGGTGCCGGCGGAGGTGGCCGAGTATCTGGCCGAGCAGCTGGAGACCACAGATCCATCGTGCTTGAAGGAGTACGGCGAGCGGGACGGGACGGCCCGCTCCCATGCCGGGCAGATCCAGGAGGGCGGGGGCCGGCGGGACTTCGCTGAGGTCTCGACCGAGTATGGCCGACCTACCCCGCTGGGCGACGCAATCGCGCACTACGGGCGCATCGCCAAGACCCTGCACATCCTTCGCTTGGCGGACGAGCCGGCTTACCGACGGAAGATCAAGGTGCAGGCCAACCTTCAGGAGGGCCGCCACGCGCTCGCCCGGAAGATCTTCCACGGCCGGGCCGGGCAGCTCTACCAGCGCGCTACCAGGACGGCATGGAGGACCAGAGCGGTGCCCTCGGCCTCGTCCTCAACGCACTCGTGCTGTTCAACACCCGCTACATGGATGCCGCCATCACCCAGCTCCGGGCCGACGGCTTCGATGTCCGCGACGAGGACGTGGCCCGCCTCTCGCCGTTCGTCCGCCATCACATCAACATGCTCGGCTGGTACTCCTTCCAGCTTCCCGACCTGCCCAGCGGTTTGCGGCCGCTGCGCAACAAGGACGCCACCGACGAGGAATGACTCCCCACGGGTCGGCCTTGGCTCGCACGGCCGGACGGGAGAAGCGTCCGGCCGTGCGAGCCAGTGCGGTATCCCAAGGGCAGCAGATCCGCCGCAACTGCTCGGCGGGTTCCGCACGAAAGCCTGGCGGGCCAAGCGGGAGAGCGGGGAGTGGTGGCGGGCCAACGGTCGAGTTCGGCCGCACCATCCAGGAGGACGGCCCGTACCGCCGCAGGCCGAAGGGCCGCTGCCTGCCGCGCCCGCACGCCGGATTTACGCGCAAGAAGCCGATGGTGCGCGCCCTCTACGGCCCAAGGGCTCAATAAGCCCGCCCTCCCACACGCGGGTCGACTGGTGTGAGAACTCCGAGCCGGTCCTCGATCGCCTGGGCCGCGCCCAGGCACAGGTCCTCCCGGAACGCACGCCCGACGATCTGCACTCCGCAGGGGAGCCCGTCGACCATCCCCGTCGGTACGGCCACACCGGGTACGCCCACGAAGCTGGTCACGGTGCACAGACGCATTCCCGACCCGACCCGGTCCCTGCCCGACCTGTCACGCCACTCCAAACCCGGCTCGACGGGTGGCTCGGTGAAGACCGGGCCGAGCAACAGCGGATATGCGTCGAGGAATTCGGCCCATGAGCGACGGATATTCATCCAGGTGCCCATCAACTTCATGAACTCGTCCGCGCTTGCGGGCGGGGTCTGCTCCATCATCATCTCGATATAGCGGTCCCCGCCCCTGCCGAGCAGCTTGCGTACCACCGGCCAGGTAGGGGCGAACTCAGTCACAACGATCCGGCCGTACGTCTCAAGGGCCTCGTCCATCCGCGGCACGTCCTGCACCTCGCGCACGTCGTACCCGGCGTCGCGGAGCGCGTTGGCCGCGGTCGCGATGGCTCCGCGAACCGCGGGGTGCACGCCGTGCCCACCAGGATCCGCCACGACCGCGACCTTCACGCGACCGGGGAGCGGTTCGCCATATGCGGGCACCGGCACGGCGCGTGGGTCTCGCGGATCGGTCCCGGCCAGCACTTCGTAAGCCAGCCGAAGATCGCCCACGCTCCGGGCCAGCGGGCCATCGGTGACCAGTATCTGGGACGCCGGGCCGGGGTCGTCCGGGCCGAGAACACGGTGGTCGGCGGGGAACCGGCCCGTGGACGGCTTCAGCCCGGCCACACCGCAGAACTGGGCCGGGATGCGCACCGACCCGCCAGAGTCGTTGCCGAGCCCGAGCGCCGCCATGCCGGTGGCCACGGCCACCGCGTCGCCCCCGCTAGAGCCGCCCGGGGTCCGGCTGCAGTCCCACGGATTGACCGTGTCGCCGAACAGCTCGCTGCGCGTGTGCATCCCCGCCAGGATCAGGGTGGGGATGTTGCTGTGCCCGATGGGGATGGCCCCTGCTGCGCGCAGCCGTGCCACCGGGGGCGCGTCAGCCGACGCCACCAGATCGCGGAAGCGCTCCGTGCCGAACGTGGTCGGCACGCCTTCGAGCGCGGTGCTCTCCTTCACTGTGAAGGGCACACCCGCGAGTGGTCCCAGCGTCTCACCGGCTGCCCGCCGACGGTCCATCTGTGCCGCGGCCTCACGTGCGCGCTCCGCCAGGAGCTGCGTGACCGCGTTCACCAGCGGGTTGACCTCGCCGATCCGATCCAGGTGGCTGTCGACCAGTTCGACAGCTGAGACTTCTGCGCTGCGCACAGCCTCCGCCTGCGCGGCAGCTGGCATCTTCCACAGGGCGTCCTGCATGACTCTTCCCTCCCCATCCCGTTCCGATGCGCTTGCATCAGAACCGGACCATACCCCTGGAACCGATACGTTCGCATCGCATAAGGTGCTGCAGCAGCGGAGCACTGTGAAATAAGGAGGGGACCGGGCATGCCCAGGCAGGTGGATCACGTGGGCCGACGCCGCCTTATCGCTGAGGCCGTCTGCCACCTCGCCGACGAACGCGGGCTGGAGGGTGTGACCCTTCGCGACGTCGCGGCCCGCGCGCAGGTGTCGATGGGCGCCGTTCAGCGGTGCTTCCGTACCAAGGAAGAGATGCTCGTGTTCGCTCTAGGGCATATCAGTGAGCGGATCATGGAGCGCGTACAAGCCCGCCTAGTCAGGAGCCCGGCCCAGTCGGCCGGCACCGCCCTGGGGCACGCGGCCACCGAGATCTCGCTGCTCCGGGAAGAGCACCGCGCCGAGGCCAGGGTCTGGCTCGCCTTCGTTGCGCAGGCAGCTGTCAGCAAGGTGCTCGCAAGGACGCTGAAGGCGAACTACGCAACTCTGCAGGAGGCGTTCACCCGCCTCATCTCGGAAGTCGGCGAGGACGCTGATTGCGCCGTGCCTCTCGATCCGCAACGCGAAGCCCGCACTCTCCTGGCCCTCGCGGACGGCCTCACCGCGCACGTCCTCATCGGCCACCTCACCTCGCAAGAGGCACACGACGTCCTGCATTCACACCTGGCCGGCCTCTGAGGGGCCCTGCATTCAGCATCGGCTGTCGCCGGGGGCGAGCAGGCTGGTGACCTCGGCTATCGCCTCCGGGGACGGCTTGAAGTACCTGCGGACGTTCTCCGGTTTCTTATGCCGTGACTTCGCCATCAGCATCAACAGGCTCGCCCCGGCCGCTCCGAGGTGGGCCAGGGAAGAATGGCGGTATTCGTGCAGGTTCCATCCGGTCCCCGGCCCGTGCACGGCGGTGTGCTCGTCCAGCAAAGCTCGGGCCTGCCCGTACGACAGCCGGGCGAAGCCAGTGTCCGGGCACACGTCACGCGGGCTGACGACCTTGCCGGGGCCAGGCTTGCGGTGGGTGACGAACACCGGCCCGTGCGTACGGCCCTTGAGCAGGCGGGGTAGGAGCCGGGCGGTGCCGGCGTCCCAGTTACGAGAACAGCCGCGGCACCACCACCCGCCAGTTCAACTTCGCCGTCACCGTCACCGTCACCGTCACCGTCTCCGAGACCGGGCCGGTCGTCCTGAGCGAACACGACCTGCACCAGTGGGCCGCCCTCGCCGGCGACCTGCCGGGCGTCACCGACGGCGTACGGGAGGTTCTGGCTCGCGCGTAGGACCACCGATGGGCGTCGCCCGAACCGCCAAGCCAGCGAGGGCCGCTACCCCGGGTGTGGGGTAGCGGCCCTCGTGTCGTTTCTGACATCAAGCCAGGGAAGCGGCCGGGCGGTGCACAAGGGAGCGGAAAACAGCTGTGACCTACGAGAACTCACGAGAACTCACGAGAAGAGTTTCCGCAGGTCACAGCTTATTTTCCAGACTTACGCCCAGGTCGCCAGGCGCTGGCTCTTAGATGTCGAAGTAGAGGTGGAGAAGAGCTCTGACCTGCACAGACATGCCAGTGACGCGCGGCCAGGTGCACAGCCGGTGCACATCGCGCGGAGAGGGACGGGCTGGTGCTTGTTCCGGGGCGGTGCTGGTCGCCGTGTCCAAAGTAGCGAAGTCTCAGCAACTAACGGTGTTGCACTGGGCGCGGACGGTAGCATTTCGGGAGCAACGGCCGCCGCGCGGAGGGGGATTGACATCAAGGAGACGGTGCTCAAGGAGCTGACCTTTGGGGCCCGGGTCGCGGAGGAGGAGGCTGGCGAGCTGGCTTCGTACTTCGTGGAGACCGAGCAGTGGAAGCAGGTCTGGCAGGACGAGGTCGATATCGTCTACGGACCGAAGGGCTCGGGTAAGAGCGCAATCTACGCCACCCTCACAGCCCGCGAGTCACAACTGTTCGATCGCAGCGTCCTGATTAGCCCAGCGGAGTCGCCTCAGGGCTCGCCAGCGTTCGCCACACTCGAAGCCAACACCATCATCGACGAGGATCAGTTCGTCGGGTTGTGGAAGGTGTACTTCTTGGCGGTGATCGCCGAGACTTTTGCGGACTACGACCTGCGAAGCCCTGCAGCCAAGATGGTAGTCCGGACACTAACCGACGCCGGGATGGTGCCGGGACGTCATGTGTCGCTCCGGCAGAAGCTGGCTAATGCTGCGGCCTACGTGCGCAGGATGTTCAGCGAGATCGAGCCCAGCGTCTCGGTAGCCGGGGTTGTAGACGTCGGCACCCGCATCCGGTTCACTGAGCCGGATGACCTGCAGCGCTCCAAGGGGGCGATGCACGTCGATGACCTGCTGGCCACGGCGGGGCAGGCTCTGGACGATGAAGGGCTGAGGCTGTGGCTCCTGCTGGACCGGCTGGACGTTGCATTCGCCGGCAAGCCGCAACTGGAACACCAGGCGTTGCGTGCGCTGTTCAAGGTCTACCTGGACCTTGGGGACATCGACCGGATCAGGCTGAAGATCTTCCTGCGTAGTGACATCTGGAAGGCCATCACCGCTAGCGGATTCCGTGAGGCCAGCCACATTACTCGGGAGCTGACGCTGCGCTGGGATAGGGCTGCCCTACTGCAGTTGGTCTCACAGCGCTTGGTCCGCAACCAGACGCTGCGTGAGTTCTACGATGTGTCGCAGGACGGGGTTGCCTCGGTCGCCGGGCAGGAGGATCTCTTCCAAAGGGTGTATCCCGAGCAGGTTGAGAACGGCTCGAAAAGACGGAGGACATTCGACTGGTGCCTGTCCCGCACCAGTGACGGGACCAAGCGCACCGCGCCCCGGGAGCTCATCCACCTGCTTATTGAGGCCCGCGGCGTCCAACTGCGACGACAGGAAGTGGGCGAGGACGAGCCAGTTGGCAGTGCCCTGTTTGATGGCAACTCCCTCAAGGGCGCACTGCCCGCGGTCTCTGAGACTCGACTGATCAAGACGCTCTACGCTGAGCACCCGGACCTCAAGCGGTTCATGTCGGCGCTGGAGGGCCAGAAGACGAACCACAGCGTGCAGAGCCTCGCCACGATCTGGGAGTGTCGACAGGACGAGGCGAAGACAGCTGCGCTCCGGCTAGTCGACATCGGCTTCTTCGAAAAGCGTGCGCAACTGCAGTTCTGGGTTCCTTTCCTCTACCGGCCAGCCCTGGATCTGGTGCAGGGAAGCGCAGAGGGGGTGGGCAGCCCCGGCGACGTCGCGTCCGAGGACGAAGGCTCCTCCGACGGGCAGACGTAAGCCTTGCAACCGTCCGTGGCATGTCGCCGCTACGTGCAGCGGCGACATGCCTGCTTCCAACAGACCAGCCTTGGTGGCTCCTTAAGTCGACGAGTTCATTTGGCGTGCCGGGAGGCCGGTAGGGCATGACCTCTGGCGATCAACGCGCTGCCGCACGGCGAAATCATGCGGCCAACCGGTAGCGCTTGCCGATCGCCTTCCGGGCCCTCTCGACAGCGCCCTTGACGCGATGCACGTACCGGCGCAGCGTGAACGCCGGGTCCTCATGGCCGAGAAGGTCGGCGAGTGTGTAGACGTCGACGCCCTCGGCGATCGCTTCCGAAGCGAACAGGTGTCGCAGGGCATGCATCATTTTGTCGCGGCACTCCTCCCACTTGCGGCCCTTGCCGACCGGCTTGTCGTTTACCGCCTTGATGACGTCGATGGCCTCAAGGCCCGCCTTCCAGAGGTAGTTGAAGTAGTTCTTGTTGAGCGTCCTGCGCTCGCGCGTGGTGAACATGAGGCGCACGGTGACCAGCTCGCCGTCCTTCTCCAACCACGGCAGCGCGACCTCGACCGGAGGGAACTCCCACATGTGCTCGCGCAGCAGTGCCGCCAAGTCCTCGTCGAGAGGGACGTAACGGTCTTTCGGATCGTCCGTGGTGCCGCCCTTGGGCGGCGCGAAGACGAGCGAGCCGCGGTGATGCGTGATCTGGCGGCAGATGTGGACGGTCTTGTGGTCCTCCGACCAGTCCACATCGTCCGGGCTGAAGCCGAATATCTCGCCTTGCCGCATCCCGATCCCACGGCCGCAGTCGACCGTGGCCTGGTACCGATCGGGCAGGTGCTTGCGCAGCTCGTCCGTCTGCTCCCAGGAGAGCGGCACGTCCTTGGCTGACTCCTTCGACCGCCTGGGCTTCACGCGCTTGACCGACCCGGTCTCGCACGGGTTCTTCGGGATCAAGTCGTCGTCCACCGCCATGGCGAGGATCGACGACAGGTGGGTGAAGATTAGGCCGACGGTCGTCTCGTCGAGCACCTGTAGCCGGCGCTTGATCCACGTCTGGACCGTGGACGCCTTGACCTCTCGAAGCTTGAGACCCCCCAAGGGTCCGATGATGTGGTTACGGACGCGAGATTCGTACTGATGGTACGTCCGGGGGTTGCCGAACGTCTGGTTGGCCAGCCACTGCTCAGCGATCATTTTGACCAGCGTGTCGCCCTTCTGCGGCGCGATGTACGTGCCGTCGTCGACGGCTCCGAGCATCCGTGTCAGATGCTGGCGCGCGTCCTCGTAGCGAACGAAGCTCTCGCTCTGCTGCTGCCCTTCAGGATCACGCCATCGGGCCAGCCACCTTTTTCCGCGCCCGTGTTCACGGGACGGAACCTTGCCGTGGGTCGTGCACCTCTCGTCGCCGGGTCGCGGGCGCTTCTTGTGCCAGCGGTCGTACGGTTCAGCCAAGAAGGGCCTCCTGCATGTGATTGAAGGGCTGGATCGCGGAGTGGGGAACGGCGCCGATAGTCACCCACCGGGGGAGCAGAGCACTTGGGGATGCCCCGAGGGCGGCGGCGATGGCGATCAGGCCGTCGACTTCGCAACGGTGACGACCGTGTTCGTGCGGCTCATGACGATGTTGGTCATCGGGCGGCCCAGGGCAGTGCAGCGCTGAGCGAGCTGCCGCTGGGCGAGACGGCACGCCACACAGGCGCCTCGATACTGCGGGCGGCGCCGATTCCGACCAGTGGGATTTCTACGGGGTAAGGAGCCATGGTGGATATCTGTAACTCGAAATCGGTAGCCATGGCAATAGTTAGTTCTAGAACTCTGCAGAACTCGCAGGCGCGGGGCGCTTCGGCAGGGGACGGGCAGTTCGGTGTATCGAGGATTGAGTTGTACAGTCCCGCGCCGCTACGGCGGTTCCAGGTATTGGCGGCCACCGCAGACGCTCCTGGCCTGCGACTTGCCTGGCGACGGACCGTTGCGCGCCTACGTGGACTTTCGCGGGAGAACTGGACGTGAGGGAGAACTTTTTGGTCAACTGCCGATTCGCTCTTACAGTTATGCCTCCTCCGGTCGCCCCGCCATTCGAGGCTTCCGTGGAATGTCAAGAGAGGCACGTGGACAGAGCCCGAATCGTGTGGCTTTCTTTCCCGTGCCCGTCGCCTGCAACCGATATGGAACGCCCTTGCCCAACGGATTCCCCCGCCCCGCCACGGCCGCCACGCGCGGCCCGCTCGCCACGCCGGCTGAGATCGCCGCCTACCTCGGGGTGCCGGTGAAGACCCTCTACCAGTGGAAGTACCGGGGTATCGGACCGAAGGTCCACAAGGTCGGCCGACACCTGCGCTACCGCTGGCGCGAGGTCGACAACTGGGTCGACCAGCAGACCTCGTACGACCTCACGGCATGACTCTCGGGGAAACAGAGCGGCCCTCGGCGCGCCAACGCCGGGGGCCGGAGATTCCCCTACGCATCGCCCATCCCTGAACGGCTGAAACGGTGAGGGGCGGGACCTAGCCCGTCCTGCCCCTCACCAGAGAGGAACGTCTATGGAGGACCCTACGTCCTCACGTGCTTTGAGCGCATCCGCCAAGGCGGAAACCTGGCCCAAGGTTGTCTGGCCGCCCGTGGCGGTCCCCGGGCAGGGGACGGTCCCGGGCAACGGGGACCGAGCCGAGTCGCGGTCCCCTCGCCAGGGGACCGGCGATGGTCTCCACAGCGGGGACGGTCCCCTCGGTCCGGATGCCGGGGACCGGTCCCGTCGAGCGGGGACCGGGGACCAGCCGCACCAGCGTGTTGCTCCGCTGCCATCGAAGGGCGCGCCCTGGCCCCACGACCAAGCACGGGCCACGGAGCGGACATCCGGTGACGAGGAAGAGATGAACGCCAGCGGCGCGCGGACCGGACCACCGGATGTGGACCATTCCGGTCCGGGCGAACCAGTGCCGTCCCCGAAGGCGGACGATGAGCCTGGTCCCGGTCCCCTGGTCCCCGCTGTGGGGACCGGTCCCCAGGGCGCGGGGATGGAACCAGGGGACCGTGCGGCAGGGGACGGTCCCCAACGAGCTGCGGGGACCGACGGTCCCGTGGGGACCGAGCAGGTACGGTGCGGGACTGTGGTCCCGGATGACGGTTCGGGGACCGGGGACCGGGGGGGCGCCGGCGCCGAGGCGACCGGTGACGGAGCCGTGCTGCTGGACGAGTTGCAGGCGGCGATCGGCCGGTATGTAGTGCTGCCGAGTGAGGAGGCCCTGACGGCGGTCACCTTGTGGGTGGCGGCCTCTCACATCCAGCCCGCCCTTCAGCACGCACCGCGTCTGGCGGTGGTGGGACCGACCAAGGGGTGTGGCAAGTCCCGTGTCCTGGATGTGCTTCACGAGACCGTGGCCCAGCCGATGATGACGGTGAACACCTCACCGGCGGTGGTCTTCCGCGTCATAGGCAAGAACCCGCCGACGCTGCTGGTGGACGAGGCCGACACCATCTTCGGCCCCAAGGCGGGCGAGAAGGAGGATCTGCGCGGCTTGCTGAACGCCGGGCATCAGCGCAATCGGCCGGCCTGGCGCATCTCCGGACCGGAGCACAAGCCGACGGCGTTTCCCACCTTCGCCATGGCCGCGCTGGCCGGGATCGGCGACCTGCCCGACACGATCATGGACAGGGCGGTCGTGCTTCGCATGCAGAAGCGCAAGCCGGGTGAGCGGATCACCCCGTTCCGCTCGCGGTACTCCCTGCCTGAATTGCACGCGGTGCGTGACCGGCTGGCCGCGTGGCTGACGCCGCTGCGTGGCACGGCTGCCGGTCTGGTGCCGGAGATGCCGGTTGAGGACCGGGCTGCGGACACCTGGGAGCCGCTGGTCATCGTCGCCGATCTGGCCGGTGGCCACTGGCCCACCAGCGCCCGCGCCGCCTGCTTGGCGATGACTCAGCACGAGGCCGTCCAGGACGAGCAGACGACCCTGAAGACGCGGCTGCTGCGTGATGTCCGCCGCATCTTCGAACAGGAGGGCAACAAGGAGGCCCTGCGCTCACAGGATCTGCTGGCCGCTCTCCTGGCAGATGCTGAATCTCCGTGGCCGGACTACGGCACCAAGGGGTTGACCGCCTTCCACCTGTCGGCGCTGCTGCGGGACTTCGGCATCCGCCCGGCGAACTATCGCTTCGAGCAAGGCCGTCAGGCCAAGGCGTACGCCCGCAACCAGTTCCTCGACGCCTGGGCCCGCTACTGCCCCGACCCCACCCAGCGGACCCCCGCAGCCGGGCACCAGCTCACGCCCGTACGCCCAGCCCAGGGCAAGCCGCCCGCCCCTCCGACCAGGCCGCGGCCCGTCGGCCCGCCCGGCGGCGCCCCAGGCCCCAAGCCCGCCCGCTGACCCACCCCCTGGGTCCGTCTCAATCCGTCCAGTCCGTCCCCGCGCAGGTCAGCGCGGGGACGGACTTCCCCACCGGGACGGAGTTATCCGTACCTGCAGCCGAGTCCGTACCCGTCCTGACCAGCCACGGGACGGATGCGACGGACGTGACGAGGCCCTGCCCACATGCCACCGGAGCACCACCATGCACGACAACAACACGGACGACGCCCCCTCCCGCCCCCGCAGGGGACTGTTCACGCTGGCCCGCCGAACAGCAGCAAGCTGGAGCGAACGAGCCTCTAACGAGGCTTCGTCCGCGCTTGCCCCCACCCCAGGGGTGGCGGAGGAAGAGGCCGGGCGCCAGCGGGCACCCGAGCCTGAGGAGGGCACCACCGAGCCCAGCACCGCACCCGTCGCCGACTGCGCCGCCCCCTGCCCCGAGCAGCCTGCCGATGCGACGCCTTCCGATGAGCAGCCTTCGTGGCGCGAGCCCAGCGCCCCGGTGCTGCCCGCGCTGATGAACCGCAAGCGCACTACCGAAAAGCGCGACCAGGAAAAGACCATCCGCTTCACCCTGACTGCGGCTCGCATCATCGCAAAGGAGGCCGAGCGGCGGGGTCAGAAGTTCGCCGGGTTCGTCGGCGACGCCGCACTCGCTATCGCCCTTGGCAAGGCGGGCATGGTCGGCCGCCCGGAGGACGATCCCATGCGCCCGCTGATCGAGGCGGTCGAGGCTCACACCGTCGCGCTGAACCGCATTGGCAGCAACCTCAACCAGATCACCGGAGCCATCCACCGAGGAACTGTTCCCGAGCACGCTGAGACCGTGCTGGTCCGCATCGAGCACACCGTCGAAAACAGCTATGCGCTGATCGACCAACTCCTGGCGGAGGGAGCCGGCCATGGTGCCTGACGTCTCCACCGGCTCCAGCACCCTCGGCCTGATCAACTACCTCTTCGGCCCTGGGCGGCGGGACGAGCACACCGACCCGCACATTGTCGCCGCCTGGGACATGGCCGGCGCCCCCGACCCCGGCCGCGACCATGAGGCCACCTACAGTCAGCTCGCCAGGCGCCTGGATCACCATGTCGAGCTGCGCACCCGCGAGCTGGGCGGCCACAAACCGCCGCAGCACGTGTGGTACTGCCCGGTACGCACCGCCCCCGGCGACCGCTACCTCACCGACGCCGAGTGGGCAGAAGTCACCCGCCGCATAGTGGCGGCCACCGGTATCGCGCCCGAGGGCGACGAGAAGGCGTGCCGGTGGATCGCCGTACGGCATGCGGACGACCACATCCACATCCTCGCCACTACCGTCCGCGCCGACGGCCGACGCCCCCGCACCCACCGCGACGGCCAGCGGGCACAGCAGGAGTGCCGCAAAATCGAGGTCGAGTTCGGCCTGCGCCGGTTGAAGTCCGGCGACCTCACCGCACCGCCCACGCCGACTGGCGCCGAGCGTGCCAAGGCCGAGCGCCAAGGCAAGGACGTCACCGCGCGGGAGTGGCTGCGCGAGCAGGCTTACACCGTCGCTGCCGCTGTACGCAGCGTTGACGACTACTTCACCGTTCTCACGTCGCTCGGCATCCAGGTCAAGCAGCGCATCGGCCCCGAGTCAGGTGAGGTGACCGGCTACAGCCTGGCCGTCCCTGGCGACACCGCCCGAGGCGAGCCGGTCTGGTACGGCGGCTCCAAACTCGCCCCCGACCTGTCCCTCAACCGCCTGTGCGAACGCCTCCCCACCCAGGACGTAACCGACCGCCCGCAGCACATCGACGACCCCCACATGGCATGGCGCGGTGCCGAGTGGGTTGTGCGCACAGCCCACACCGTCCTCGACTCGGGTGACGACGCCGCAGCCCAGGGCCAACTGGATGCCTTCAGCGACGCCCTGCACAACCTGGCCCGTGCCGTACACGGCCCGCACCAGGACGAACTGCAGGCAGCGGCAATGGCGTTCAACCGTGCCCGCCGCTCTGCGATCCGAGCCGACCACCAGGCCGCCACCTCCCTGCGGGACGCCACCAGGGAACTCGCCTACGCCAGAGACGAGCCAGGCGGGCTCGCCATTGCCCTCATCTTCGCCGCCCTCCACCTGGCCCGCGCCGCCGCCAATTGGCACGCGCAGCGCGGCCACCAGCAGCAGGCCGCCGCAGCTGAACAGGCCCTCCTCCACCTGCGGGTCGGTTACCAGCAGGCCAGCGCGCCAGTCCTGGCAGATCTCTCCCGCCGAGCCCCAGGCCAGCAGACCATCGACCGATTCGAGTCCACGGTGCGCCAGGCAATCCCCGACCACGCCGACCAGATCCTGGCTGATCCTGTCTGGCCCGCCCTCACCACCACGCTCGCCCGCGCCGAGACCGTCGGCCACAATCCCCGTCAACTCCTGAGCGAGGTTGCCGCCGAGTGTGAACTCGCCACCGCGGACTCACCGGCACAGGTCCTGGTGTGGCGGATCACCGCCCAGCCGAACAAGCGCATGCAAGGAGCGCGCAGGCGAAGCACCGTGAGCGCCAGGTCCTTCGCCTCCGCACCTCAGCCCGCGCCCACGACAGTGCGTGAGCAGAGCAGCGATCGCAGCCAACGCCAAGCGCGTGGCGGACCACGCCGTGGTCGGTGATATCGAGCCGTGAGCGGGCCTGCTTCAGCCCTGCCTGTGCTTGACCGAAGACAGCGCCACCACGAGTGCGTCCAGGTCTCCGGTGTAGACGATGACCTCTTCATCGTCGCCCGGGGGGTCGAATCGGGCGAAGAAGTCGTCAAGGGCTTCGGGGGTGACGGTGAGAGCGTTGGCGTCCTCGCGCTGGTTGCGTTCGGCGAGGCGTGCCAGCAGCTCTTCCCTGCCGGCAGGTAGGTAGACCACGACCGGGTGGCCGCCCACTTCGCGGGCAGCCTGACGCCAGGCGTCGCGCTCTGGGAGCCGCCACAGCCCGTGGTCCAGGACGACGTCGTTCCCGGCCTCCAGCTCCTTGACGAACCGTGCCCGGACCGCCTTGACCACGGGCCGTTCGCGCTCGAAGTAGGTGTGCTCGGGATAGTCCACGCCGTATCGACCGTGGAGGCGGTGCACCTCCTCGTCCACGGAGAGTCGCGTGTAGCCGTGGTCGGCCAGGGCTTGGGCGACGGTGGTCTTCCCGGAGCCGGTGATGCCGGCCAGGAGAACGGCGAGGGGCACGCGGTCATCCCTTCCACGAGGAGCTATGCGTGGGCGCCTTCATTGTCTCCAATTCTGGCTGGTGCGCGACGTGCGGTCGCCAGGCCGTGACGATGCTGCGGGCCTCGCTGGGCCAGTTGAACGGCATGCGGTCCAGGCTCACCCGGCGGAAGGCGAACCGCGGATCGCTGGTGTTGATCACGCCGCCGTGCCGGCCGACGTGCGACAGGAGACGGCCGGCCTCGTCGCGCACGGCCGGGGTCTCTTCCTGCCATGTGCCGGTCGAGAAGTGCTCGACCCGTCGGCGGAGGTCGTCCAGGACGCCCGAGCGCCACTTGAAGTGGTGAACCGCGCAGATGCGGTCGGCATCCGGACGCTGCCCGGGGGCCCTGTGGTTGCCGCCCGCCACGGTGACATCGTGGCGGGCGAGCACGATCTTGCGCGGGTCTCCGTGCAGGAGCCGATGGGTGAGGTGCCCGCCGAGGGGATAGGCGAGGTCCAGTCCGCCTTCGGGTCGCCAGCCGGTCAGACGCCCGCTCGCGGAGATCCGGTCGAGCATCAGGCCGCCCACCACGCGGTGCCCGGACTTCTCGGCCTGGGCGATCACCTCACCCAGTGGGGCGGGGTACTGCTGGAACTCGTCAGCGTCGGCGAGCAGGTGCCAGCCCGGGCCGGCCCGGTGCCGCAGGGCGTCTCTGAGCTGGGTGTTGGTGCGCTCGTGCCACGGGCCGGTGCTGGTGCCGGTGGGGATGATGCCCAGTTCGCGGCTGGCGGCCTGGAGTTCGTGCCGCTGTTGGTCGGGCACGTGCTCGGGGAAGTGGAAGGCGATCAGGAATCGCTCGACACCCAGCCACCGGTAGTGGCGGACCCAGGCGGCCAGCAGCGCGGGTTCTACGGGGCCGACGACGGCGATCAGCGCGGGAGAGGTGCTCAGCATCGGGACTCCTTCGTACACAGTGAGGCGAAGGTTCGGGTGAGGAAGCCGGCCTGCTCGGCGGCCGACCGCATCCCCAGCAGGCCGGGAGCTTCGGGGCCGGGCAGCGGAGGTGGCTGGCGGATGACGGTATGCAGGGCTTCGGCGAGCGCGGCCGGGTCGCCGGCGGGGAACGTCAGGGCCCAGGGCTGGCTGCGAAGACGCGCGGTGAGGGCGGGGTCGTGGTCGGAGACGATGAGGGGAACCCCGAGGCGGGCGGCATCCACGACGAGCCCCGACTCCTTGCCGGTCCCGCGGTGGCGGGTGACCAGGGCGGCGTCGGCAGCGGCGTACACAAGCCGCAGTACGGCTTCGCTGACCGGGCCGGGCACGGTGTGCACCCGCAGGCCGGGCTGGGCCCGCCACCGCTGGAGGAGGGCTTCGTAGAGGGGGAAACCGGTGACCACCAGGTGCAGGGGCTCCTTGAGCCGGGACAGGGCGGCGTCGATGACGGCGATGTCCTTGTAGGGCCACCACCCGCCCACCAGGCACACCACGGCCTCGGAGGAGGGGACGTCGAACGCGGCACGGCCGCCCTCGCGTTCGCCTGCGGTCAGGCGGTGGCCGTCGTCGACCGCGAAACCGCCGACCACGGCGGGCAGGCGGGGGAAGGCCGCGGCGAACTGGTCAGCCACGGCCTGTGTCGGATACACCGCGATCACTCGCCCTTCGCCCCGGCGGGCGAGCCGGCCGAGCAGCCGCACGACGGCGTCCTCGTCGGTGACCGCCTCGTGGACGAACCGCAGGTGCGGCTGGTCGCCCAGGAGCGCGGCAGCTCCGTGCAGAGCCTCGCTGGCGGTCAGGATCACCACTGCGTCGGCCCGGGACTCCAGCCGACGCGCGGTCCGCAACGCTGCCCCTTCGGTGAGGCAGCGGGCGATGAGGGTGACCTGGTGCGGCAACCGCCGCATCCGGCGGGGCCAGCGGCGCGACCGGAGCAATCGCTGTCCAGCCGTGGAGATGCTGGCTGCCAGCCGGGAGGCGGCCAGCAGGACGCGCGCCCGATGCCCAGACGGTCCGGTGACCAACCGGGCCCCCGCCTCACGCAGGGCGCCGACCGTCTCGGTGGCAATCCCGTGCGGGGCGATGACCAGGCTGCCGGGTCGGACCCTGGCGAGGGCTACCAGCGTGCGCTGGTGATGCCCGCCCAGGCGGTTCGCGTACGGCTCGATGAGCACGAGCGGGCCGGTCATCCCGCCACCGCCTGGTCCCCGTGGTCGGCGGTGAACCTTTCCCGCAGCCAGGCAGGGTTGTTGAGACGGTCGAACCACTGCGGGGCGCGGGCGGCGTCGCGGGCAAAGGCCACACCCTCCCGGGCCCCGGCGGCTGCGTAGGCGGCGAACTCGCCGCTGTGACTGGTCGTCCACGCCTCCACCCGCCGACGGGCGTCGTCGTCGGCCATCCCGTACTCGCTGCCGCGGGCGAGCATCGCGCACTCGCGGAAACCGGCCTTCCACGCGTGGAAGGGGCTCTGGTTGAACCTCGTGATCCCCGCGGTCTGCTGGGCGAACTCGATCCGTCCGGGCAGGGCGGCGAGCACATCCACGGCCTCGCCCATCTCGCGCAGGGCACTGCGGCGGATCAGCTTCAGCCCGCCGTAGCCGTAGGTCAGACCGTTGACCGGGTTGACCGCCCGCCACACCCGCATCGACGCGCCCTCGTCCAGAGGCTCCACCAACGCGGGGTCGAAGCTGGCGTCGATGGCGAAGTCCCCGTCGGCGAGGAAGAACTGCTCGCGGTCGACGACCTCAGCGCACAGACGGTAGGCCCGGCGCATCCCGTGTACGCCGTGCAGGCGCTTGACCGCGCCGCCGAGCGTCCGCTGGAGCCGGGAGTGCAGAGAGGTGGCCATCGGCTCGTCGTACGAGAGGAGAACCGCGTCGTAGCTGTTCACGAGACGGCCTCCAGGTAGCGGGCCGCGACCAGGGCGGGGGTGAAGTCGGCGGTGGAGGCGTGGGCCCGCTTGGCGTGCAGGGCATGGAATTCGGCGTCCGTGGCGAGCCGTTCGGCCAAGGCGACGGCCTCGGCCGGGGTG
The DNA here is from genome assembly GCF_053612065.1 of Streptomyces sp. NPDC054765. NCBI lineage: Bacteria > Bacillati > Actinomycetota > Actinomycetes > Kitasatosporales > Streptomycetaceae > Streptomyces > Streptomyces sp. NPDC054765. The sequence continues at coordinate 26,846 of NZ_JBSHBP010000052.1, read as the reverse complement.
GTGAAGCACAGCTCGGGGTCGATGTGCTCGGCGAGCCAGCCAAGGCGGGGCGAGATGACCGGAAGGCCCATGCCCTGGCAGTCGATCACGCTCATCGACCAGGGGCAGCTCGGCCGGAACGGGGCGATGCCGAAGTGCGCGCCGGCCAGGAGGTCCTTGTAGCGGACGCGGTCGCCCCGGTCGGAGACGACCTGCACGTGCGGCAGAGCGGCGAGCTGGTCACGCATCTTCTCAGGGCTGTCGTCCAGGCCCTTGCGCTCCGCCCGGCGCTGGCCGAACAGGTCCATGACCCGCAGCCTGACGGTGCCGGACGCGACCAAGTCGCGAGCCAGGTCCACGAACTGCCCGGTGCCGTAGTGCGCGTACAGCCGGTGGTTGTAGACGCCGATCGCCTCGACACCGGAGGCGGGCTGCGTGGTGGCGGGGTCGCGTACCAGACGCTCGTCACGCGGGGCGGGCACCACTCGCAGCTTCCCGCCGAGGTCCAGAGTGGTCCGGGCGGCTGCCGCCGACACCCAGGACGCGGCCGTGGAGGAGTGGACCAGCACCCGGTCACAGGCGGCCAGTCCGGCAGCGAACGCCAGCAGTACCGGTCGCCCAAGCGCCGCGTCGTTCAGGGAGGGGTCGAGTTGGAGCCGTCCGCCGCCCGTGAAGGAGAACGGCAGGTAGTGGCAGTAGCCGGCCAGTAGGGCGTTGGATCCGGTCTCCAGTAAGGCCGTGCGGATCGCCGGGGCCTCCTCGATCTGATTGGCCACGACCACGTCGGGCTTCTCCGCCCGGATCAGTGCCACCAGCTCGTCGATGTCCGCGGAGAAGCGGGCCCGGTACTTCGTCCCCGGCACCTTCGTCCGGTGGAATCCGCAGCGTGCATCCCCGGCCGGAGCCGGGGCCGCGACCGTCACCTCCGCTCCGGCATCCGCCAGCGCTGGGGCAAGCAGGTCCGCGAAGATCCACCCTGAGTCGGCCGAGAGCCGGTCGGGGTTGGAGATGTTGAGCAAGTAGAGCACGCGCATGGTGCTTCGCCTCCTTCATCCGCCCGGGGGTCGATCCGGGCCAGTAAGGGAAGGAAAGCGGCGACGTAGACCGTGACGGGATGGTGAACTTGGATCACTCACGGTTCATTCATGCTCACCAACGATGACGCGGGGCTTCGATGGAAGCGCAAGGCGAGGAGATCACCGCCGAGCAGGCGGCCGAGGACTACGCAGCCGAGGTGGCGCACTGGCGGGAAGTACGCGGCATGTCCAAGAGGGCGTTGGCGCTGGCCATGGGCTTCGACCCGTCCTACGTCAGCCACGTGGAGTCGGGCCGCCACAAGCCCAGCGAGGAGTTCTCACGTCTCGCCGACGAGGTACTGAACGCCGGGAAGGCGATCTGGAGACGCTGGTGCGACTACGAGCAGGCAAAAGCTCGTACCCGGCGGTCGGCGCCGCCGCCCGCCCAGCGCGGGCCCGAACAGCCGTATGCGACCGGATCGGCCCTCGTCGTCGAACACGACGCGGCACGGCTCCGGTACGACGGCACCTCGTACCGGCTGACCATGCGCCGACGGCTGCGGAACACAGGTGAGGAGCCGGTGACCCGCTACCTGATCCGTATCTCCGTGGACCGCTACCCCGGCGACCCTGAGCAGTCGAACGCGCACTACCGAGCCCACCCGCTGACCTGGGACGAACTCGACCTCACCGCCACCTGCCGTGGCGAGGCGATGCGGTGGCAGGCCAAGCACGACCGCGATGCCTTCAAGGAGGTGTGGCTGCTGTTCGACAACGAACACGGCCGCTTCCCCCTCTACCCCGGCGAGTCCGTGTGGATCGAGTACGCCTACACCGTCGGCGATGACAAGTGGGGCAACTGGTTCCAGCGAGCCGTGCGCCTGCCCACCGAACAACTCGAAGTCCAGCTCGTCTTCCCTGCCGCCCTTGACCCCGTCGTGTGGGGCACCGAGACCTCCATGACCGCCGAAGCCTCCCCGCTGCGAACCCCTCCCGTCCGCAGCGACGACGGTGAACTACGGCAATTCACGTGGATCACGACTACACCCGCCCTGCACGCTCGGTACCGTCTGGAGTGGCGGTTTCGGGCACGGACCGAACGCGACTCAGATCAAGGGGAGTTCAGGTGATTGACGTGCGGCCCAGCCAGCAGATGCGAGACCTCGGCGTCGTCCAACACGGTGCCGGCATCCTCACCGAACCGGCCCGAGCCTTCGACCTGCCCGCCGAACGCGACGAAGCTGAACGCATCACAGACGAGCTCTTCGCCGCCATGGAACGGATCGGCCAGGTCCACCCCTTCGCCAAGGGCATGGGCATCGCCGCCCCACAGATCGGCATCGCGCGCGCCGCTGCGATCGTCCAACCGCCTGGCGACGCACCCGCGATCACCCTCCTCAACCCAAAGATCACCACCCGGTCCGGCAAGGCGGACGAGCACTACGAGGGTTGCCTGAGCTTCTTCGACGTTCGCGGCCTCGTCCCGCGCCCACTGAAGATCACTGTCGAGACCACCGCCCTGGCCGGCGAGACCGTGACCACTGTGTACGAGCGTGGCCTCGCCAGACTCATCCACCACGAGGTCGACCACCTCGACGGCTTGCTCTACACCGCCCGCATGCGGACTGGTGTCGCACCGATCCCCGTGGAGGAGTACCGGCAGACCGGCCAGGCATGGGCTTATGACGGCACAGCCCGACCGGAAGCGTGATGGTAGTTAGGGAGTCGCCCATACTCCGTTGCACTCCTGCACCAGTTCAAGCGCCTCGCCGTCCGTCGGGGAGGCCGTCTCGACGGGCGACGCCTCAAGAAGGCCATCGCATGATCGTGTTACGAGCTTTTCGGGTGACTCGAAATATTTTACGGACCATGCAACCGCCGGCGCGGCAGAATGGGACCATTGCAGTAACGGTCGGAAAATAGTGCGACTAATTCTTCGCGCCTTTCGCTTTGTGCGCCGAGGCTATCGCTGTTCGAAAGGTGGCGAGATGCTCCTGCCCCATGCTTCAATATCGCACGAAGCGGCGCCATGGAGATTTCGATGATCGCAGCAATGGTAACGGCCTGTGCCAGCATCCTGATCGCCATCATGGCTTACTGGCTGAACCATCAAGGGGAGACCCGCAGATCTTTGAGGGAAGCGCGAATCGACCGGGTGAGCAGTCAATTAAAAGACCTCTATGGCCCACTGCTCGTTCTAACGGAAACGAACGAGAAGGCGTGGAGAGAGTACTGTAGGCGCTACATTCTGCCTATTGGTGTAGGCCCGACAGAGATTCCGCTGCCGGAACTGGAGGAGGCTCGGTGGCGCATGTGGGTAGAAGCAGTGTTCGCCCCGACGGCCCAGAAGATGCGGGACATCATCACCGCCCGGGGTGACCTGATCATCGGGGGAGAAATGCCGCCCGTGGTCCTCGAATTTTGCGCGCACGCAGCCACCTATGACGCCCTTTTGGCGAACTGGGACGGAGTCGGACCAAGCAAATCCACCCTGATTCGCCATCCAGGAAACAGGTTCCTGTCCTACGTCCGTGAGTCGTACGGATTGCTGAAGGCGGAACAGGCGCTCCTGCTCAAGGTGGCGCGTGAGGTCGGTCGATTCGAATTCAATCAATCAGCCCGCTGACCAAAATGGAAGGAGATCGCTATCAAGGTATTTCTGAGCTGGTCAGGAGAGCGCTCCAAGAAGACCGCCGAAGCTCTGTGGTCCTGGTTACCGGACGTCCTCCAATACATCAACCCCTGGCTCTCTAGTCTGGACATTTCCGCAGGGAGGAGAGGGGTTCGAGAGATCACCGACGAGCTTTCCGAAACAAATTTTGGGATCATCTGCACAACCCCGGAGAATCAGTCTTCCACTTGGATTAACTTTGAGGCCGGGGCCCTTTCCAAGCAAGTCGAGGGTGGCTATGTCGTCCCGTTCTTGATCGGCATGAAAACGACCGATCTCATCAGCCCTCTCAGTCAGTTCCAGGCCGTCATCGGGGATAGCAAAGACGACGTACAGAAGCTTCTTTTCGACCTCAATGACGCCTCGGTCGGCCTGGCAATCCCGCGCGAAAGGTTGGAACGCGCCTTCCAGAGGAGTTGGCCGGAGTTCGAGAACGAAATGCGGAGCATCAGTGCAATTTCGTCGAGGGATAACCTCTCGAACACGGTGCAGCGATCCGAAGCGGACATGACGGAGGAGATCCTCCTTATTGCTCGACAGCTCGATCACCGCATGGCGGAGATCGAAAGATACGAGCTACGGGCGGACGGGGCACCGAGGCGGCCGCCTCGGGAAATTCGCCGGATCAGCGAAGAGAAGTTCATTGCGTCCTCATTCGCAAAGATCGGCTGGGAGGCCGTCCGCTCCTCCTGGGAAGGTGAGAGCGTAGTCATTGTAGCGCAGAGTTCAGATGGTTCCTCGCAGTCGATTTCGCGCGATTTTGTCGAGCGGCTCGCCAAGTCCCTGGGCCGGGAGGTAGCCGTGCTGGGGAAGGCCGGCAAGGTGATTGTTCGCAGCGACCTGACCTGAGATCTCCAACGCGTTCCTAGCGCTCGAATTTCACCTCGACCGGAATCGGCATCTTCTCCCTCTTTCTCAAACGCCGAAGACGCAATTCGCTGGCCTTCTCCGGCTCAACCCAGGAGTTCCATGCTTTGATATAGATTGCCACCTGGTCCCGCATGCCCATCCTGCGCTTGGAACCCCGCTTCTGTGTGTCCCTCGGCACCTCTCGCAGAGCAAGCCTCGCATCGCCAGGATCCAGACTCGCACCGGACTTGAGACCCGAAATCCACTCGTCGATATCCGCGGCAGGCGCCACATCAGTGGTCACGAAAAACCCCACCGCCGCCGCCGTCTGACTCGCGAACAGGTGCTTGGAAAGCTCACGACCGATGGCCACCGCCTCCCCGTACCTGTCTCTATCCTCGTTGTATGCGGCTAGGATTCGGTCGTTCGATACGTGAGCCCGGGCACCGCTCCAGGGATCGTTCGGCATCGTCTTGAAGAGAATCACGTGACGGATGGTGGAGGAAAGCAGGTGCAGGTATTTCGCGCCGGTCGACAACAGCGTATCCGCTGCACTCCGACGCTTTCCGGTGTCGAGAACCGGGAAAACGTCTCTCGCCACCCCGTCGAAGACGAGCATCTCTACGGGAGTGTTGGCCTCGATAATCGCATGGAGGCGATGCTGGCCGTCGAGGAGTGCACCGGTCTCGTCGAAGGCGATTCCCTGATGAGTCAACTTCCATTCACCACGGAGAATGGTCTCCGTCAGGGCTCTCACCTGCCCCATGTCCAGTCGTCTATTGACTGAATCCCGGGACAGGAAAGTTGCGGCAATTTCGGGGGTTACCTTGACGATTCGCGAGACGAAGTTTCCCTCCGGCTCCTCCGGCTCTGCCATAGCGATAGTCATCCTCTGATCTTAAAGTCACCGACACTCGAGCTCTGTGCTTTTGATCGCAAGTAATCAATTTTGATCAATAAGACGCTGCCCGAACACCTCCGATGCCTTAATTCAGCAAGCCAGGGACTGTTTGGAACTCGTAACATGATCACGGTGCCTGTGGATTGAGACGTCGTTCCCAGCGGACGGCAAGGCGCTTGAACTGGTGGAGTTGGGCGAAGGTCTGGTCGACGACGTAGCGGAGCTTGCCGAGGTCGATAATGTCGGGTTCATCCCGGCTGGAGGTGACCGGCATGCTGCGGCGTTTGCGCAGCTAACTGCGATGGGAGTTGCTGTCGTAGTCCTTGTCGCCCCGCAGGGCGTCCGGGCGCTTGCGGGGTGTCCGGCCCGGACGGCGACCGGAGGAACGCTGTCGAGCAGTGTGAGGGTCTGCGTGACGTTGTTGACGTTGGCAGCGGTGGGGATCACGTGGAAGGGAATGTCGTCGCCGTCGCTGATCAGGGGGTGCTTGTTGCCTGTTTTGCGGCGGTCGACCGGGGACGGGCCCCGTGGCCTCGCCCCCTTTTTTCGCGCGCACGTGGGAGGCATCCACGCATGCGCGCGTCCAGTCGATCCGCCCGGCCGCGTGCAACTCGGCCAGGAGTATGCGATGCGGGGCCTCGAACACCCCAGCCTCCTGCCAGCGGCCAAGCCTTTGCTAGTGGGTCTGCCCGTATCCGAAGCCCAGCTCCGGCGGCAACTGCTGTCAGGTGATGCAAGATCGTGTTACGAGCTCTCAGCAGCCCGCGGCAGGAAGCGCTGACCGGAGGGGGTTAACTGTCCGCGCAGTCCGCAGGACACCTGATGGAAGCCGTCGCCCAATAGGAAAGGGCCAGGTCACCGTTCCACGGGGAAGATCCCCGCAAGTCACCGACCCGGCTCATCATTGTGAGGCCAAGGAGGCTGGCGCGGTACAGAGCCTGGACGAACCAGCGAGGGCCGCTACCCCGATTACGGAGTAGCGGCCCTCGCGGCGTTTCTGACACCAAGTCAGAGGGTGGGCGGGCGGTGCACACGCGGTGCACAAGGGGGTGGAAAGCAAGCGGTGACGATGAGAACTACTGAGCAGAGTTCTCGCAGGTCACGGCATGTTTCCAGGGCTCCCGCCCAGGTCGGCCGGCCATGCTCTTTAGATGTCGAAGTACAGCTCGAACTCGTGCGGGTGCGGGCGCAGCTGGATCGGGGCGATCTCGCTGGTGCGCTTGTAGTCGATCCAGGTCTCGATCAGGTCGGAGGTGAAGACACCGCCCTGCTGGAGGTACTCGTTGTCGGCCTCGAGGGCGTCGAGGACGGCCGGGAGGGAGGTGGGGACCTGGGGGACGCCCGCGTGCTCCTCGGGGGCGAGCTCGTAGAGGTCCTTGTCGATCGGCTCGGCCGGCTCGATCTTGTTCTTGACGCCGTCCAGGCCCGCGAGGAGGAGGGCGGAGAAGGCGAGGTACGGGTTCGAGGACGGGTCCGGGGCGCGGAACTCGACGCGCTTGGCCTTGGGGTTCGAGCCCGTGATCGGGATACGCATGGCCGCCGAGCGGTTGCGCTGGGAGTAGACCAGGTTGACCGGGGCCTCGAAGCCGGGGACCAGGCGGTGGTAGGAGTTCACCGTCGGGTTGGTGAAGGCCAGCAGCGACGGGGCGTGCTTGAGGATGCCGCCGATGTAGTAGCGGGCGGTGTCCGAGAGGCCCGCGTAGCCCTGCTCGTCGTAGAAGAGCGGGCTGCCGCCCTGCCACAGGGACTGGTGGACGTGCATGCCGGAGCCGTTGTCACCGAAGATCGGCTTGGGCATGAAGGTCGCGGTCTTGCCGTTGCGCCAGGCGACGTTCTTCACGATGTACTTGAAGAGCATCAGGTCGTCGGCGGCGGCGAGCAGCGTGTTGAACTTGTAGTTGATCTCGGCCTGGCCGGCGGTGCCGACCTCGTGGTGCTGGCGCTCGACCTCCAGGCCGGCCGCGTCCAGCTCCAGGGAGATCTCGGCGCGCAGGTCGGCGAAGTGGTCGACCGGCGGGGCCGGGAAGTAGCCGCCCTTGTAGCGGACCTTGTAGCCGCGGTTGTTCTCCTCCGACCCGGTGTTCCAGGCGCCCGCCTCGGAGTCGATGTGGTAGAAGGACTGGTTCGCCGAGGTCTCGAAGCGCACGCTGTCGAAGACGTAGAACTCGGCCTCGGGACCGAAGTACGCGGTGTCCGCGATGCCGGTGGAGGCGAGGTAGGCCTCGGCCTTCTTGGCGATGTTGCGCGGGTCACGGCTGTACTGCTCGCCGGTGATCGGGTCGTGGATGAAGAAGTTGATGTTGACGGTCTTGTCGCGGCGGAACGGGTCCACGCGAGCCGTCGACAGGTCCGCGCGCAGCGCCATGTCGGACTCGTGGATGGCCTGGAAGCCGCGGATCGAGGAGCCGTCGAACGCGAGTTCCTCGGCCGGGTCGAATGCCTTCGCCGGGATCGTGAAGTGCTGCATCACGCCGGGCAGGTCACAGAACCTGACATCGACGAATTTCACGTCCTCGTCCGCGATGAACTTCTTGGCCTCGTCGGCGTTCTGGAACATCCAACTCCTCCTAGCCCGGTCACCGGTCGGCGGACGCGGGATTGCTACTCGGAACGCGACCATGTGCGGTGGCGCGTTGCCCGACCATAGGCAGGCGGGATTTCCCAAGCATGACCCATTTGTTTCGCCGAGGTTAACCGGCGCGCGGCCGCCCTTCACCCCCAGTGTGCGCCATCGCGGAGCCTTGTGGACCTGCGGAGCTGCGGTCTTCTGCGGAGGTGTGCCCGGCCGTCCCGGCGCTCGTGAGCCGGTCCCGCGCCCGGCTCGCAGGGCCTGCGGACCCCGTCGCTCGCGGCCCTCCGGGACCGGTCCCGCGCCCGGACGGTACGGCCCCGGACCTGGTCGGTTCCGGCCCTCCGGGAATCGAACGTATGCGGTCGCAGTACCGTGGTCGGGTGGACAACAGGCAAGCAATCGGATCGTGGATCTCCGGGCCCCGCGCGGCAGCCGAGGACCTGGGTGTCGAGTTCGGATACCGCGGGCAGCAGCTCGGGCTGCCGGAGACGGGGCCGGGCTCGATCGCCCGCCCCGGGCGCCGCTTCGCCGCGCTCTTCATCGACTGGGCGATGTGCCTGCTCATCGCGTACGGGCTGCTCAGCGGCGGTAAGGCGCAGTCCACGAGCAACTGGGCGCTGCTGGTCTTCGCCGTGCTCAGCGTCCTGACGGTGGGCACGGTCGGCTTCACGCCGGGTAAGCGGTTCCTGGGCCTGCAGGTGATCTCCGAGGGCGGCGGCCGGCTCACGCTGCCGCGGGTGGTGCTCCGTACCGTGCTGCTCGTCCTGGTCATCCCCGCCGTGGTCTGGGACCGGGACGGCCGGGGGCTGCACGACCGCCTCGCGCGCGCCGTGCAGGTCCGCCTCTGAGCCCGCACCCGTACCCCCGCACCCCGCACACCCCGTACCCCCGTGCCTGAGTGAGCCGTCGGCTCCGTATCGCGCTCTCGGCCCACTCGTTCGGCAGCGTGTCCGGGTGCATGCCGAGACGGAGTGGTATCCGGATGTATGCCGGGCCGGAGTGGTATCCGCGTGCATACCGGGCCGGAGACGATCCAGGCGCATGCCGAGTCGCATACGAACGCCCCGGAGCCATCGGCCCCGGGGCGTCGTCGTCCGGTCAGGTGTCGGTTCCGCCGGCCGGCAAAAGGCGCGGCCGGCCCGTACGGTCAGCGCGTCTTGCCGCCGCCCTTGGGCATCCGCATGCCCTTCGGCATCGGGCCCTTCGGGACCGGCATGTTGCTCATCAGGTCGCCCAGCGCCTTGAGCCGGTCGTTGACGGCCGTCACCTGCGCGCCGGGCAGCACCCGCGGCAGCTTCAGCAGCGTCGTACGGAGCTTCTTCAGCGGCACCTGGCCCTCGCCGTCGCCCACGATGATGTCGTGGACCGGGGCGTCGGCGACGGTGCGCGCCATCCGCTTCTTCTCGGCGGCCAGCAGGCCACGGAGGCGGTTCGGGTTGCCCTCGCCGACCAGCACGATGCCGGCCTTGCCGACGGCGCGGTGGACCACGTCCTGGCTGCGGTTCATGGCCACCGCGGGGGTGACCGTCCAGCCGCGGCCGACGTTGTCCAGCACGGCGGCCGCCGCACCGGGCTGGCCTTCCATCTGCCCGAAGGCAGCGCGCTCGGCGCGCCGTCCGAAGACGATCGCCATCGCGAGGAAGGCCAGGACGAAGCCCAGGATTCCCGCGTAGATGGGGTGGCCGATCGCGAAGCCGATGGCAAGGAGAACGCCGAATACGACGATGCCTACACCAGCGACGACTAGACCGACCTTGGAGTCGACCCGACGGGTCATCTTGTAGGTCAGGGCGATCTGCTTCAGCCGCCCGGTGTTCTCAGCCCCGGCAGCGCCGTCTGAGTTTGCCTTCCTCGCCATACGGCGAAGTTTACGTGGCGTGCGGGCGCCGGGTCGCCGCGGCCTCCAGTACGTACTCGGCCTCGTGACGGTCCTTGGCGCGGCGGCGGTCCTCCAGGACCGATGTCCAGGCGTTACGGCGGGCGGTGCGCTGCCCGCCGCGCATCAGGACGGCCTCGACGGCACGCAGGGCGCCGGTGACCGAGGGGAGGGGGAGAGCGGGGGTGGTGGCGGGGGTGGCGCGGAGCGGCGCGGCCTGCATGGTGGGTGACTCCCTCTGATCTGTTCGGAGAAGCAGGGGTTGGTGCGGGAGCGGTGCGTGCATCCATCGTCACGGAAAGGTGTTACCAACGGATGACCTGCCGGTCAAACACCGATGAAACGTTGACGCGGCCCCCACGCCCCCCGTCCTGGGGGAGTGCGGGCCGCGTCCTCAGCATGTGCCACGTTTCACAAGACGGCGCGCCGGGGAAATCAAACCGCCTGACTGGACGCCTCGACCTCGCGCCGTTCGACGGCCTGCTGGTAAAGGCGGCCGGCGCGGTAGGAGGAGCGGACCAGCGGGCCGGACATCACGCCGGCGTAGCCGATCTCCTCGGCCTCCTCCTTCAGCTCCACGAACTCGGCGGGCTTGACCCAGCGCTCGATGGGGTGGTGCCGCACGGAGGGGCGCAGGTACTGGGTGATCGTGATCAGCTCGCAGCCCGCGTCGTACAGGTCCTGCAGCGCCTGGCTGATCTCCTCGCGCTCCTCGCCCATGCCCAGGATGAGGTTGGACTTGGTCACCAGACCGGCCTCGCGGGCCTTGGTGATCACCTCGAGGGAGCGCTCGTAGCGGAAGCCGGGGCGGATGCGCTTGAAGATGCGCGGGACCGTCTCGACGTTGTGGGCCAGCACCTCCGGGCGGGAGGAGAAGACCTCGGCGAGCTGTTCGGGGACCGCGTTGAAGTCCGGGATCAGCAGTTCGACGCCGGTGTCGGGCATCGTGGCGTGGATCTGCCGGACGGTCTCCGCGTAGAGCCAGGCGCCGCCGTCGTCCAGGTCGTCGCGCGCGACGCCGGTGATCGTGGCGTACTTCAGGCCCATGGTCTGCACGGACTCGGCGACCCGGCGCGGCTCGTCGCGGTCCAGCTCCTGCGGCTTGCCGGTGTCGATCTGGCAGAAGTCGCAGCGGCGGGTGCACTGGTCGCCACCGATGAGGAAGGTCGCCTCACGGTCCTCCCAGCATTCATAGATGTTGGGACAGCCCGCCTCCTGGCAGACCGTGTGCAGGCCCTCGCTCTTGACCAGGCTCTGGAGGTGGTTGTACTCGGGACCCATCTTCGCCCGGGTCTTGATCCACTCGGGCTTGCGCTCGATGGGGGTCTGGCTGTTCCGGACCTCCAGGCGCAACATCTTGCGTCCGTCGGGTGCGACTGCGGACACGACCGGCGCCCCTTTCTGCTTACGCGGCATTCGTTTCTGCGGCGTACACCAGGGTACGCCCGTTGATTCGCACGTCTTTACGTGCGGGGCAACCCCGTATCGCGGGGTTGCATTCCCGGCGGTCCCCGGATGCCCCGGCCGACGGCCGGCCGGCCCCGGGCGCACGGCGGGCGGCCGTCCGCCAGACCTCCGTCACACCGCGCGGGGGAGCAGCTCGACGCCCTCCAGGACGGCCCGCAGATGTTTCTCGACGACGGGCAGCACCTCGGCGATGGTGATCTCGCGGCCCAGCTCGCCGGCCAGCGAGGCGACGCCGGCGTCACGGATGCCGCACGGCACGATCTTGTCGAACGAGGTGTTGTCCGGGTTCACGTTCAGTGCGAAACCGTGCATCGTGACGCCTTTGGCGACGCGGATGCCGATCGCGGCGAGCTTGCGGTCCTCGCGGCGCTGGCCGGCGTTGGACGGCGCGTACTCCGGGCCGTTCAGCCGCGGGTCGAACATCTCGTCCGCCACCCGCGGGTCGAAGTCGAGGTTCAGCCCGCCCAGGGCCGCCCGCTGTTCGACCGGGTCGCCCAGCACCCACACACCGCTGCGGCCCTCGATGCGGGTGCCCTCCACGCCGAACTCGGCACAGACGCGGATCAGCGCCTCTTCGAGCCGGCGGACATGGGCCACGACGTCAACCGGGCGCGGCAGCTTCTGGATGGGGTAGCCCACCAGCTGGCCGGGCCCGTGCCAGGTGATCTTCCCGCCGCGGTCCACATCGACGACCGGGGTCCCGTCCAGCGGGCGCTCGTCGTCGGACGTACGGCGCCCCGCGGTGTAGACGGCCTGGTGCTCCAGCAGCAGACAGGTGTCGGGCACCTCGTCGGCGAACCGGGCGGTGTGCACCCGGCGCTGTTCCTGCCAGGCGGATTCGTAGTCCACGGCGTCGGCGCCGAAGCCCAGATGCACAAAGCGCAGCCCCTCGGGTGCGGGGGTTTCCCCCCGAGCGGGGGTCTCCCCCCGAGAGATCGCAGTCACGGCAGCTCCTCTTCGAACCTTTGTTGCACTTTGCTGCAACGTTGATGCCACTTCGCGCCCATGCCACTGTACGGCCGCCGTTTCCGGACGCCGCAGGCGGCCGGTGTCCTGCACTCCCGCCCTGCTCACACGATCGGATGAACGCGGGGGAGAGGCGGCGTATGGGGCGCCGAAGGCCGTTACATTCACGCCGTTCCACAAGGGCGATGAGCATGCCGGACAGGGTCCGCCGAACCCGGCAGCGGCCCGGAAGGCAGGAGACCGGTAAAGCTGATGACGGAACGACCCCCGCACCACACGCCCAACCGCCAGCTCGCCGCGCTCATCGCCGAGGCGGGATTCTCCAATGCCGGGCTGGCCAGACGGGTTGATCAGCTCGGCATCGAGCACGGCCTCGACCTCCGCTACGACAAGACGTCGGTGACCCGCTGGCTGCGCGGCCAGCAGCCCAGAGGCACCACCCCCGCCCTGATCGCGGAGGTGTTCACCCGCCGGCTGGGGCGCCGGCTGTCCGCCCAGGACCTCGGTCTGGACGCCTGTGCGCCGGTGTACGCCGGGCTGGAATTCGCCGCGAGCCCCAGTGAGGCGGTGGACATCGTCAGCGGCCTGTGGCGCAAGGACTCCGGCAGCCACGCCGAGCTCCGCAAGATCGCCTTCACCCCGGCCGGTCTCGTGGTGCCCAGCCGGGACTGGCTGATCGGCCGCGCCGACGAACGCGTCGCCCGCGGCGAGACCCACGACGACGGGGCGGGCCGGGTGCCCGCCCAGGGCCGGGCCACGGTGCCCCGGCAGCGCCGCACCGACCGGGTCGACCGCACCCAGGGCTCCCGGGTCACCTCCGGTGACATCGCGGCGCTGCGCTCGGTCGGCGAGCTGTTCCGGGCGCTGGACCACGCCTACGGCGGCGGCCACGCCCGGCAGGCCCTGGTGCGCTATCTGGAGCACGAGGCCGAGCCGATGCTGCGCGGCAGCTACGGGGAGGCCGCCGGCCGCCGGCTGTTCGCGGCCGCCGCCGATCTGACCCGGCTGGCCGGCTGGACCTCGTACGACATCGCGGCCCACGGACTCGCCCAGCGGTACTTCGTCCAGGCCCTGCGGCTGGCCCAGGCCGCCGGGGACCGGGCGTACGGGTCCTACGTCCTGGTGACGATGAGCCGGCAGGCCGTCTACCTGGGGCACGGCAGGGAAGCCGTGCAGCTGGCGCGGGTCGCCCAGCAGGGCATCGGCAGCAGTGCGCCGCCCGCCGTGCAGGCCCTGCTGCACTCCGCCGAGGCGCGCGGCCACGGCGTCCTGGGCGAGATCCGGGCCTGCACGGCGGCGCTGGCCCGCGCCGAACGGGCGCTGGAGACCGTCCGCCCCGGCGACGAGACCCCGTACTGGGCGCGCTTCTTCGACGAGGCGCAGCTCGCCGACGAACTGGCGCACTGCCACCGCGACCTCCAGCAGTACCGCGCGGCGTCCCAGCACGCCGAACGCTCCCTCCAGCTGCGTGCGGCCGGGTTCGCCCGCAGCCGGCTCTTCTGCCGGGTGGTGCTGGCGACCGCACGGCTCGGCCTGGGCGAGCTGGAGCAGGCCTGCACGCTGGGCGCCGAGGCGGCGCTCCAGGCCTCCGAGATGCGGTCTGTACGCGCCCATGAGTACGTCAGGGACTTCGAGCGCCGCCTGGAGCCGTACCGGGACGCGGCGGCGGTGCGGGGGTACCGGGAACGGGTGGCGGCGCTGGGGTGAGCCGGCCCGGCGCCGGGCTCAGGCCGCCGCGGGGAGGGTGTCCGGTTCCGTCGTGAGCGCCGGCAGCCCGAAGTCCTGGAGGAGCGCGCGGGCGGCGCGGCGGCCCGAGTTCAGCGCGCCCTGGAGCGTGCTGGTGTCGCGGTGATCGCCGCACACATAGAGACCGGCGAGCACCCGCACCGACCGTTCCGGGTCGTGCGGGGCCGGCATCGCGGGTACCGCGTACGGGTCGTGATGGGCGGTCAGCAGATCCCAGTCGTCGGTGTGCGCACCGTAGATGCGGTCGAGCTGGGGCCGGATCGTCTTGTCGAGCACGGACAGCGGCAGCGTCGCCGCGGCGCCGAGCACGGTCGTGGTGATCAGCGACCGGCCCGGCGGCGTACGGGACGGGTCGATGGCGCCGGCGGCGTAGGTGTACGCGACAGGGCCGTCGGCCGGCAGGATCAGGGCCGTGTCGCGGGACGGTGCGCAACGGCCCGCGGAGGCCGCCGCTGCGGTGTGGTGCAGGACGGCGACCGGGTGGAAGGCGGGCACCCGCAGGCCCGGCAGCAGCTCGGCCGCCTCGCGCGCGCCGGTGGCCACCAGCACCGCCCGGCAGGGGATGGCGCCGTGCTCCGCGGTGCTGACCCCGGTGGTGGAGACGGCGGTGACCTGCACGTCCGTCCGGACCGTGCCGGGCGGCAGCGCGGCGGCGAGCAGCTCGGGGACGGCCATGGCGCCGCCGGCCGGCAGCCACAACCGCCCCTGCGCGTAGGCGCGCAGCGCCGCCGCCGCGCCCCGGCTGGACCCGCGCAGCTGCGGATCGCACAGCAGCGCGGCCAGCAGGGGCCGCAGGAACGCGTCGTGGCCGCGCGGCAGGAAGGCGGGGCGGCTCGCCAGGGCGTCGCGGATCGGACGGTCGGCGGGCGGGGCGTGGGGGGACGGGGCGGGGGGCGCGGCGGCGTCGGCGCGGCGGTCCGGACGGCGGTCGATCCGGCGGACCGTGCGGCGGTCCGGGGGCGGTGCGGTCCGCCGGTCGGTGAGGCGGACCGTCTGACGGTCCGTCGCCCGGCGTTCCGCGCGACGGTCGGCGCGCGAGAGGGAGCGTGCCGCCCAGAGCGCGCCCTTCGTGCTCCGGGGCGGGCTGATGCGCTGCGTCCGCCGGCCGGTGTGGAGGCTCAGACCGGGCGCGAACGGACGGAGCGTCAGATCGCCGAGGCCCGGGGTACGGCGCAGCTCGGCGGCGGAGACGGCCAGCGGCCGGCCGCAGCGGTCCAGCCGGAAGCCGTCGAGCCGGTCGGTGACGGACCGGCCGCCGATCACTGGCGCGGCCTCCAGGACCGTGACCGTCACCCCCGCGCCGGTCAGATGGCGGGCGGCGGCGAGCCCGGCCGGGCCGGCCCCCACGATGACGACGTCCACGGCCGATGCGGTGCGCAGCACATGACCCTCCCGAGGTCGGTCCCAACGGCGGCGCACCCGCGTCGTGCCCGGTGCCGCCGTGAGGGATACCGAGGTGCTGTGCGAGGACGGTAGGAAGACGGCGGGCCGTTCAACAGGGAGCGTCCAGGAGCGTGTCGAAACGCCCCTTGGCCAAAGCTTCCCGTGTGGCCCTGCGGCTATGCCGACCGGAGGGTGGTGTGACGCGCGCGACTTCGCGGCCCGGACGGCTACGCGGCCCGGACCGCCTCGATGATGCGGGGCCGGGTGAACGCGAACCCGGAGTCCAGCAGCCGCCGCGGAATGATCCGCCGGCTGGCCAGCACCTCACCGGCGAACTCCCCCAGGGCGATCCGCAGGACCGGTGCCGGGACGGTGAACAGCGTCGGGCGGTTCAGGACACGGCCCATCACGGCGGTGACCTCCCGGTTGGTGACCGGTTCCGGAGCCGTGAGGTTGACCGGCCCGGTCAGGCCCCCGGTGTCGATGAGGTGGCGGAGCGCCCTGATGTGGTCCTCCAGGGAGATGAAGCTCCAGTACTGGCTGCCGTCGCCGAGCCGCCCGCCGAGGCCGAGCCGGAACAGCGGGAAGAGCCGGCCCCAGGCGCCGCCCGAGCGCCCCACGACCAGACCGGTGCGGGCGAAGACGGTACGGATGCCCGCGTCCTGGGCCGGTTTCGCGGCGTCCTCCCAGGCCACACAGAGCTCCGGCAGGAACCCGCGGCCGGCCGGCGCGCTCTCGTCCGTCCGCCGGTCACCGGTGTCGCCGTAGTAGCCGATCGCGCTGCCGCACACCAGGACGCCCGGCGGGGTGTCCATCGAGGCGAGGGCCGAGGCGAGGGCCCTGGTGCCCAGCACCCGGCTGTCGCGGATCTCCTGCTTGTAGGCGGCCGTCCAGCGGTGGTCGCCGACCCCGGCGCCGGCCAGATGGACGACCGCCGCACAGCCGGCCAGCCCGGCCGTGTCGATCTCCTGGCGCCCGGGGTCCCAGCGCACCTCGCCGACGGCCGCGGGCGCGTGCCGTACGAGCCGGACGACGTCATGACCGTCCGCGCGCAGGGACCGTACGAGCGCCGTGCCGATGAGTCCGGTCGAGCCGGTGATCGCGATCCGCATGGGGCCATACTGCCCGCAGTGACGGGCCCGTGGTGGCACCCGGGGCCCGGCCTGCCGCGCCCCGGTACGAAAGCCCGGCCGCCGGGCCCGGAGCGAAACGGCCCGGAGCCGGGCGTGCCGGGCGTGCCGGCCGGTGGCCCGCCCTACGGCTTGAAACGGTCCCAGAGGGTGGGGAAGCGCTCCGCCAGGGCCTGTTCGTCGTCGAAGTCGAGGTACGTGCCGAGCGGTTCGCGCGGTGCCGGGGACAGCCCCAGGTCCGGCATCACCCCGCCGGTCAGCTGCTCGTACGCCTCGTCGGCCGCGTAGCCCAGTTCCTCGGCGTCGCCGTCCACCGCCTCGTCGAAGTCGTCCAGCAGGTCGGAGAGCTGGTCCGGGTCGTGCAGCGCGCCCTCGAAGACCTCCCGGCCCTGGCCGATCAGCCAGCAGCGGAAGTAGTCGAAGGCGTCGTCACTGGCGCCGTCCAGCATCACGGCGGCCGCGGCCCACAGATCCCAGGAGTAGGCCCGGTTGTAGCGGGACTCGAAGTGGCGGGCGAAGTCCACGACGGCATCCGGATCGAGCCCGAGGAGCCGCTCGACCAGCGCGTCGGCCTGCTCCTCGGGGTCGCCCTCGGCGGCCTCGCGGGAACCGTCGATCAGTTCCCAGAACTCCGTCTCGTCCATCACCGCTCCAGCATCTGCCCTGCCGGCGCCCGCCGCATGCGGAGTACCCCGGATGCGACGGGTCGTTATCCGGATCGGTGAAGCGGGGTGCACACCGGTGACGGGTTGTTCGGTTCGGACTCGCTCACCCCGGCCGGCGCTCCTGTGACCGTCCCATGAATCACTCGTTGGACGGCGTGCACGACCGAACGACGGCATATCCACCATTTCGCGAAGGGCTGTTCCAGGCCATGCCCATGGACGAACGTACCCGGGCCGATATCGAGCGGGCCGAGGCGGCCATCGTCGAGCACTATCCACGGCTCGTCCGCCTCACCTACCTCGTCCTGCCCCCGTCGACGGGCCGCCACCGACGGGTCCTGACCGCACACGGCCTGGTGCAGCGGGCGCTGCCGCGGACCCGGCTGCGCCGGCCGGACGGCGGACTGCCGGCCCAGCGCGGCCCGGCGGCCGAGTCGGGCTACGACGAGGTGCGGCAGCGGGCCCTGCGGCTGGCGCTCGCGCACGAGGGACGGCCGGTCCGGGGACCTGCCGTCCTGCCCCTGGTCTGGGGACTGCGGCTGTTCCCCCGGGCCGGCGGCGCCGATGAACTGGCCCTGGACCAGGCGCTGTCCGCCGTCCCGGCGTCGGTACGGGCCGCCATCGGGCTGTGGCAGCTGGAAGGCCTGGACGAGGACGCCACCCGCAGCGTGCTGGCACGGGCCGGGGTCGAGGACCCGGACGCGGCCCAGCGGGCGGCGGCGCAGCTGGACCGGGCGACCGGGGCCGGTGCCGCGGCACTGCTGAACTCCGGGGAGTTCGACCCGTGCACGGTGCAGACCCGGCCGACGGACCTGCTGCGCCGCCGGCAGCGGGTGCGGGCCGCGGTCGCGCTGGCGGTCGCGCTGGCGGTCGGCGCGGTGGCGGCGGGGGTGTGGCACGGCGACGGGGAGCGCACGGGCCACCCCAAGACCACCGCCGAACAGGCGCTGGACCCCGGCCGGCTGCTGCGCACCCCCAACGAGCAGTGGGCGGACACCTCCCGGATCGACTTCACCGCCTGGCCCGCCCGCGGCCGGCAGGCCGGTGACCGGGAGCTGCTGGCGCGGGCGCTGCGGGTCTGGGCCGCGCCGCCCGCCGACACCCGGATCACCACGGCCGCGGGCACCTCCACCCGGCCGCCCGGCCATCCGCCGCAGCTGCTGTACGCGGGCCTGATCGACAACGTGAGGGTCGTGGTGCTCCACGACGGCGAGCGGCTGGTGCGCTACGCCGAACCCGAAGACGCCACGCCCACGCTGCACTTCGCGCGGGTCGACGGCGCGGATCCGACCACCGCCGCCGCGCTGGTGATCGGGCGCGGCAACGGCTGGATGCGCTATCTGCTCGCGCCGTGGATCTCCGACCTCACCACCCGCGACCTGCTGGCACCGGCCGCGCCGGTACACGGGCTGCACGTCGCCCCGGACGGCGTCACCGACCGGATCCCGACACCGCCCGAAGGGGGCGCCGGCTGCGGGCGCTGGCCGGTGACCCAGTTCCGGCCCTCGACACGCATCGGGCCGCCCGGCCACAACCCTCCCTCCCTGGTGGCCGACCTCGATGACCTCGTCCCCGTCCACCTCACCTATGCGCCGCCGGCGTCCGGCGGCCTACCGGCCGGCGGGCCGGGCGAGGCGACCGGCGCTCCGGCGCTGCGGAGCTGGGCCCGTACGGCCTGCTCGCTCGGGTCGCTGCGCGGCACCGGCGTACGGTCCGTCAGCAACTGGGCGTTCGCCGGGCAGCGCCTCCCGGAGGGCGGCGGCAGCGCGACCTGGGTGTGCACCAGGGCCGACACCTGGCGCGGGCCCGGCAGCGTGACACTGCGGTTCCTGCCGCCCGCCGCGCGCCCCGCCGACCCCGGGCGGATCGCCGGACGGGCCGTGAACACCGCCGCCTGCAGCCGCTTCGGCGGTCCCGTGGTGGGCGGCGTCCACTGGCAGGCGAAGTCCGGCACGTCGTATCTGCTCGCGGCCGGCAGCCCCGGGGTCGGTGGCCTCGACGCCACCGGCGGCGTACGGGCCACCGGCGACAAGAACACGCTCGCCGCACCGGCCGGGCGGGGCGACCCGGCGGAGGTCACCGGGCGGCTGCCCGGCGGGGGGAGCGTGCGTGCACTCCGTCCGTAGGCGGCCGGATCGCCGGATGGCGGCCGATGAATCCGGACAGAAGGTGTCGGGTTTCACTGCCAGGGTCGCCGTGCAGGGATGCGAGGCACCTGACAGCGAGGAGTGAGGTACGTGACGGGACAGCAGGAACTGGCGGGACAGCAGGAACTGGCGGGACGGGTGGCGCTGGTCGCCGGGGCGACCCGGGGCGCGGGCCGGGCGATGGCGGTGGAGCTGGGGCGGGCCGGGGCCCTGGTGTATGTGACGGGACGTACGACCCGGGAACGGGTCAGTGAGGTCGGCCGGGCCACGGAGACGATCGAGCAGACCGCGGAGCTGGTGTCCGGGGCCGGCGGCACCGGGATCGCCGTGCCCGCCGACCATCTGGACCCGGCGCAGGTCAAGGCACTGACCGAGCGCATCGACCGGGAGCAGGGGCGGCTGGATGTGCTGGTCAACAGCGTCTGGGGCGGCGACCGGCTGATCGAGTTCCACACCAGGTTGTGGGACCTCGACCTGGACAACGGGCTGCGGATGTTCCGCCTCGGCATCGACACCCACATCATCACCAGCCATTACGCACTGCCCCTGCTGATCCGGCGCCCCGGCGGGCTGGTCGTCGAGGTCACCGACGGCACCGCCGCCTTCAACCGCACCTACCGCGACAACCTCTGCTTCGACCTCACCAAGAACGCCCCGCACCGCATCGCCTTCGGTCTCGCCGCCGAACTGGAGGAACACGGCGGCACGGCGGTCTCGCTCACCCCCGGCTTTCTGCGGTCCGAGGAGATGCTCGACCACTTCGGGGTGACGGAGGAGACCTGGCGCGACGCGGTGACCCAGGAGCCGCACTTCGCCATCGCCGAATCTCCGGCGCTGATCGCCCGCGGCGTACGGGCACTCGCCGCCGACCCGGACAAGGCGCGCTGGAGCGGCGGGTCGCTCTCCAGCGGGCAGCTGGCGAAGGAGTACGGCTTCACCGACACGGACGGTTCACGGCCCGACTGCTTCGGCTACTTCGAGGAGGTCGTCTTCGGCGGGAAGGACGCGAGCGCGGACGACTATCGCTGAGGGGTTCCGGTACCGGCGCCGGACAGCGGTGCCGGTATCCGGCCGCGGCGTCCGTACCGGCCGGTGGGGCGCCCGTCCGGCCGGCCGGCGGGTCATGGTCCCCACGACCCCGGGCACGCCCCCGGGCGAGCCGGCCTGGGCGCCTCCCGCCTACGGATCCTGTGCCCCTCGCGCCTCCGGATCCCGTGCTCCTCCCGCCTCCGTATACAGGGCGGCCGTCCGACGGGCCGCCGACGCGAAGCGCTCACGCAGCCCGGAGGGCGCGAGTATCTCGCCCTCCGGGCCGAGCGCCAGCAGCTGCGCATGGGCGACCTCGGCGGACTCCACCGCGAGGGTCACGGTCAGCCGGCCCAGCTCGTCGGGCCCGCCCGCGGACTGCGCCCGGGTGATCGCCTCGCGGGCAGCGGCGCGTTCGGTGACGTACGGCAGCTGCAGGACGCCCCGCGGGGAGAGCCGTAGCACCACCTCCTCGCGCAGGATCGACCGGGCGAACTGCGCCGCCCGCCGGGCCCAGAACGCCGGGAGGTCGAAGGAATCGTCGCGGATGAACCGCCCCCCGGCGTCGTCGGCGTCGGCGTCGTCGGCCGCGCCGCTCCCGGCGACCGCCACGGCGGTGAACCGGTCGACCCGGTAGACGCGGTAGTCCCCCTGGGTACGTGCCGCCAGGTACCAGACCCCCGCCTTCAGTACGAGGCCGTACGGCTCCAACTCCCGCTCCACCTCGGTGTCCTTGCGGAGGTAGCGGGCGGCGATCCGGCGGTCGTCCCAGACCGCGTCGGCGATCTCGGGCAGCAGGGCGGGCGGCTCGGGTTCCTGATACCAGCCGGGAGCGTCGAGATGAAAGCGCTGGGCGGCGCCCGTCGCGGCGTCGCGCAGCTCGGGCAGCAGGGCGGCGGAGACCTTCAGCCGGGCGGCGGACGCGGCGTCCGCCAGACCCATCTCGCGCAGGGCGGACGGCACTCCGGACAGGAAGAGCGCCTCCGCCTCGCTGCGGCCGAGGCCCGTGAGCCGGGTGCGGTAGCCGCCTATGAGGCGGTAGCCACCGGCCCGGCCGCGGTGCGCGAAAACGGGCACCCCCGCCTCGGAGAGGGAGAGGACGTCACGGGCGACCGTCCGCTCGGACACCTCCAGCTCCCGCGCCAGCTCGGCGCCCGTCATCGACGGCCGCGCCTGGAGCAGCAACACCATCTTGATCAGCCGGGCAGCACGCATGTATCCATCATGCCGGGGGGCACTGACAACGCTCGGGTTCGTTGTCGGGGCCGGGCCGGGCCGGTCCGGTCCGGGCAGCGGAGCGGGGCACCTCCCGGCCGAAGGCTGGGGGAGGGATACCGGGCGTCCCCTCCGACCCACCACACACACGGCATGAGCGCGCCCGCCCCTGCCACACACAAAGCCGCCCACCCCCACCGCGAAGCGGAAACGCACAGCACGGAAGACAGCCCGGCCCGGCCGTGGTCAGGGCGTGACCGGCCGGGCCGGTGGTGGCATCCCGTGCGAAGGCCCCGGGCGCGGGAAGGTGACCTCCGCACGGGAGTTGGGGGTGCTCCTGAGGGGCGGGGCGGCAGAGCCGTCCCACGAGGCGCGGGCCGCGGTGCGGCCCATGCCTCACAGGCCGTACCGCTCCCTGGCCTCCTTGACGGTCTCCGGCTTGACCTGGCCGCGTCGGGCGAGGGCGGCCAGCGCCTGGACGACCACCGACTGCGGGTCGACGCCGAAGTGGCGGCGGGCCGCCTCGCGGGTGTCGGAGAGGCCGAAGCCGTCGGTGCCGATGGAGGTCCAGTCCTGCTCGACCCACGGCGCGATCTGGTCGGGTACCGCCCGCATCCAGTCGCTGACCGCGACGACCGGACCGGGCGCACCGGCCAGCGCACGGGTGACGTACGGAATCCGGTCCTCGCCCTCCATCCGGGCGGCGTCGCACTCCAGCGCGTCGCGGCGCAGCTCCGTCCAGGACGGTGCGGACCACACGTCCGCCGCCACACCCCAGTCGGCGGCCAGCAGCTGCTGCGCCTCCAGGGCCCAGTGGATGGCGGTGCCGGACGCCAGCAGCTGGAGCTGCGGGCTGTCGGCCTGGGGCCTGGCGCCCTCCTGGAAGCGGTACAGGCCCTTGAGGATGCCCTCCTCGACGCCCTCCGGCATGGCCGGCTGGACCTTGGTCTCGTTGTAGACCGTCAGGTAGTAGAAGACGTCCTCGGCGTCGGGGCCGTACATCCGGCGCAGGCCCTCCTTGACGATGACGGCCACCTCGTAGGCGAACGCCGGGTCGTAGGAGAGCGCCGCCGGGTTGGTGGAGGCGATCAGGTGCGAGTGGCCGTCGGCGTGCTGGAGGCCCTCGCCGGTCATCGTCGTACGGCCCGCGGTGGCGCCGATGACGAAGCCGCGGCCCAACTGGTCGGCCAGCGCCCAGAACTGGTCGGCGGTGCGCTGCCAGCCGAACATCGAGTAGAAGATGTAGAAGGGGATCATCGGCTCGCCGTGCGTCGCGTAGGACGTCGCGGCGGCGGTGAACTCGGCGAGCGAACCGGCCTCGGTGATGCCCTCGTTGAGGATCTGGCCGTCCTTGGCTTCCTTGTACCAAAGGAGCTGGTCACGGTCGACCGGGTCGTACGTCGCACCCTTGGGGGAGTAGAGGCCGGCGGTCGGGAACAGCGACTCCATGCCGAAGGTGCGGGCCTCGTCGGGGACGATCGGCACCCAGCGCTTGCCGGTCTCCTTGTCCCGCATCAGGTCCTTGACCAGCCGGACGAACGCCATGGTGGTGGCGATCTCCTGGCTGCCGGAGCCCTTCTTCAGGGCGTCGAAGACCTTGTCGGCGGGGGCCGGGAGCGGCTTGGCGGTGACCTTGCGGGTGGGGGCCGGGCCGTCGAGGGCGGCGCGCCGCTCGCGAAGGTAGACCATCTCGGGGGAGTCCTCGGCGGGGCGCTGGTACGGCACCAGGTCGCCTTCCAGCGCGCTGTCCGGGATGGGGAGTTCGAGCACGTCACGCATGGTGCGGAACTCCGCCATGGTGAGTTTCTTCATCTGGTGGTTGGCGTTGCGGGACTCGAAGCCCGTGCCGAGGGTGTAGCCCTTGACGGTCTGCGCCAGGATGACGGTCGGCGCGCCCTTGTGCTCGACGGCGGCCCGGTAGGCGGCGTATACCTTGCGCGGCTCGTGGCCGGCCCGGGAGGTCTGGAACAGCTCCAGCAGCTTGGCGTCGGAGAGCCGGGTGGCGAGGGCGCGCAGCGTGTCGTTGCCGCCGAAGAAGTGTTCGCGCAGGTAGGCGGCGTCGCGGGTGGCGTACGTCTGGAACTGCGCGTCGGGGGTCTCGCCGAGGCGGCGGATCAGGGCGCCGTCGGTGTCGAGCGCGAAGACCTCGTCCCAGGCGCGGCCCCACAGCGACTTGACGACGTTCCAGCCGGCCGCGCGGAACTGGGCCTCCAGCTCCTGCACGATCTTGAAGTTGGGGCGGACCGGGCCGTCGAGGCGCTGCAGGTTGCAGTTGATGACGAAGGTGAGGTTGTCCAGGCCTTCGCGGCCCGCGAGCGCGAGGGCGGCGGTCGACTCGGGCTCGTCCATCTCGCCGTCGCCCAGGAATGCCCAGACGTGGGAGTTGGCGGTGTCCTTGATGCCGCGGTGCTCCAGGTAGCGGTTGAAGCGCGCCTGGTAGATGGCGGAGAGCGGGCCCAGGCCCATGGAGACGGTGGGGAACTCCCACAGCCAGGGCAGCCGCCGCGGGTGCGGGTAGGAGGGCAGGCCCTCGCCGCCGGCCTCCTGGCGGAAGTGGTCGAGGTGGTCCTCGGTGAGGCGGCCTTCGAGGAAGGCGCGGGCGTAGATGCCGGGGGAGGCGTGGCCCTGGATGTAGAGCTGGTCGCCGCTGCCGTCGCCTTCCTTGCCGCGGAAGAAGTGCTGGAAGCCGGTCTCGTAGAGCCAGGCGGCGGAGGCGAAGGTGGCGATGTGGCCGCCGAGGCCCAGCTTGGAGCCGCGGGTGACCATCGCGGCGGCGTTCCAGCGGTTCCAGGCGGTGATCCGGGCCTCCATCGCCTCGTCGCCCGGGAACGCGGGCTCGGCGGAGGTCGGGATGGTGTTGACGTAGTCCGTCTCCAGGAGGGACGGCAGGGCGGTGCCTTCGGTGCGCGCGGTGTGCTCCAGGGCACGGCGCATCAGATAAGCGGCACGCTGCGGGCCGGCCGCCTCGGTGACGGCGTCAAGCGACTCGCGCCACTCGGCGGTCTCCTCGGGGTCGCGGTCCGGGAGCTGGTCGAGCTGGCTGTACGGCAGGCGCACGGGATCGGGCATGGGTGGCCCCTTTCCGGACGGGAGGTAGCTCGGGGGTGCCGTCGTGACCGGGCCGCGTCCTCAGGGTGGACGGCGGCCTTGACGACACCCCCTACGAGTTCGGCAGGCAGGGTTGTCGCGCCCCGACGCACGACGATACGCCTCTGATCGATGATCGATCAACGATCGGGGAGGGAATCACCGCAGGTCGGCACGGGGTGCCGCCCTTTCAGGCACCGCGTGCCAGCTGAAGGGGGGGAGCGTCGGCCCCCTCCCGTACGCCCCCTCAGACCCGGGGTGCGCAGCTCAGCACATGTGACTTGAGCAGGGCGCCGATCTTCGGGTCGCGCCGCCGGAACGCGTCCACGATCTCCTGGTGGTCCTGGGCGTGCGAGCGCGGCTCCGGGCTGAACCAGCGGATCGACAGCGTCGTCCAGACCTCGATGCCCAGCGACTCCCAGGTGTGCAGCAGGACGGCGTTCCCGGCGGCCCGCACGATCTCCCGGTGGAAGGCCACCGTGTGCCGGACCTGTGCCTCCCCGTCAGCGGAGCGGTCCGCCTCGCGCAGCGCCGCCACCTCGTGCTCCAGCGCCACGGTGTCCTCGGCCAGCCGCCCGGCGGCCAGCTCGGCGGCCACCTGCTCCAGCCCGGCCCGTACCGGATAGCTCTCCTTGAGGTCGTCCGCGGTCAGATTCCGTACCCGAACGCCCTTGTTCGGTGCCGATTCGATCAGCTGCAGCGACTCCAGCTCACGCAGCGCCTCCCGTACGGGCGTCTGGCTGACCTCCAGCTCCACCGCGATCCGCCGCTCCACGATCCGCTCGCCCGGCTGCCAGCGGCCGCTGACGATCCCCTCGAGGATGTGCTCGCGGATCTGCTCGCGCAGCGAATGGACGACGGGCGGGGTCATGAGGTGCTCCTTCAGAGCGCGTGGTGACGAGGGGGCCATTATCCGGGACGGGCGGAAGGCCCCGGGCGCAAGGCCCCGGGGATGCGCAAAGGCGCCCGGGGATGCGCAAAGGCGCCCGGGGAAGCGCAAAGGCGCCCAGGGAAGCGCAAAGGCGCCCAGGGAAGCGCAAAGGGGCCGGCCCCGGCTCGTACGAACCGGGGCCGACCCCTGCGGCACACCTATGGCGTGACTGCCGGACTCAGAGACCGATCTCGGTCTCGAACTCGGCGGCCTCCAGGATCTGCTTGACCGTGGTCAGGTAGCGGGCGGCGTCCGCGCCGTCCACCAGACGGTGGTCGTAGGAGAGCGCCAGGTAGGTCATGTCGCGCACCGCGATGGTCTCGCCGAGGTCCGGGTGGTTGATGACCACCGGGCGCTTGACGGTGGCACCGATGCCCAGGATGCCGACCTGGTTCGGGGGCACGATGACGGTGTCGAACAGGGCGCCGCGCGAACCGGTGTTGCTGATGGTGAAGGTCGCACCGGACAGCTCGTCCGGCGTGATCTTGTTCGCGCGGACCTTGCCCGCCAGGTCCGCCGTCTTGCGGGCGATACCGGCGATGTTGAGGCCACCGGCGTCCTTGATGACCGGGGTCATCAGGCCCTTCTCCGCGTCCACCGCGATACCGACGTTCTCGGTGTCGAAGTAGGTGATGGTGCCCTCGTCCTCGTTGATCCGGGCGTTGACGACCGGGTGGGCCTTCAGCGCCTGGACAGCGGCCTTGACGAAGAACGGCATCGGGGAGAGCTTGACGCCCTCGCGCTGCGCGAAGGTGTCCTTGGCCTTGTTGCGCATCCGCATGATCGCGGTGATGTCCACCTCGACCACGGTGGTCAGCTGCGCCTGGCTGTGCAGGGCCTTCATCATGTTGTCGCCGATGACCTTGCGCATCCGCGGCATCTTGACGGTCTGGCCGCGCAGCGGCGACGCCTCGATGACGGGAGCCTTGGAGGCGGCGGCCGGCGCGGCGGCCGGAGCCGGCGCGGCGGCCTTGGCGGCCTCGGCGGCGGCGATGACGTCCTGCTTGCGGACCCGGCCACCGACACCGGTGCCCTTGACCGTGGACAGGTCGACGCCGTTCTCCGCGGCGAGCTTGCGCACCAGCGGGGTGACGTAGGCGCCGTCGCCCTCACCGGCGGCCGGAGCCGGGGCGGGGGCGGCCGGCGCGGCAGCGGCCGGTGCGGGGGCCGGAGCGGCCGGAGCCGGTGCCGGAGCGGCGGGCGCGGCGGGCGCCGGGGC
>NZ_JBSHBP010000051.1:0-54839 GCF_053612065.1 Streptomyces sp. NPDC054765 | reverse complement strand
AAGGGCCGCGACGGGGCGGGCCCGGCCGGGAACGGGAGGCCGGCCGGGCCCGGCCGCCGGCCGCCCCGTACACGCTCCCGCCCGTCAGGGCATGACGGGTTCGGGGCGGCTCACTCGTACATCACATACTCCGGCTGCGGCCGCAGAGCCAGCACCTCCTTCGGCGTCATCAGGCGGCTGCCCTTGGCATCCTCCTCGTAGAAGAGCTTGAAGCCGGTGTGCAGACCGTCCGGCAGATCGCTGACCAGCCGTCGCCAGGTCCCGCGCTTCAGGCCCGGTGAGCCGATGCCGTCGGCGCTCTTGATCAGCGCCACACCGGGCTGGGGCCGCAGGGCGGACTGGTCACCCACGACGGACGTGGCCACCTGGTGGAAGACCAGCGGTTTCTGCGGCAGATCGTGCGCCTCGACCAGCCCGGACAGATAGCGGGCAACCCTGGTCAGCTCATGGCCGTCGGTGTGCCCGTAGGTGTCGCCCGGCACCTCACCGGGGCTCATCTCCCACTCCGGGTCGAGCGCGATCCCCACGTCGGGGTGGACCAGCCAGTCGCGCAGCGCCTTGACCTCGTCGAGCACCGACGCACGGCCGGGCTGGATGTTCAACAGCAGCAGCGCCCGCCGTTCGCGCGCCAGGCGGTGGAAGCGGCCGATGGTGGCCGGCGGCGTCCGTGAGCGGTACCTGCCGTCCGGGCCCGCCGTGGCGTTCGCGACCGTCGCCAGGAGTTCGAGTACGGGCAGCGGTTCGCGCCCCGCGGCGTACGCATGCGCCACCTTCTCCGCCTCGGCGGTCCGCTTTCCCGGGTCGCCGATTCCGAGCCGGCCGAGCGCCGCGGCCCCGGGCAGACCGCAGAACCCGACCAGCCGGTAGCGCGGGAACAATTCCCGTCCGCCACGCGGCAGTTCGGGCCGGCGCCGCTTGGCCGGGCGGGCCGAGGGGGGCACTGTCCTGGAGCCTGACGGGCTCGGGGCGCCGGACCCGCCGGAGGGGGACGGCGAGCCGCCGGGCGGCGACGCCTCGGGGGCGGAGTCCGCGCGCGAGGGTGTGCCTC
Source organism: Streptomyces sp. NPDC054765 (assembly GCF_053612065.1). NCBI lineage: Bacteria > Bacillati > Actinomycetota > Actinomycetes > Kitasatosporales > Streptomycetaceae > Streptomyces > Streptomyces sp. NPDC054765. Next base: position 53,791 of record NZ_JBSHBP010000051.1, on the reverse strand, counting down.
CGCATGCGGTGAGCACTCCCAGCCCCGCCGCAGCCGTGGCCGCGAGCAGATGACGCCGGCTCGCACCCGGCGGTGGAGCGGGCACTGCGGCGCGGCGGCCGGCCGCCCCTGCCCTGCGTATCCCTGCCTCGTTTCGCCCTGACACATCCGCCACACTGCCTCCGTCCTGCGGCGTCCGGCCGATGACCGGGCGCCGGCTGTCCTTCGGACCGGTCCTGTCCGTGCAGTGCGCATCTCCAGACCACTCGCGGCAAAACCCGTTGGGTAACGATCAAGCCAGGTGCCGGCCCCTGCGCCCGCTTCGTTCATCCGCCCTTCACCGCGCCGCCGCCCGATGGTACGGTCGCCCGCCCCGAAGGCCGCGGACCCGCCGGACGCCGCCGTGGCGAACCCGTCCGCGTAGCGTGAGGGCGTGACCAGGCCCCAACGCCTCGAAGCCCTCGGCGACTCCCCCGAAGCCGTCCGCCGCCTCACCCCCGACGACCGCCTCTGGTACGCCGCATACGGCTCCAACATGCATCTCGACCGCCTGACCAGCTACCTGGCCGGCGGCCGGCCTCCCGGCGGGCTGCGCACCCACCCCGGCTGCCGGGACCCCCGCCGCCCCACGCGTACGGCACCGGTCATGCTGCCCGGTCTGCTGTACTTCGCCACCGAATCGCGGGTGTGGACCGGCGGCCGGGCCTTCTACGACCCCGGCCCCGCACCGGCCGGCACCGGGCCCGGCCGGCCGGGCGGGCCCGAACTGCCGGGCGGGCCCGAACTGCCGGGCGGGCCCGAAGCGCCGGCCCGCGGCTATCTTCTGACGCTCTCCCAGTTCTCCGATATCGCCGCTCAGGAGATGTACCGGGAGCCCGGCCGGGATCTCGACCTGACGGAGGCCCTCACCCACGGCAGGGCCCGGACCGGCCCCGGCCGGTACGAGACCCTGGTGTGTGCCGGGCTGCTGGACGGCTACCCGGTGCTGACCTTCACGGCCCCGTGGAGCAGCCGGGACATCACCATGAACCCACCCTCGGCGGCCTATCTGCGGCACATCGCGGCCGGCCTCGTCGCCGCCCACGGATGGAGTGCGCTCCAGGCCGCCGCGTATCTCGCCGGCTGCCCGGGGGCCAAGGGGCACTGGACGGCCGCAAAGATCGCGGCGCTGCTCACCGGCCCGCGCTGACCGGCGCGCACCCGCCCAGCCCGCGCTGACCGGCCCGCACCCGCCCGGCTCCCCTGCGCCGCGCACACCGGGCGCGGCGGCGCCCCGTCCGGGCACACTGGTGCCATCCGGTCGGTGGATCCCGGCCCGGCGCCGCCCGCCCCGAGGACTTCAGCGAGGACCACGATGAGAAAGATCATTCTGTCCATGTCGGTGTCCCTCGACGGCTTCATCGAGGGACCGGACCGCCGGATCGACTGGCACCTGGTCGACGACGAGCTGCACCGTCACTTCAACGAGCAGCTCAGGACGATGGGCGCCTTCATGAACGGCCGGGTCACCCATGAGCTGATGGCGCAGTTCTGGCCGACCGCCGACGCCGACCCCTCAAGTACCGGCCCCATGGCCGAGTTTGCCGGGATCTGGCGGGACACACCCAAGATCGTGTTCTCCCGGACCCTGGAGCGGACCGACGGGAACACCACCCTCATGCGCGAGGTCGTCCCCGAGGAGATCATGGCGCTCAAGGCGCAGCCGGGCGGAGACCTGGCACTCGGCGGCGCCGACCTCGCGGCGGCCTTCATGCGGCACGACCTGGTCGACGAGTACCGCCTCTACATCCATCCGGTCCTCATCGGCCGGGGCAAACCCCTCTTCGGTGCCTCGGACGCCCGCACCGGTCTCCGGCTCGCCGGGACCCGGACCTTCGGCAACGGTGTCGTCCTCCTCCACTACCGGCGCGCCGAGGACTCCGCGACGGGATGATCGTCACGTAGGGGTGCGTCCCTGGGTGCGCCCGTCACCACGGCCGGCCTGCTCCGGGCCGACGGCCGGGGCACCCCTGGCGCCCGACTTGCGAAGCCTGCCCGGATGGGGTTATTTCGAAGTGAGGTGTGGACGCAGCTCGCGTCTCCCCTGGCTAGGGGGTGCACACTGTGCTGTTCACTGACCGCGCGGACGCGGGGCACCGCCTCGCCGAGGCGCTGGGGCACCTGCAGGGGGAAGAGCCCGTCGTGCTGGGACTGCCCCGTGGCGGGGTCCCGGTGGCCTTTCACGTGGCCCGCGCGCTCCGGGCGCCGCTCGATGTGATCGTGGTCCGCAAGCTGGGGGTCCCCTACCAGCGTGAGCTGGGTTTCGGCGCCATCGGCGAAGGCGGCGTACGGGTGCTCAGCGACGACATCATCCGCCGCGGGCGGCTCGACCAGGCGGACCTGGCATCCGTGGAGCATGCCGAGGCGGCGGAACTCGCACGGCAGGCGGAGCGCTTCCGCGCCGGGCGGCCACGGCTCGACCTCACCGGCCGGACGGCGATCGTCGTCGACGACGGAATCGCCACCGGGGCCACCGCGGCGGCCGCATGCCAGGTGGTACGTGCCCAGGGCGCGGCCCGTGTGGTCCTCGCCGTACCCGTGGCGCCGCCGGACGCGGCGGAGCGGCTGCGCACCGCGACCGATGAATTCATCTGCCTCTCCACCCCGTTCGCCTTCTCCGCGGTCGGTGAGTGGTACCGGGACTTCTCCCAGACGCCGGACGAGGAGGTCGTCTCGCTGCTGGCCGAGGCCGCGGCCGGCCCCGAACCGGCGGGCCGCGCGCCGTCCTCCGCCACCCCGGGCGGGGCGGCGGAGACGGACGTGGCGGAGGAGGTGGCGATCGACGCCGCCGGGGTCCGGCTCACCGGAGACCTCACCGTGCCGGCGGGCGCCCGTGCGGTGGTGATGTTCGCCCATGGCTCGGGCAGCAGCCGGCACAGCCCCCGCAACCGTCTGGTCGCCCGGGAGCTGAACCAGGCAGGCCTGGGCACCCTGCTCTTCGACCTGCTCACGCCGGCCGAGGAAGCCCACCGGGCGAATGTCTTCGACATCGGGACCCTGGCCGAGCGGCTGACCGATGCCACCGCCTGGCTGCGCGGCCGCTTCCCCGGCCCGGTCGGCTACTTCGGCGCGAGCACCGGAGCCGCGGCGGCGCTACGGGCCGCCGCCGCCCCCCGCGCGGACATCGGCGCGGTGGTCTCCCGCGGCGGCCGCCCCGACCTCGCCGGACCGCTGCTCGCCGGCGTACGGGCGCCGACGCTGCTCATCGTGGGCGGCAACGACCCCCAGGTCCTCGACCTCAACCGCGAGGCCGAGGCTGCCCTGCCCGGGGAAACCCGGCTGGAGATCGTTCCCGGCGCCACCCACCTCTTCGAGGAACACGGCGCCCTCCAGCAGGTCGCCGAGCTCGCCCGGGACTGGTTCGTCAGCCACTTGATGCCGCCGGAATAGCGGAACCCGGGCTCAGTCGATGGTGATCTCGCCCATCGCGCTCCAGCCGTCCGCACCCTCGATGCCGGTGCTGACAATGTCCGGAGTGCGGCGCAGCAGCGGGCGCATCGTCTCGATTCCGGCGCGGAAGTGGTCGGAATTCACATGCGCTTCGGCGGCGTCGTCCTTGAATGCCTCGACCAGGACATAGGTGTTCGGGTCTTCGATACTGCGGGACCATTCGAACCACAGGTTGCCGGGCTCGGCGCGGGTGGCGCCGGTGAAGGCCTCGACATGCTGCGGCCACTCTTCGGCGTACTCGGGCTTCACGGGGAACTTGACGACGATAAAGATCATCCATTGAGTCTAGGTCACCCGGTACCGTCCGCCGTCACCCCGGGGCATTCGTGCCGCCGGCACGTCGTCATCACCTCGCGCGGCGTCTCGTGGGGGGGGCGGTGCGTACCGCGGGGAGGGGCGGCGCTTCCCGCCGGAGGAGGGCACACCGCGTTCCCGCACGAAACGCGCACGCATGACGTCCGGATACCACCGGGTGAACCGTAACGCGACAACGATGGCCGCGATGGGGATGGTCAAGCCCGTCCACAGGCTATTGGCATTGCGCAGTCCGAGGTCGCCATAAGCGCCCGCTATTGCCGCCACACCGAACGCGGCGCCCCACACATCCGTGCTGCGGTAATTGGCACGCAGAAACCGGGAATCGTTCCAGAATTCACGAGGCACTTGATCCCGGGCGTAGCGTACTGCAGGGTGAACGGCACTCCGATCGCCATGGCTCCGGGGAAATCACCCTCACACCATATTCGAGAGCTCGCCCGAGTAATTCTCCCACCAGCGGTGCGTGCCCACGGAGGCGAAGATGCCGATGACGGCCGGCACCGCGAAGAAGACCACATCGGAACTCTCCAGGATCTTGAAGGATCCTCCGGGGCGGCGTACGCGGCCGGCGATGACGACCGCCACGGCGAGGACAAGGGACACCCCGACCGCCAACTCCTTCCCGGTGAACGCCATCACGTCACGGGGCACGACCGGCGGACGGTACGGCTGTGGCCCGGCCCTGTTCGCCACCCGCGGCCAACAGCGGTGTGCGGCCTTCCCGTTCCACCCGATCCGGCAGGATCCAAGCCTGGCGGCAGGCCGGTCAGGCCTGGCCGGGGCTCTGACGAAGCCACCGGCAGGGTGCCTCACCACAGTGGGCCCCCCGCGCCCACGGCAGAAGGACGCGAAGAGCCCACGGAAACCCCATCGATGAGGTCAGGCCAGGCCAGGCCACGGTCCCTCGGTCAGCACTGCGGCCGCTTGCCGTGGTTGGCACCGTTCTTGCGACGGGCCTTCTTCTTGCGACGGCGCTTCGATGACATGGCGTCTCCCTTCCTCGGAGTCTCAGCGATGCTTTTCGCCGAATTTCTACCACTTCTCACCGGTATCTCGCCCGGCGATCACGAAGCCGCGTACCCAGCCCGCCGGGGACCCATCCCTCCCGGGGGGTGAATCACCCCACAGATCTGCGGTGCGGATCCGTCCGGCACGACACTACAGATCGGCTTCCTCGCCGAGGTACAGCCCGGCGAAAGCCTGCGCCGCCGACTCGGAGCCCAGCAGGCGCCGCAGCCGCGCCGAGGCCGTGCCCGCAAGGAACCGGTCACCGGACGAGGCGCCGTGCAGCACATAGGACAGCCACTGCGAGAACTCCAGGTACTGCCAGACCCGCCGCAGACACGCCTGCGAATATCCTTCGAGACCGCTGTCATCGCCCTTGTAGTGCGCGATCAGCGCCTCCCCGAGCAGCAGTGCGTCATGGATCGCAAGGTTCATGCCCTTCGCGGCGATCGGCGCGACCAGGTGCGCGGAGTCGCCCGCCAGGTAGACGCGGCCGTACGCCATGGGCTCCACCACATAGTCGTGCATGTCCAGGACCACCTTCTCGATCAGCGGCCCTTCGGCCGGCGGCGGGGCCCCGTCGGCGGCGAGCCGGGCGCGCAGTTCGTCCCAGACCCGCGTGTGCGGCCAGTCCTCGGCGTTCTCGCCGGGTGCGACCTGGAGGTAGTAGCGGGTGACCTCGGGGCTACGGGCCATATGGGCACCGAACCCGCGCTCGTGGATGCCGAAGACCACACCGTCGGCGGACGGCGGCGCCTCGGCGAGGAGGGCGAGCCAGGCGACGCCGTGGTCGTGGCGGGTGAGGAGCGCCCGGTCGGCGGGTATGGCCGCGCGGGTCACTCCGCGCGCGCCGTCGCAGCCCGCGATCATGTCGCACTCGATCCGGTGCCGGACGCCGGTCACGGGGTCGGTGTACGACACCGCCGGCCGGGCACCGTCGATGTCGTGCAACCGCACCTCGCGGACGCCGAAGCGCACATCGCCGCCCGCCTTGTCCACGTACGACGCCGCGAGGTCGGTGACCAACAGCGGCTGTGGGTAGACGAAGTGACGCCGGCCCGACAGCTCCGCCGTCCGCACGGTGTGCCGCTCACCGTCGAACCGGAACTCGAACTCCCCCTGAGTGGTGGCTCGTTCGTGCAACCGGTCGGCCAGTCCGTGCCGGGCCAGCGCATCCACCACCCACTCCTCCATGAACCCGGCGCGCGGCCGCTGCTCGATGAACTCCCTGCTCTCCGCTTCCAGCAGCACGCAGTCAACTCCGGCGGCCTGTAGCAGATTGGCCACGGTGAGCCCGGCGGGCCCGGCCCCGACGATGGCAACGCGGGTGTGGGTGAGGGAAAGGGAGGGGGTGGAGGACACGGCGCGAGGTTCCCTTCGGGCGGGCGGAAAGATCGCACGCAGTATGGCGGTCCACGCGGACGGACCACCCGGCGCCCCGGCGGTCCAGCAGATGTACGCGGACCGCGGCCCCGCAGAGCACCCCGCACCAGAGTGCCGCACACCGCCGCCACCGAGGATATTTCCGCAGGTCATCCCGCATGTCCAGGCAGCTGTCAGCGGCACCGGACACACGGCCGGCGGCCCGGTCCCCCGTGAGGTCGCCTGCTCGCCGCAGGGCGAACGGTCCTGCGGCGATCCCTCACCCGGGCACGGTTCGACCGGCCGGAGTCAAGGCCCGGGGCTCGAAGGGCCACCCCGGGCACGGAGCGTGCGGACTACCGTCCGGTGTAGGTGAACTCGTCGGCCGGGCTGGTGGGCGAGGTGGCCTTGCCGACCGTCACGGTGACGTTCACCGTCTGGTGGTCGTCGAGCTGACCGGGCGCGGTTGCGGTGATCTGGCCGGTGGAGACGAACTTGACCGCATCGGATGCCTTGTCCTTGAAGTGCACGGTGGCGCCATCGGCGAAGCCCGAGCCGCTGATGGTGACCGGGGTGCCGGCCTTTCCGCTGGTCGGGCTGACCGCACTGACCACCACAGGTGCGGGTCCGCCATAGGCGAACTGCCCCATCGCGACGGCCGGGGAGGTGCCGAGGGTGTTGGTGACGCGGACGTGGACGACGCCGGTTCCGTTGGGGACCTGAGCGGTGATCCTGATGCCGGAGGGGTCGATGACGGGCTTGGTGCAGGCGAAGTGGCCGAAGTCGACCATGCTGTCCGGACTGAAACCGGTGCCGTTGATGGTCACCGTGGCGCCTGACGCGCCGAAGGTGGGGGTCAGGTCGGTCACCACCGGCCCGGAAGGGACGGGGGGCGCCCCCACCAGGTCCAGGTAGGTGGAGTTGGCGTGCTGGAAGGCGACCTGGCCGAGGAAGTCCTGGGTGGTCTTGTTGACCAGGTTCTTGGCAAGGCTCGTGTATCTGGTGTTCATCGGGCTGAGCGTGCCGGGCTGGACGTAGACGTTGCCCTTGGTGCGCTTGGCGATCGACCCGATGAGCAGCTTCACTTCTTCGGTCGCCTGCGGTCCCGGGCTCGGGTACCAGCCGGCGGTGGTGTCGAGATCGGCCCACGCGTGCGGTACCAGGTCGTAGGCGTTGTTCTGGCGCTGGTCGATGACCCACGGCACGGAGTCGAAGTAGTCGACGAAGCTCTGCAGGCCGGCGGTGGGAGCGGCATAGGTGATCACCGCGAACTTCGGCTGATTCGTCCAGGTCTGTGCCTGCAGGTACGGCGCGAGCATGGTGGCGATGCAACCGCCCAGGCTGTGACCGGTCAGATAGACGGTCGGCTGCGGCGAGGAGGGCGCCGACTTGAGCGCGACGGAGAGCGCCTGATTGAGCGTGGCGTTCGGGGAGGGTGAGGCGATCGAGCGGGCGTTGACAACCCGTTTGAACGCATCCATCGCCCCCTTGGAAACGGCGACGGGCTTCGGCGATCCGCTTTCGGGGAACGGGACGACTGTGCCGACATCGAGGTCCTCGAGGATGTCGGTCAGATCGGCGTCCGTTCCGCGAGCGACCACGGCGAACTCGTTCGAGCCGTTGGTGCTGCGTGCGAGGTAGGCCATATTGGCGTTGGCCTCGCTCAGGGCGAGCCACACCAGCTCCCACGCGCCCTGCGTCGCAAGGCTGGAATCGCTCAGTTGCGCGTCGACGCCGGTGATGATTCGTTTGGTCTGCTGCTCCAGGGTTTCCCCGGACGGACGCGGGGTGGCCCCGGTGGCTGCAAGGGCAGCCAGGGTCATGGTTACCTGGGTGATTGTCGGATCGGGTGCCATCGTCGTTCCTGCTCCTCGGATGTTGTGCCGGTGCGGAGACGGGACGGCCTTTCGGCAGCATCAGGGCAGATCTGTGCCGAACCGGCCGTCAGATTGGATCGCGCACCATCAGACCTCCCCTCTGCGTTCTCCGGTGCTTTTCCTGCCCTCAGGTTGACCAGGTTCACCTTGTTGGCCGGTCGCCATACGTGTGTGCGGTTCGCCGAGCCGGGTGCGCAGCCGGATCTTCACTCGTCGACACGCCAAGTGGAGGATCCGGGTGGTATTCCGGCCGCTCGGGCAGCAGGACCGCGCATTGGCCCCAGAGCGGTTCGGTCAGCCATGGTGGAAGCGCGGGCACAGGTCTCCCCGGTGATCACAGAGCGTCGCAACTCCATGATCACCGGGACCTGTGCCCGTACTGTTGCCGACGTCCCCCACCGCGCCTCTCCGCGCGACCGCTTACGCACTGCCCGTCAGGCTGGCGAACACCACCACATTGTCGGGGAAGTAGTGCCGGCCCTGGTTGTACTGGCCGCCACAGGTGATCAGGCGGAGGCCGGCATGATCGAGGTTCTTGTACACCTCGACCGTGGGGAACTTGTCCTTCGGGTACTGGGCGACGCGGTCAACGGTGAACTTGGCCGTCTTTCCGTCCTGCCGCGCGACCTCGATGGTGTCACCGGCCTTCATCGTCGACAGCTTCTCGAACACCGACGGCTTGCCGTTCCAGGAGACATGGCCGGCGATCACCGCCGGTCCCTGGGAGCCGGGCGTCGGTCCGGGCTGGTACCAGCCCGCCTTGTCGGGGTCACGAGGGGTCTCCATGGCCCCGTTCTTGTGCTGTCCCAGCGTCTCCAGAGTGGAGGAGACATGGATCGAGGGGATGGAGATCCGTTCCGGAACCGACTTCGCCATGCCGGCGGCGACCTGGCCCCCGGAGCCCTTGCCCGGCGCCCCGTCGCCGGGGGACGAATCCCCGCCCGGAACCGGCTGCTGTCCCGCGGGGAGCGATGGAGGCGAAGCTGCTTCCGGTCCTCCGCACCCGGCGACGAGCACGGTCGCCCATGCCGCGGCGAGTACACAGCCGGCGGCGCGGCGGCCCCGGCGGCGTACGGCGATCACGGTGTCCTCGTTCCGGCGGCTCACGCGGCGGCCCCGTTGCTCCCGGCCCGCCCGGCGGCGAGCACGCTCTTCCGCCGCCGCGCGAAGGTCAGTGCGCCGGTCAACACCACAAAGGCGGCGCCGGAGGCGCCCAGCACCGCGACCGGGACCCCTTTCGGCTCGGAGGGCCCGGTTCCGGTCTCCACCCCGCCGACCGGAATGGATCCCACCGCAGCGCCCTTGACCTCGCCACAGTTGGTCGGAGCGGTGGCCTCCTGGGGGAGTTTGGGATCGAGTTCGCTCTTGCCCGCGCCCTGGAAGTCGTACTTCTTGTTGCCGTTGCGGTCGATGCCGTGCTGCACGATGTGCAGGTCCTTGATGTGGTCGGCCACCGCCTGGGAGACGGTGAGCGTGCGCTCGTAGGAGAGCGTGCCCTGCGCGCTCGCCACGGGCATACGGTCGATGGCGAGGCCGCTCATCATGTCCGTGGATCCCTTGGTGGTGAGCGAGATGTTGATGTTGCCGTAGTCGACCGTGGCTTCGGTGTTGTCGATGACGCCGTCGCCGTTGGTGTCGGCGCTCGGGTCCGGGCAGTGGAAGTCATGGCCGTCGGTGGAGCCGTGGAGGTGCTGGGCGACGGGCTGGCCGGGCACGAGTCCCTCGGACTCGATCTTCACGGTCAGCTGGTTGCCCTTGAGGCTGAGCATCGCCGTGCCCTTGGAACCGGAGTTGTTCAGCTGCGCCAGATTGATCTGGAACGCTCCGGTGCCCTCGGCGACGGCCTGGGACGAGCCGCCCACGGCGAGGGCGAGGGCGGCGGGCAGAGCGACGAGTACGGCGAGGCGGCTGGTGCGCTTGGCTATCACGATCGTTCCTTATCCGGCGGCCTCCCTGGGGAGGGGACCGCACGTCGTCCGGGTTCGACAGCGACACCTCGGCGAGGCGTCAAGCGGTATTCGGAGCCGCAACACCCGCGGATGGGTGGCAGGTGGAAAAACTTTCCGCCGGCCTCTCCCTGCAGATCCGTAGGGCAGACGCCGCAGTAGTCCCCACGGACCGCGAGACCGCCGGGGCGCAAGGCCGCCGGGGCGCAGGTCACGCCGTACCAGCGGGGCCCGCCGCAGCATCGGTCACCGCGAGCGGTGACAGCCGAAGAGCATCAGGCCCTGGCCACCAACAGATCCTCGCCGCTTGACGGGCGGAGCCCGTCGGTCCGGTCGGCGAAGTAGCGCTCCGCCAGCGCAGTTCCCGACACGTGCTGGACGTCTCGGAAGCCGGCGTCGCGGGCCATCGCCAGCATCTCCTGCGGGGCGTAGAAGCTGATGAACGGCGTTCCGGCTGCTTGCGCCTGCGGCTTGGTCGCCTCGAGTGCGGGGCGATCGGCGTCATCGATGAGTTCGGCCGGCAGCATGAACGTCATGGCAAGGGTGGAGCCGGGGGCGAGCCCGGCGAGCCGGCGCAGGGTCGCCGCGGTGGCGTCTTTGGTGAGATACATGGTGACGCCGGTGCACACGACGACCGCCGGCTGACCAGGATCGAAGCCGGCCTCGGACAGCTGCTCCCACCAGTCCCCGCCCGCCTCGAAGTCGACCGGCACCAGTCGCAGCCAGTCGGGGATCCCGTGGCCGAGATCGATCAGGCGCCCGCGCTTCCAGGCTTGGGTGTCCGGCTGGTCGATCTCGAACACCCGTAGGCGGGAGGCGATCTCCGGCCTGCGCTGGGCAAAGGTGTCCAGCCCGGCGCCCAGCACGACGTACTGGGCGACGCCGCGGCCGGCCTGCTCGACCACCAGGTCCTCGACACATCGCGCACGGGCCACAATGGCCGCCCGGAACCCGCTGGTGCCGCGCGGGTCCATGTCCGGGCGGCGCCGCCATCCCTCGCCAGGGGCCGCCAGCTGCAGTCCGATCTCGTCTTCGAGCACGTGGGGCGGCGGGTCCACCTGCACATGCATCGCCCGCCAGAGGGCGACCCGCACCGCGGTGCTGTCCGGCACCTCGTTCTGCTCGTCTGCCACGGCGTCTCTCTCCTTAGGGTCAGTTCTTGAGGCGGCCACGCCGTTCGGGACACTGACGACGGGACCACAGATGACTGTCCGTGACCCTGACTCAAGTCTGGGTCCTTCTGGTGGCATCCCGGGGAGGGCCGAGCCATGCAGGTCCTCGCCGCGCGAGCGGAGGTGAACCGATGCAGGGCTCGTACCACGGTCACCACGACGTGCGCCTCCCCGCAGGCGGACGTAAGACCGGTGCTTTCTGCGCAGCCGGAAGTGGACCGTGAGCTGCCCCGCGCCCGAGAGCATCAGTATTCGACGCGGGAGGTGGCCGGCACGTCGAGATCGTCCTCCAGGTCGTCTTCGAGGAAGCTGTTCCGGTAGACCGGTTCGATGAAGACGTTGCTGTAGTCGGGCTTCGCGGGACGCGGGAGCTGGGCAGCGAGCTTGTTGTGCGGCTGCGGTGTTGAGGGGGGCATGAGGTTCCTCGGTGTTCTACGGTCGCAAGGGGCGGTCGGGCCGCGAGGGGTCGCACGGTCAGGCCGGCGTCGACGAACTTCTGGATACGCAGGCCGGCCGGCACGTCAGGGGCCGATGCCGCGCCCCCTCTCTCGGCGAGGCTCAACTCCGCCGACGTAGCGTGGAGATGATGCGGTGGTACCCGTCCGGTGCGGTGCCGTACCTGCTGTCAGTGTCGGCGAAGGACTGTGAATCGCGCCAGACCCTCGATTCGGTGATCATGATACGGGTATCGGCCTCAGCAGATCTTGTCCCCCGGGGAGAGCCTGCTCGACGCCCCGATCGTGAGGTGAGGGAAGCGCCCGGCCTCCCACTGATCTCCATCGACGACCACCTCGGCCACGTCGACCATCTCAGCCACCTCAGCCACGTCGACCACCTCGGCCACCTCGGCCACCTCGGCCACCTCAGCAGCCTCGGCCACACCTCCGGCTCCGCGAAACGCGCCCGCCAGTTCACCTTCGCCGCCCCGGTGGGCCTCAACCTGCCCGTGCAGCTCTCCCCGGACGAGCGCGACGCGGCGGTCAGTTCGTCTTGGGGTGCGGATTGCCGAGGTAGGGAAATTCGCCCAGAAGGTCGGTGTGAGGTGCCAGTCCGGTGGGAGGGATGTCGCCCTTCGAGAGGAAGGAGAGCCGGTAATTGATGACGTCGTCGGTGAAGACACGGCCGTTGGGGTATTGCGCGGGCTTCGAGGGGTCGAAAACCAGCATGTCGGGCAGGATGCGGTCGGCGTCCATCGCGGCGATCGCCTCTTCTCGCGTGTAGTTGCCGGTGTGCCCCATGAGGTGGACGAACAGATCCGTCCAACGATCACGATCGTTCACCGGCTCACTGGCGTTGTACTCCTCCTTCGTCTCGTCGGTGTTGAAAAAGCTGCTGACCGAAGGGTGGCCCGCACGGTCGGCATGGACGAGCTGCCCATTTCTCCGCACGCTGCAACGACCCCACATGCGGATCTCGGGGTTGGCGCGGAGCTCACTCGTCGGCAGTTCCACAACCGTCGAGAACACGTTGGCTTCGGTGTTCGAGTCCACTCCGGTCCACGGCGACTTGCCCCCGAGATGAGGCGCGGTGAAGTTTCTGCCGCCGGTGGTGTCGAAGAGGTTCTTGATCCCGTCGAAGTCGAAGAAAAAGGCGTCGCTACGACTACCGGCGAAGAAGGTGTAGTGACCAGAGGTGAAGCGGTTCGCCATGGTGCCGAACGACACCTCGGCGTCGGCAACGACCTGCTGTCCGACGGCTTCGGGCGAGCGGGCCTCCTCGCCTTTCGCCATGAAGACACTGAATGTCTGACGGCCGTCTTGGGGTGGAGAAAAGACGTAACTGATCGCCATGTCGGCGAGACAGTCCCCGTCATTGTCGATGTTGAGACGGTAGATGGCATCGGGGTGCAAAGCATCGGCATTCGGGTTCGCGTTGAGGATGAGCACCGTCCTCGCCGGGTCAGCGGGGGACTGAAACGCGTAGAGGTCACAGAGATCGAGCCTTTGGTCTCCGAGCGGTGCGCCAAGATTGAGACCGGTGAAGTGATTCGACATCCTGCATGTCCTTTCGCTGGTGAGGGGCCTACCGCCAGGCGGATCAAGATCTGGCGCCGGGGAACGCGGGTGACCCGTTCCCTGCCGAGAGGGCTACCAGACCTGATCCCGACATTGGAGCATGAAAGCGACCAAATCGACCGGATCCACACGAGGCCGTCCTCCTATGCGGCCGCGGGCCGGTGGTGCAGACCAGGGCGGGGCATGGGACCTGTGCGGGATGCCGTCGCGGAGGTGGTGGTCGAGAGAGGTGGCGCCGAAGGCCGGGGGGTCGCTTTGCCGCGGCTACGGGTCCGAGTGCGGTCCGGCCGGAGATGGCTGAAGCCGGGGCCCCGGGCCCGGCGCAGCGGTGTCTCGTCAACCGCGGTCCAAGCGCTGTCCCGTCAGCTGCCGGCCGCGGCCTACTGGCGTACCGACCTGAACCTGCGCCACGTCGGCCCGCTGTTCGGGATCTCGAAGTCGGCAGCCCCGTCGCATCATTGACCATGCCGGCCGGAGGCGAGAGGCAAGCATCGCCACCTGAATCCTGAACACCGGGCCGACCGGGTACATCATTGCTCTGGACACCCGGCGAGGCCTCACAAGAGAGCGGAGTGGCACGTGACACGCATACTGGTCATCGGCGGCGGGATCGCCGGTACGGCGACCGCACTGGCCCTGCACAAGGCGGGATTCGACGTCGACGTGCACGAGGCGCATCCCGACACAGCCCAGGACATCGGGGCGTTCCTGACCTTGGCGAGCAACGGAATGCGCGCGCTGGCGCAGCTCGACGCCTCGGAGGCGGCCACCGCGATCGGCTTTCCGCTGCGCTCGATGCGTGTTCTCGACGACCAGGGCGGTGAGGTGGCCCATGTTCCGCTGGGGGAAGCCGACGACACGATCCTGCGCTACCGATGCCTGCGCCGTGGCGAGTTGAACGCTGCCTTGCAGGCCGAGGTCACCCGCCGGGGCATCGGCCTGTCGCACGGGGCGCGGCTGGTGTCCGTTGAGGACGGTCCGGACAAGGTGACCGCGCGTTTTGCCGACGGCAGCGTAGCGACCGGAGACCTGCTCATCGGCGCGGACGGCCTGAACTCGATCATCCGGCGAGCGATCGCGCCCGGCGCGGACCCCGTCTACGCGGGGCAGAGCGTCTTCTACGGCTACACACGCAGCACCCCGGTGCCGGCGGAGACGGGGCACATCACCATGGTGCGGGGCAGCACCGCCGCCTTCGGCTACGCGGTCTCGCCGGACGGGGAGACGTACTGGTTCGCCCGCGTCGCCGGCCAAGCCATCCCCGCCGACGAACTCGCACACCCCACGCCCGCCGGCCGGCGGGAGCAACTCGTGGAGCTGCTGCGGAAGGACGCCTCCCCCGCTGCGGGCATCGTCGCGGCCTCCTCCGACGGCATCATGGCCACCAACGCCACCGAGATCCCGCTCGGAACGCCCTGGCGCTCCGGGCGGATGCTGATCATCGGTGACGCCGCGCATGCGGCTTCACCGGCGACGGGACAAGGGGCCTCGATGGCGTTGGAGGACGCCGTCATCCTCGCCAAGTCCCTGCGGGACACGCCTGATCCGCAGAGCGCGCTCTCCCTCTACGAGGCATGCCGCCGCCCCCGCGTGGAACACAACGTCACCGCCAGCGGAGAGATCTCCCGCGGCATCCGCACTCCCCCACGCACCGGCCGGGCACCGTCCCCTCAGCGTCCCGGTGACGACACACTGGCCCTCCAGCTGGACTGGGACCTCGATCTGCGCACCGTCTCCGGCGACACGGACCAAGAGCGACCGGCAAACGGCGAGGCAGCCCGCACGGCGCGCGAAGACGCACCGTGAACTCGACGTGCTGGAAGGTTCGCCGGGTTGGCCGAACCGGGACCGGTGCTTTGGCCGAGGATCACGTGTCGAGGTCGGCGAGGAAGCTCTCCAGCCGCGCCGCAACCTCGGCGGGGGCCTCCAGCGGCAGCAGGTGCCCACAGCCGGGCAGGACGTCCAGGACCGCGTGGGACAGGTGGGGCAAGAGGTGGTCGCGCAGCGTGCCGGCCGGCTCGACCCGGTCGTGCTCACCGGCCAGCACCAGGACGGGAACCTCGACCTGCCGGGCGGCGGCGGTGATGTCCGCGGCGATGCCGTGCAGCGGCCACTCCCGGCGTGCCGGCTCCTCGGCAGCAAGGCTGTCGCGCACCGCCGCGGCCCGCGTGGAACCGTCGAGGTGGACGGCGGTCAGCACCTCGTCGAGGGCCTGCTCGACGGCCTGCGGCGAGTCGTAGGCGTGCGACAGGAACTCCCGGTATTCGGCGGTGACATACGCCGGGGGCCGCGGCGGTGCCGGGGCCGCCAGCACCAGGCCCGCCAGCCCCTGCGGCCGCCGGGCGGCGGCGAGTTGGGCGACCTTGCCGCCCATGGAGTGGCCGACCAGGACGTAACGCTCCAGGCCGGCGCCGCGCACCACGTCGAGGAGGTCGTCGGCGAGCCGGTCGAGGTGGTACGGCCCGGACAGCGAGCGGGAAGCACCCCACCCGCGCTGGTCGAAGCGGACGGTCTTGCGGTCGGCCGGCAGCCGGTCCACGACCGCCTCCCAGGTTGCCGCCGATCCGCCCCAGTAATGCACCAGGACAAGGGCCGGCCCCTGCTGCCCCCGTTGGTGCAGGCGGATCTGTCCTCCCGCGACGGGGACGGTGCCGGTGTAGATTGTGGTTTCGGTCATCTCGGTACTCTCCGTGGGTCGAACGCCAGACGTCGCCGCACGGCTTCCTATGTGCCAGAAGCCGTGTCGGCAAGGGGTGTCTGCCGTCGACGCTACGGGCGGCGACCAGCCGGGGCACGGTGGAAAGGAGCGCAGTTGTTGTGGATAACGGTCAACCGCCCGCCGCGATCCGGCAGCTACGTTACGCCCCGGCTCCCGGCGCGAGCCTCGGCGTGGAGGTGCTCGGCTTCGAGCGGCTGCGGCGGATGGACCCCGAGCGCCGCCGGACCCGTCCGCAGCGCCCCGACTTCCACGTCCTCGCCCTGGTCCGGTCCGGGGAGGGCCGGCACGAGGCGGACTTCGCCGAACACCTGCTGCGGCCGGGCAGCGTGGTGTGGATCCGCCCCGGCACGGTGCACCGGTGGACCGACGTCGACCGCGTCGACGGGCCGCTGATCCTGTGTGAACCGGGCTTCCTGCCCGCACCG
The DNA here is from genome assembly GCF_053612065.1 of Streptomyces sp. NPDC054765. Lineage (NCBI taxonomy): Bacteria > Bacillati > Actinomycetota > Actinomycetes > Kitasatosporales > Streptomycetaceae > Streptomyces > Streptomyces sp. NPDC054765. The sequence continues at coordinate 37,484 of NZ_JBSHBP010000051.1, read as the reverse complement.
GGCCCCGCCGCCCACGCCGCGGCGGACTCCTTCGCGTCCAGCACGTGGCGGCTGGACGGCCGGGCCCGGGAACTGACCCTCCTTGCCGCGGACCACCTCGCCGCCGAGTACGCTGCGGCCCTCGCCGAACCGGCCGCCTCGCCGCCGCTGCTGGCCCACCTGCTCGCCGCCCTGGTGCTGCGGGCGCTTCCTGACGAACCGGCCCCCGCGCCCGTCGGCCAGGACCACGACCACCGGGTCTTCCACCGCTACCGCGCGGCGGTGGAGCGGGAATTCGCCCGCTGCCACCAAGTCGACCACTACGCGCAGGCCCTCGGCTATGACCGGCGCACCCTCACCCGCGCCACCCGCGCCACCACCGGCCTGGGCGCCAAGCAGTTCCTCGACCGGCGCATCCTGCTGGAGGCCCAGCGGCTGCTCGCCCACACCGACCTGTCTGCGGCCCGTTGCGCCGAGCGCGTCGGCTTCACCGACGCCGCAAACTTCACCGCCTTCTTCCAGCGTCAGACCGGCCTGCCGCCCAGCCGCTGGCGCAGCACCCGCAGCGGCCGCTGATCTCGGCCGGGGCGTCGACGCAGTCGCCCGGCAAGTCGCCGCATGCCGTGGAGGTCTGCACCCGGGCCGTCGAGGCTCACCGGGCACCTGCGCGATTCCCGCGGATCCGAGAAGTGCAGGGAAGAGGAGGTTGCGGCGGTCCCTCGGCCGGTCAGCTGCGTCGCAGGGACGGGTCGAGCAGCGCGGGCGGAGTGTCGTTCTTCTCGTGCGCGGCCAGGTCGGTGCCGGGGGCCACGATGGCGTCGATCGCATCGAGTACGTCGGCGGAGAGCACGGTGTCTGCGGCGGCGAGTTGCGAGTGCAGGTGCTCCAGCGTACGGGGGCCGAGGAGCGCGCCGGTCACGCCAGGGTGCGCGGTCACGAATCCGAGCGCGAGCTGGATCATGGTCAGGCCGGCCTCGTCGGCGACCTTGGCCAACCGCTCGACGGCTTCGAGCCTGGCCCGGTTGGCAGGGACGGCGGTATCGAAACGCTGCGGCATGAACGCCGAGCGGTTGCTGGTGATCTCCTGGCCCTCGCGGATCGCGCCCGACAGCCAGCCCGAGGCCAACGGGCTCCACGCCAACACACCGAGCCCGTATTCCTCGGCCACGGGCAGGACGTGGGCCTCGATCCCGCGCTGCAGGATCGAGTAGCTGGGCTGTTCGGTGACGTAGCGGCTCAGGTGATGCGTGCGGGCGGCCCACTGTGCCTGCACGATGCGGTAGGCGGGGAAGGTCGAGGAGCCGAAGTGACGGATCTTTCCTGCGCGCTGCAGGTCGGTCAGAGCCGACAGCGTCTCCTCGTCGCCGGTACGGGGGTCCCACCGGTGGATCTGGTAGAGATCGACGTGGTCGACACCGAGGCGGCGCAGGCTGTCGTCCAGTGCGGTGACCAGCCAGCGGCGTGAACCGCCCTGATGGTTGCGCCCGTCGCCCATCGGCAGGCTCGCCTTGGTGGCCAGCACGATGTCCTCGCGGCGGCCGGCGATGGCTTTGCCGACCATCTCTTCCGACTCGCCGCCGCTGTACACGTCGGCGGTGTCGATCAGGTTGATCCCGGCCTCAAGGGCGGCGTCGACCAGGGCGGTGACCTCGTCCTGGGTGGTGCGCCCGATCTTGCCGAAGTTCATCGCGCCGAGCGCGAGGGTGCTGACCTGCACACCGGTGCGGCCCATATTGCGGTACTGCATGCCTCTGCGTCTCCTCATTGCGGGTGGAACGTGGTGGCGATGGGTGGCTTGGATGTCAGGCTCCCGCTCTGGCATCATAAGCAAAACGGAACCTGGTTCCAGAACGATACGGAACACGGTTCCGGTTTGGCAAGTGCGATGACGGCGGAGGAGCGCGATGAACGACAGCGACCAGGGCACAGAGCGCGCGGCCCAGTCCCAACGGAAGGACGCCCGGCGTAACAAGCAGGCCCTGCTCGACGCGGCTGCCGCGGTCTTCGTCACCTCAGGCGTGGAAGCCCCCGTACGCGACATCGCGACCAAGGCCGGCGTCGGACTGGGCACGATCTACCGCCACTTCCCGACGCGAGCGGACCTCATCGTCGCCGTCTACCGGCATCAGGTCGACGCCTGCGCCGAGGCCGGTCCCACACTCCTGGCGACCAGCCCGACTCCGCATGCCGCACTGGGACGGTGGATCAGCCTCTTCGTCGACTTCCTGGTGACCAAGCACGGACTCGCCGCGGTGCTCCAGTCCGACAATGCCGCCTTCGACACGCTGCACGCCTACTTCCTCGACCGCCTCGTGCCCGTCTGCGCCCAGCTGCTCGAAGCCGCAGCAGCCGCCGGCGAGATCCGCTCCGACATCAATGCCTACGCACTCATGCGCGGAGTCGGCAACCTCTGTATCGGCGCGGACGGCGATCCCCGCTACGACGCACGGCGACTGGCCGAAATCCTCATCGCCGGACTGCAGCTGCCGCACTAGCCGTCCGCGTCGCGCATGCGTGCCGGTTGCCGATCCGCCGCGGCCGGTACGGGATGCCTTTGGCGAGGTGCCCGAGCACGACGGTCAGCACCGGGTGGCTCTCCACCGTACGCATCACATCCCTCGCGGTCTCGTCGCCCGGCACGACGTCCAGGCCGTGCGCGACGCGCAGGAACGCCTCGGTGGCCAGGTGCTGCTCGACCGCGAGGACCTCATGCCCGCCGCCCGCCGTCGACCGACATCGCGATCCCGGTGACATAGCACGCGGCGTCCGAGCAGAGCCAGACCGCCGCCGCCGCGACCGCCGCCGGCTCGGCCAGCCGGCCGAGCGGCGTGATCGCCGTCTGCTGCGCAACCATGTCGGTGCCGGCCGCCACCTTTTCGAACCCGGCAGTGCGGGTCGGGCCGGGGCAGACGGCGTTGACCCTGATGTTCTGCGGCGCGTAGTCCACCGCGGCGGCCTTGGTGAGCCCGACCACGCCGTGCTTGGCAGCCACATAGGCGGGGGCGTGCTGGATCGCGTACAGCCCGCCGTTGGAGGCGATGTTGACGATCGCGCCGCCGCCGTGGAGCAAGGGCAGCTCGTACTTCATGCACAGGAAGGTCCCGGCCAGATTGACGTGGACCACGCGCTCGAACTCGTCCAGGGTCATCCGGTCGAGCTGCCGGTGGTGCGAGGCCAGGCCGGCGTTGTTCACGGCGAAATCGAGGCCGCCGTACGCCGTGACCGTGCGCTCGACGGCCGCCTGTACGGAGCGTTCGTCGGCGATGTCGACGGTGACGGTCAGTGCTTCCCCGCCGTCCTTCCTGATCATCTCGGTGGTCTCGGCCGCCGTGCGCTCGTCGATGTCGAGCACGGCGACCGCGGCGCCGCTCCGGGCGAACTCCACTGCCGTCGCGCGGCCGATCCCACTGCCGGCGCCGGTGACCAGTCCCACCCTTCGGGAAACGTCGCTCATACCAGCGGCTCGTGGTTCGCCCAGGCGACCCGGTACGGATGCCGCGACTGCCAGTGGTCGATGACCTCGTGCATGCCGGGTGCGGCGAACGCCTTCGTCAGCGCGTCGGTGTCGGCCAGGGCAACCTGCACGATCGCGGTCGCGATCATCGCGGGAATGCCCTCCTCGCCGGGGACGGGGAGGTGACGCCGGACCGCGACCGACCGCACGAGACCGGAGCCGAGCATGACCCGTTCGATGTCTGCGAGGTATTGATCGAGCTCCGTGGCGGGCAGCGGCTGATCGAAGGAAACAATCATTGTGTGGTTGATCATGCGTCCATCCTTGACGGCCTACGCCGCCGGCGTCCAAGACCGGTTCGTTCTTCGGCGATACCCTGGAGGCATGGTTGAACTGGAGACCCGCGAGCTGGAGTACTTCCTCGCAGTCGCCGACGAGCTGCACTTCGGCCGGGCCGCCGTCCGGCTCTCGATCGCCCAGCCGGCGCTGTCGAAGGCGATCCGACGGACCGAGACCCGGCTCGGCGTCCCGCTGTTCATCCGCTCCAGCCGCCGCGTCGAACTCACCCCGGCCGGGGAGGCGTTGCGGGAACACGGGCGGCATGCGCTCAACGCGGTCAGCGCCGCCGTCCAGAACACCCGGCGCGCCGGCGACACCCGGGCCCATCTGCGGCTCGTGCTCAAGCCCGGCGGTGACGCCGGCCTGCTGTCCGGAATCCTGGCCGAGTACGCCCGCCGGCCCGACGCCCGCCGGGTGGACATCCTGTTCAGCGGCCCCGCCGACCGCGCCGACTTCCTGCGCGACGGCCGGGCCGACGTCGGCCTGCTCTACGCGCCGTTCGACGACCTGTACGGCCTGGACCACGAGGCGCTGTTCGCCGAGGACCGTGTGGTCATCGTCCCGTCCGGGCACCGGCTGGCCGGGCACGCCGCGGTGCGGATGTCCGATCTGGAAGGCGAGACGCTGCCGCGCTGGAAGGGGGTCCCCGAGGGCGACGGCACCGGCCCCGAGGTCGCCGACGTGGTCCAGCTGCTCCACATGATCACGGTGAGCCGGATGATCGGGGTGCTGCCGCGCTCGCTGGTCGAACCGGTCCCGGCCGGCCTGGTCTGCGTCCCGGTGGCCGACGCCCCGCCCAGCCGCCTGGTGCTTGCCTGGAACGAGCAGGACCGCCGGCCGCTGGTCGCGTCGTTCGTGGCCGCCGCGCTCGGGTCGCACCGGCACGAGACCCGGTCAGGCCTCGACGATCCTGGAGTGCCGACCATGAAGGGGACGAGAGCCCTCTCGTCGTGGCCCCCTGCCACAGGCGACGGGACGAACGGCAGCAGGGCGTCCGTCACCAGGTAGTCCTTGCCCGCCCCCAGTGACTCCGCGACATAGGAGCGAGTGCAGTCGATGAGGGTCCCAGGCGGGACAGCGGCTGCCCCACTCCTCCGCCACGGGCCGGAAGGCCGGCCGGGTGAGAATGTCGGCGGGCAGCTTGCCGGGGCGTCGGCGCCGCAGTCCGAGGCGGGAGCGGATGGGTGAAATACCGCCCACGAGCAGCTGGAGACCCTGGTTACCGAGCGGGCCGGCCCGGGAGAGCGCAGTAGCCCGCCCTACTGGACGCAGATCAGGGGCTCATGACGGATGGGGAAATTCACCGAGCGGGCGATGAAGCACACCGAGTGCACTTCGTCGTGCAGTGTGCGAGCCGTGTCCGTCATCGAGGCATCGGCGACGGTCACCTCGGGACGAAGTATGACCTCGGATATCCGGCCTCCCCCACCGGTCGCATCCATGGTCATGGTCCCGTGCGCCCGGTCTTCGTAGTCGACGACCGTCACCCCGCCAACGGCGCACAGGTGGAGGTACCAGAGCATGTGACACTGCGCGACGGAGGCGACCAGCAGCTCCTCGGGGTTCCAGCGGCCCGGGTCGCCCCGGAAGGCCGGATCGGAGGAGGCAGCTATGGGGGTCTTCCCGGACGCCAGGACTTCATGGGCACGACTGAAGGAATGGTAACCCTCCGTTCCCGAACCGAGGTTGCCGGTCCATTCGACCACTACGTCATAGGAATGCGTCCGAGTCATGCGGCCAGGATAGGGAGGGCCGAGGACCCGGCATGGTGGCGGTGCGGCCGGAACATCCCTTCGTGCTGCGGGAATGACGGGGGCCGCCCCCTGGTTGGTTTGCTCCGTACGCAGCGCAAGGCTGCGTCGGACGAGGGGGGAAAGATGTCGAAGGGCAATGTGGGCACCACCGTCCACGGCACCGTCGCCGAGGGATACGAGGGCGTGCGCGAGGAGTTCGCCGCTTTCGTGGCAGGGGAGGTGAACGACCCGGGTGCCCAGCTCGCCGCGTACAAGGACGGGGAACTGGTCGTGGACCTGTGGGCGGGGGACGTCACCGGGGACTCGCTGACCGGTGTCTTCTCCACCACCAAGGGCGCTGCCCATCTGGTGGTCGCGCTGCTCGTGCAGGACGGGGTCCTGGAGCTCGACCGCAAGGTAGCCGATTACTGGCCGGAGTTCGCCGCCGAGGGCAAGGGCACGTTGACGCTGCGCGAGCTGGTCGCGCACCGTTCCGGCGTCATCGGCGCGGACGACGGCTTCACCCCTGAGGAACTTGCCGATGACCGGATCATCGCCGAACGGCTCGCCGGACAACGGCCGTTCTGGCAGGCTGGTGCCGGCCACGGCTATCACGCCCTGGTGATCGGCGCGCTCACCGGTGAGGTGGTACGGCGCACCACCGGCCGCTCCCTCCAGGAGATCTATGAGGAGCGGGTCCGCGCGCCGTACGCCCTTGACTTCTTCCTGGGACTTCCCGAGTCCGAGCGGGCCCGTCACCGCGACGTGCTGCCGATGCTGCCGACGCCCGAGCAGCTCGCCGAGCTGACCGCCAACGCCAGCGGCCGCTACAGCCGGGCCGCCATCGCCTTCAACACCAGCGCCGACCCGTCCTTCGACCTCACCTCCTTCGTCAATTCCGACGCCGTGCTGGCGAAGGGCCCGGCCTCGGTCGGTGGCGTGGGAAATGCCCGTGGCATCGCCGGGATGTACGCCGCGAGCATCGGCGCGTTCAACGGCCTGGGTACGCTGCTCAAGCCGGAGACGCTCGCCGAGTTCTCCCGCATCCACTCGGTCGGCACCGACCTGGTCTCGCGCAACCCGAGCACGTTCGCCCTGGGCTTCGAGGCGGTCAGCGTGATCTTCCCGGCGCTCGGTGCGCACACCTTCGGCCACAGCGGCGCGGCCGGCTCGCTCGCCTTCGGCGACGCGCGCTCGGGACTCGCATACGGCTACACGCGCCGCCGGTACGCCTTCCCGGGCGGCGCGGCGCCGGAGAATGCCCGCCTGTCGAAGGCGGTCTACGAGGCCGCGATCGCATAGCGCCGGAGGATCAGCAGCCCCCGACTCCGCCCAGCAGGGGCAACCCGCCTGCTGGGCGGAGTAGCCCGCACGGGCCCCTGCTCCGGCTGCCTCCTACGACGGCAATGCCCTGCCCCTCCTCCGCATCTCGCCAACATCGGCAGTCACTCGGCGTTTCTCGTCCTCGGCAAGGCGGGCACTCATTGGTTCCCCGCCGACGAGCACACGCACCTGCGCGAGGCCTTCCCTGCCGGGATGGTGGAGGAGTGCTACATGGCCGACCTGCTGGTGGCCGTCCGTTCCTGAGACCTCGGTCCGAGTGGGCTCCAAGGGGGCGTCTCTCCGATCTTCGTGGATCAGCCGGCGGCGTCTGGTGCGGTGCAGGGCAAGCCGGAGCGATGTCCTCGTGCTGGGCGCACTCGGGTACGGCCGCAAGGCCGCAAGGCCGCAAGGCCGCAAGGCCGCAAGGCCGCAAGGCACCGTGCCAGGCATCGGGGGCCCGCGAAGGTCGGAGGACACCCCTTAGCCGTTCAGGCCGTCTGTGTGGGGGCCCTGCCTGGTCGCGGCCGGCGGGCTCTGGCTCCTCCGCAGCCGGCGCGCAGAGACCCGCTCCCAGGTTGCATCGTGAAATGATTTTCGTGTGGTGGATCACGATTGGGTGATCCATCGCCATGATTGAGTGATCCATCGCCATGAACTGTCCGACGCTGAAGGGGAATTCGTCCGTCCGCTGCTGCCCCGGCCGGAGCACGGCCGGAAGCGGCTGGACGACCGGAAGGTCCTCAACGGGATCGTGTGAAAGGTCCGGACCGGTACGGCTGGGCAGGATGTACCCGAGCGGTACGGCTCGTGGCTCACGCTTCACACCCGTTTCCGGCGCTGGGCCACGGACAGCACCTTCGAGCGCATGCTCCAGGCAGCGCAGGCGCAGACGGACGTCGTAGGGACATCGGGGACGGCGACGGCAGGTGCGGTCGTGCAGCGGGCACCGGCGCGGGCCCGGGAGCGGCGGATCGAAGACGGCGGACGGCGGGGCCTCGTCGGCCGTGTCGTCCTGAGAGGGCGAGGAATCTGAGGTTCGGCGGGGGCGTGGCGGGCCCGGGGACGCTCCGGGAGACGGGGCAGCAGGTCCGCCACGCCCCCGCCGGGCGTCAGGAGTGGTCCTTGCCCTTCAGGGAGTCCTTCATCCCCTGGACGTTCTCCTTGGCGTTGCCCATCGCGCTCTTGGCCTTGCCCTTGGCCTCGTCCGTACGGCCCTCGCTCTTCATACGCTCGTCGCCCATGGCCTTGCCGGCCTTCTGCTTGGCCTTGCCCTTCATCTTGTCCATGGCGCCTTTGTCACCCATGACGAACTCCTTTGTCCGGTGGGAAGGGGGTGAAGCTTCGCCACCACGCTGCCGCAGGTCGCGGCGGCGCGCACCCGGAGGCGGCTCTCGGTACCGGCGGGCCCGCGGGCCCGGCGCGGATCACGGGCCCGGCTACGCGCCGGTATCGCGTGCCACGGCGGAGGACAGCTGGTGCAGCCGCGGTGCCGGCTGGATCCCGGCGGGGACCCGGCGCAGTACGGGGCGGGCGCCGGGCGGGCGGCGGGGGGCGCGTCCACAGGCTCGGGCCCGGGGCCGGTCTCGGGCGCCGGCTGGTCGTTGGACACGGTCACAGGGATACCTCCGGCTCGTCGCGGTGCGCCGGACTCCGCCGCCCTGGACGGGGGCTGGACCGCGGGCCGCTCAGTGCGCGGTCCAGCCCCCGTCCAGCACCAGGGAGGTGCCCGTCATGAACGACGCCTGCGGGGTGCAGAGATAGGCGACGGCCTCGGCGACCTCCTCCGGTTCGAGCAGCCGCTTGAGGGCGGAGTCGGCGAGCAGGATCTCGGCCCGTACACGTTCCTCGGGGATGCCGTGCACGGCGGCCTGGTCGGCGATCTGCCGTTCGACGAGGGCGGTGCGGACATATCCGGGGTTGACGCAGTTGCTGGTGACGCCGTGCGGGGCGCCCTCCAGGGCCGCGGTCTTCGACAGCCCTTCCAGGCCGTGCTTGGCGGCGGCATACGCGGACTTGAAGGGGGACGCCCGCAGGCCGTGCACGGACGAGATGTTGATGACGCGGCCCCAGCCCTGTGCGTAGATATGGGGCAGCGCGCCCCGCAGCAGCCGGAAGGGCGCCTCCAGCATCACGGTCAGCATCTGGTGGAAGACCTCGGGCGGGAACTCCTCGATGGGGCGGACGAGCTGGAGGCCCGCATTGTTGACGAGCACATCGGCGCCGGCCGCGGCGCGTTCGGCGGCGTCGAGATCGGTGAGGTCCAGGGGCCGGGGTTCGATGCGGCCGGGGGCGCCGACCGGGCGGGCCGCCACGAGGCCGTCCAGGCCGGCGGTGTCCCGGTCGACCGCGCGCACCGTGGCGCCGGCCGCGGCCAGCCGCAGGGCGCAGGCGCGTCCGATGCCGCCGGCCGCGCCGGTGACGAGCGCGGTGCGGCCGTCGAGGTCGAGGGATACCGGGCCTGGGGTGCCGATCACAGTCATGTCCGCACCTTAGGCAGCCGCCGGGTCCGGCACCGATGTGTCCCCCCGGCACCACGCTTCGTACGCCGGGCATGGCGACGGCACACGTCGGACGGGATGCCTGCGCCGGCCCGCCCCGGCGCGACGGCCGGCCCGCCGCCGCTCCCGGGCCGCCCCGCGCTTCACCCGATCGGCCGTCCCGGATCGCCACGCTTCCCGAGGTCTCCTACCGTCGTACGACGCAGCGTGCCGTCTGCGCACCGCCGCCACGAGGGAGGCCCACATGCGGAGGCTCATCGCCGTGCCGACCGTGCTGCTCGCCCTGGCCGCCGCGGGCTGCGGGGACACGGACGACAGCGGGGACCCGACGGCCGCGGCATCCTCGGCAGGCACCGGGCCGGGCCCGAACGGAACTCCGGGCGACGGCCCCGGCCAGGCGTCACCCACCATCCCGGGGCAGCCGATGAACTGCGGCGAACTCCGCGGCGCGCTGGGCGAGGCCGGGGACGTCACGCTCTACGCGGACCCGGGGGCCGGTGGCACGGTGGGCTGCGACGAGGCCCGCCGGGTGATGGCCGAATTCTTTGTCCGGGCTCCGCAGGAGTCCCGTGACGACCGGGGTTCCCTGGCCGTACGGGGCTGGTTCTGCCAGTACGAGAGCGGTCCCACCGGCACCTGGATCACGACCTGCCGCAAGGACAGACGGGAGATGCACACCGAGGAGCCGTCAGGCGGGCCCAGCGATCCGGGCCCGTCCGGGGAGCCCGGTGTGCCGGACGGATCCCAGCTGCCCACGCTTCCCGGTGAGCCCTCCGGCCCGATGGACGAGCCGTCGACGGAGGAGCTGTAGCCCCCGCGTCCGCCGGGAAACCCCGGATCAACGCCTGGAGCGCTCCCCGGGCCGTTTCCTCAGGGCTGCTGCTCCTCCGGTTCCTCCCCCATCCCGTGGAACCACGCCGGGCCGGCCTCCAGCGCCCGCTTGATGCGGGTCAGTGCGTACTCCTCGAGCTCCGGCAGGGCGTCCACGGCGAACCAGCCCACCTCCAGCGACTCGTCGTCATTGACCTTCGCCTCGCCGCCGACCGCACGGCAGCGCAGCGTCACGTCCATGAACTGGCAGACGTCGCCGTTGGGGTAATGGGTGGGCGGCATGGTCTCGATGAGGACGACGCCCTCGGGGACCACGCGCACGGCGGTCTCCTCGTAGACCTCGCGCACCGCGGTCTCGGCGGGCTGTTCGCCGGGCTCGGGGATGCCACCGATCACCGACCAGCCGCCGGTGTCGGCCCGCCTGCCCAGCAGGACACGGCCCTGGCCGTCGAAGACGACCGCGCTCACCCCGGGCAGCCAGAGCAGCTGCCGGCCGATGGTTTTCCGGAGGTCACGGATGAAGTCGGGGGTTGCCATGCTCCGACCCTACGGGACGTCCCCGGCGGGCCCCCGGCCCTGGGGGATCTTGTGCCGCGTGCGCGCCTCCGCCGGGCGCTCAGGCGCCCGCCGGGGTCCCCTTGCGGGGCCGCAGCCGGCCCCGGATCACGCGGACGGCGCCCTCGGCGTCATCGACGGTGAAGGTGAAGTCGCGGCCGTCACCGAGCCGGAGCACCACGCCCTCACCGCGGCGTACGACCACGGCGGTGCCCTGTTCGGGGCGCCAGCGGTAACCCCAGCCGCCCCAGTGGCGGGGGGTGACCTGGGGGGTGAAATCGGCGCCGACGACATTGTCGAGAGGGATCCGGCGGCGGGGCACCCCTATATGGCCGCACCGCACCTCCAGGCAGTCCTTGTCGACGCGGACCGCGACATGGACGTAGGCGAGCGTGCCGAAGAGCACCAGCAGGCCGACCGCGACACAGCCGACCACCGCCATCACCAGGGGGGCGAGGCCCGCGGTCCAGTTGCTGTCGACGGCGAGTTCGATGCCCAGCGCCAGACAGGCCGCACCGACCGCGGCCAGCAGCCACTGGATGCGGTTGGTGGCGCTGCCGTGCCAGACCTCGGGGAGCTCCGCGTGGGAGCCTCCGGTGGGGTGCGCTCCGCTGTCGGCGCCGTCGGTCGTGCCAGGGTCGTCGGGGGCTGCTGCCCCCTCGTGGGGGTGGTCCCTCATGAGACGCAGCGTACGCGTCTTTGCACGCTACGGCAGCGCATCGGACGAGCCGTGCACGGCCCGCACCGGGGTCCCGCCGGCGTCATGGCCGACGTCTAGCGGCGGGCGGCGGTGGCGGCTCCGTCGCCCGTCGGAGCGGCCTCTGCCGAGGCCCCCGGGGGGAGGTCGGTACGGCTCTCGGCGAGCAGCCGGCCCTCGGCGTAGGTGAGCGCAGTGGCCGGCAGTCCGGCCGGGCGCCCGCTGAGGATCACGCTGAGTGCGCCGGTCGGGGCGGCCGCCGGCGCCGGCTCGGCACCGATGCGGCGCAGCGCCTGGGCGGCGACCGCCTCGGCGGAGCCGTGCAGGACGAGGGCGGGGGCTCCGGGCTGCCGGAGGGCGGCACTGATCCGTTCGGCGACCAGCTCGTAGTGGGTGCAGCCCAGGACGACGGTCCGCACGTCCCGTGGGGTGCGCTGCGCGGCGGCCGCGATGGCGGCGTCGATCGCGGCCTCGTCGGCGGCTTCCACCGCGTCGGCCAGTCCCGGGCAGGGCACACCGGTGACCTCCACGCCACCCGCGAACCGCTCGATCAGCTCCCGCTGGTAGGGGCTGCCGGTGGTGGCGGGGGTGGCCCAGATGGCGGCCGGGCCGCCGCCGGCCGCGGCGGGCTTGATCGCCGGGACGGTGCCGATGACCGGGATGTGGGGTTCCAGTTCGGCGCGGAGCGCCGGCAGCGCATGGACGGACGCGGTGTTGCAGGCGACGATCAGGGCGTCGGGGCGGTGCGCGGCCGCGGAACGGGCCACCGCCAGCGCATGGCCGGTGACATCGTCGGGGGTGCGGGGGCCCCAGGGCATACCGTCGGGATCGGAGGAGAGGACCAGGTCGGCATCCGGCCGCAGTCGCCGCACGGCAGCGGCCGCCGCGAGCAGCCCGGTCCCGGAGTCCATCAGCGCGATCTTCACCCGGACACTTTACTCAGCCGCGCGTCCGGCTTGTCATACCGGGGCGGGACGGCCGGGTGGCCGCCGGGGCGGTGCGCGGCCCACGACGGGCGGCTTCCGGCCGGTTCCCTCGCATGCCGGCTCGTGCCCTCGCATGCCGGCTCGTTCCCTCGTATGCCGCCCGCTCCCTCACACGCCTGCCCGTTCTCTCGTATGCCTGCCCGTTCCCTCGTATGCCGGTCCATCCCTCCCCGAGACACCGTGCCGATCGCCGGTGCGCGGCGGAGGTGGTGCGGCAGACTGCGGCCGTGGGAGCGATGGAGTGGATCGGTGCCGGGTCGCTGCTGGCCTGGGTGTGGCTGCTGCTGGGGCAGGGCTTCTTCTGGCGGACGGACGTCCGGCTGCCGGACCGCCGGGATCCGGAGCGCTGGCCGTCGGTCGCGGTGGTGGTGCCGGCGCGGGACGAGGCCGGAGTACTGCCGGACAGCCTGCCGTCGCTGCTCGGGCAGAAGTACCCGGGCCGCGCGGAGGTGTTCCTGGTCGACGACGGCAGTACGGACGGGACCGGCGCACTGGCCCGGGAGCTGGCGGCCGCGCGCGGCGGGCTGCCGCTGACGGTGTCCTCGCCCGGCGAGCCCGAGCCCGGGTGGACGGGGAAGCTCTGGGCCGTACGGCACGGGATGGCGCTGGCGCGGGAGCGCGTGGCGCCGGAGTATCTGCTGCTGACCGACGCGGATATTGCACATGATCCGGACAGTCTGCGGGAGTTGGTGGCCGCGGCCCGGTCGGCGGGGCTGGACCTGGTGTCGCAGATGGCACGGCTGCGGGTGGTGACGTTCTGGGAGCGGCTGATCGTGCCGGCGTTCGTGTACTTCTTCGGGCAGCTGTATCCCTTCCGGTGGGTCAACCGTCCCGGGGCGCGGACCGCGGCGGCGGCCGGCGGCTGTGTGCTGCTGCGGCGGGAGGCCGCGGAGCGGGCGGGCATTCCGGAGGCGATCCGGCATGCGGTGATCGACGATGTGACGCTGGCCCGTGCGGTGCAGCGCTCCGGCGGCACGCTCTGGCTGGGGCTCGCGGACCGGGTGGACAGCGTGCGGCCCTATCCGCGGATGGCCGAGCTGTGGCGGATGGTCTCGCGCAGCGCCTACGCCCAACTGCGGCACCAGCCGCTGCTGCTGCTCGGCACGGTCCTCGGTCTTGCGCTGGTGTATCTCGCACCGCCCGCCGCGCTGGCGGCCGGGCTGGCCGACGGCGATATGGCCCTCGGCGCGCTCGGCGGGGCGGCCTGGGCGGTGATGTGCGGGACGTATCTGCCGATGCTGCGCCACTACGGGCAGCCGTGGTGGATGGCGCCGTTGCTGCCCTTCACCGCGCTGCTGTATCTGCTGATGACCCTGGACTCGGCACTGCAGCACTACCGGGGGCGCGGTGCGGCCTGGAAGGGCCGGACGTACCCGGCGCCCTGAGCGGCGCCCTGCCGCCCCCAACCCACTCGGCACGGCCAGTTGGCCCGAACCCTCCCGAACACCCCTTGTTCACCTGCGAGAAGCGGGCCTTTACACGATCCCTACGGGCGATCGCGACCGATTTCCACAACTTCGATCACATTGGCGGTCCATGGCCGCTCCGAACACGCAAAACAACCCGCTTTTCGGGCTCCCCAATCGGCACATCGTGGGCTTAACTTATGAGGTATGACCTCCCCCCGCTCTACCTACGGCGGCTACTACGCTTCGCCTTCCTTCCCGGACACCCCGATCTACGACAGCCTCGTCGCCGAACGCGGTACCCCGCAGATCGCCCCGATCCGGGTGAGCCCCTCCCCTTACGAGACGGGTTCGTCCTATATGCCGGCCCTCCCGTCGGCGCTGCCGGCACTCCCGGCCGCGCCCTCCCACCACTCGTCGCCCGCGCAGGGCTACCCGGGCGCGGCCGCGCAGCCGGTCGCCCCGCTGCAGCAGACCCCGGCCCCGTACATCCCGCAGCAGGCGGGCGGCCGCGGCTACCCGTCCCAGCAGCAGCCCCAGCGCCCGCCCATGGGCACGGGGTACGAGGCGATGCGGCCGGCCGCCCCGGTCGCGCCCCGGCCGGCCTCGCCGTACGACGACCCGTACGGCCGGCAGTACCCGCGCGGGTACTGACCTGGGCGAACGGCCGGCTGTCCGAGGCTGCTGGCAGGATGGACCGCATGCTCAAGCCTGCGCTCCTGTCGATCCATCTCTATCCGGTCAAATCCATTGCGGGGTCCGGTCCCGGCGAGGCGGTCGTGGAGCCGTGGGGGCTCGCCGGGGACCGACGCTGGCTGCTGGTGGACGCCGAGGGCCGGCAGATCACCCAACGGCAGCAGCGGACGCTGGCGTTGGCGCATGCCGAGGGGCTGCCGGGCGGCGGCCTCAGGCTCACCGCGCCCGGGAGGGAGCCGTTGACGGTCGAGGTGCCCGCCTCCGGGAAGACGATCCCGGTCGAGGTCTGGCAGGACGAGGTCGAGGCGGTGCCCGCGGGCCCGGCGGCGGCCGAGTGGTTCCGCGGGTATCTGGGTGCCGAGTGCCGGCTGGTGTATCTGGACGCCCCGGAGAAGCGCCGGTTCATCGACCCGGAGTACTGCGAGCCCGGTGAGACGGTCAGTTTCGCCGACGGCTTCCCGCTGCTGCTGACGACCACCTCGTCCCTGGACGCCCTCAACTCGCTCATCGCGCAGGGCGACCACGCCGACGAGGGGCCGCTGCCCATGAACCGTTTCCGGCCCAATGTGGTGGTGGACGGCACCGCCCCCTGGGCGGAGGACGACTGGCGGCGGGTCCGCATCGGCGAGGTGGTCTTCCAGGTCGCCAAGCCCAGCGCACGCTGCGTGGTCACGACCACCGACCAGCACACCGCCGAGCGCGGCAAGGAGCCGCTGCGCACGCTCGCCCGCCATCGCCGCTTCGGTGACCGGCTGGTCTTCGGCCAGAATCTGATCCCGCGCGGGGCCGGCACGATCCGTATCGGCGACCCGTTCGAGATACTCGGCTGACGGGCCGGCGCAGCCTTCGCCGGGTTCGCGCCGTGGGCGCTCGCGGCGGTTGCGGGCCCCCGCGGCCCGGTGACCATCCGTCCGCGGTGCGCGCCCGGCACCGCCGGCGGGAGCAGCCGACGGACGACAGAGAGCTGGGTGCCGATGTCTGTGAGGGACACCGGGTGCGACCGTCTCCTGCCCGTCCAGCATCTGCGGCCCGGGGACCACGCCTTTGTGAGTTACGGCGATGACGAGGCGCGCTGGGAGGTCTTCACGGCCTTCGTACGGCTCGGGCTGGCGCACGGGGAGAAGGTCATGGTCCTGCCGTGCCCCGGGGTGCCCGAGGACGAGGTGCTGGCCAGGATCGACTTCCCCAGCCGCAGCACGGTCTCGGCGCGCGAGCGGGGCCAGTTGGTGGTGAGCAGTATGCGTGCAGTGATCCGGCCGGACACGGAGTTCACCGCCGCGCGCCAGATGGTCCGGCTGTACGCGGAGACGGACCGGGCGAGGGCCGAGGGGTATGCGGGGCTGCGGGCCTTCATCGACATGGGCTGGGTGCGTGCGCTCGGCGCGGACGTCGGCGTGATGGCGTGCCGCGAGACCGGCGCGCAGACGCTGTTCACCGGCCGTCCGTACACGGAGATCTGCGCCTACGACCGCCGGCGGTTCGACCGTGCGGTGCTCACCGCCATGGAGCTGGCGCATCCGTGGGCCCTGCTGGAGCGCCTGGGCATCTTGCGGTCGCAGCGCGCCCCGGACGGCGCACTGCGCTTCATCGGCGAGGCGGACGCCGCGAACCGGGCCGCGTTCAGCAGAGCGCTGGAGATCGCACTGGCGCAGACGGTCCCGGCCCGGCGGCTCACCGTCGATCTGACCCGGCTGCACTTCCTGTCGGTGGGCTGCGCCGTCGGCCTGCTCACCCTGGCCCGCGCCGCCGCGGGCCACGATCTGGTCGAGGTGCGCTGCGACCGCGGGCAGTGCCGGATGCTGCGGCGGCTCGGCGGCGGGACGGTGGCGCGGCTGGCGCTGACGGAGGTGGTGCGGACATGGTGAGCCCCGATCCGGCCGAGATACCCGTACCGGAGTCCGGCCGCCGGCTGCTGCAGCGGCGCTTCACCGCCCGGCTGCTGCCGCAGCTGCGGCTGCTGGTCGAGGAGTGCGCGGCCCGTGAGGGCCTGTGCGAACCGCGGCGCGGCGAATTCGTGCTGGCCGTGGACGAGATCGCGGGGAACGCCGTGGAGCATGCGGGCGGTTCGGGCCGGCTGGTGCTGCGCCGGGTGGGCGATGAGCTGGAGTGCCGGATCAGCGATGCGGGGCCCGGGTTCAGCGAGGACGTGATCCCCGAGCTGCTGCCGGGCCTGGACGGTGCGCCGAAGGGGCGCGGGCTGTGGCTGGCACGGCTGGTGGCGGACCGGTTCGCGGTCGCCGTGGGGCCGCCCGGTACGGGCACGACGGGCGCCGTGGTGACGGTGTCGGTACGGCTGCGCTGACCGCGCGGGAGCGCTCCGGCCGGGCAGGCCCCGAGGGCCCCGGCCCCGTTCCATACGTCCGGTTGTCGCGCTTTGTGCGCCATGAAGTTGCTCTCTTGTCGCAGAACTCTCGCCTGGACCACCCGCGATGAGGTATCCACAGACACGGAGAGGGGGTACCGATGCGAGCGATGAGTGGGGTATGGCGCCGGCGGCACAATCCGCTGTGGCGCCGGACCGACCGGATCGAGGCCTGGGTGGCGTTCGCCGCCGTCCTCCTGATCGGTCTCGGGGCGACCTCGGCCGGCTGGCTCGCCGGCCGGGCCGCGCACGGCGCGCTGCTGGAGACCGTACGGCTCCAGCACCAGCAGCGGCATCTGGAGTGGGTCACGGTCGACCGGCTGCTCTCACGGGCCCCGCTCGACCCCGATCCGGAGACTTCGTCGCAGCGCGATGCACACCGCCGGGTCGTCGGCCGCTGGACGGCCCGGGACGGCAGCGCGCACCTCGCACCGCTCGACGCGCCGCGTCCGGTGGAGGCCGGTGAGCGGTTCCGGATCTGGACGGACGGCCAGGGCCGGGAGATGCCGCGGCCGATGGACGTCAGCACGGCGGACACACATGCGGTGCTGGCCGGTCTGGGCACCGCGACCGGGGTCGGCATGATGATCGAGGGTGCCCGGCGGATGGTCGTCTGGCAGCTGATGGTGCGTCGCTTCCGCCGCTGGGACGCGGAGTGGGAGCGCGCGGGCCAGGACTGGGGCCGGGCCGGCGCGGGGAGCTGAGAGGCCGCCCGCCGAGGTGGCTGACCGTGTCAACTGCCGCCCGCCGGGCGCGCTACGGTGGTGGCGCCAGCCTCTCGGCTGGGGCCTCGCAGACCGGAAAACGGACATCCGCGGACGGATGGTGCCGGGCCGACGACAGCCGCACGAAGTGGGGGCACGACAGCGCCATGGCACAGGGCTCGGTCCAGGTGACGCACTCCGGAACCTCGCGCTGGCGGCGCCGCACCGGGGAGTACAGCTCGCTCGCCGCCGCCCTGGAGGCCGCCGGGGACGGTGATGTGCTGACCGTCCCGGCCGGGACGTACCGCGAGAATCTGGTGCTGGTCCGCGCGGTGACGCTGCGCGGCCCGGACGGGGCGCGCGGTGCGGTGCGGATCGCCCCGGCCGACGGTGTGGCGCTGACCGTGCGCGCCTCGGCCACCGTCCACGATCTGCATCTGGAGGCGACCGATTCGGCCTCACCCGCGCTGCTGGTGGAGGACGGCGCCCCGGAGCTGACCGGGCTGCGGGTGGTGACCCGGTCCGCGTCCGGCATCGAGGTCCGCGGCGGGGCCCGCCCGACGGTGCGCCGCTGCACGGTCGACAATGCGGGCGGAGTGGGCATCAGCGTCCTGGACGGCGCCGGCGGCGTCTTCGAGGAGTGCGAGGTGCTGGCCGCCGGGCAGACCGGAGTGGCGGTGCGCGGCGGGGCCCACCCGCGGCTGGAGAACTGCCGGATCCACCACGCCTCGGGCGCCGGGCTGTCGGTCAACGGCGAGGGCAGCGCGGTCGAGGCGGTGGGCTGCGAGCTGTACGAGATCAAGGGCGCGGGGATCCAGGTGGCCGCGCGGGCCACCGGCCACCTCACGGACTGCACGGTCCACCGCACCTCCGCCGACGGTGTCACTTTGGACACCGACGCGGTGCTCACCCTCGCCGACTGCGACATTCACGACATCCCGGAGAACGCCGTCGATCTGCGGTCGCGTTCGGTGCTGACGCTGACCCGCAGCACGGTGCGGCACTTCGGGCGCAACGGTCTGTCCGTATGGGACCCGGGCACCCGGGTGGACGCCAACCAGTGCGAGATCCACGACAGTACGGGCGACTACCCGGCGGTGTGGGTCAGCGACGGCGCCACCGCCGTACTGGACTCGACGCGGGTGCACGATGTGCCCGACGCGCTGTTCGTGCTGGACCGGGGATCTCGTGCCGACGTCGTGGACTGCGACCTCTCACAGGTCCGCAACACCGCCGTGTCGGTCAGCGACGGGGCGACCGTCCAGCTCGACGACTGCCGGATCCGGGAGGCCGCGACCGGCGCCTGGTTCCGCGACCACGGCAGCGGCGGCACGCTCGCCAACTGCACCATCGACGGCGCGCAGACCGGGGTGATCGTCACCAAGGGCGCGGACCCCACCATCGAGGGCTGCACGGTCAGTTCACCCGCCGAGGCCGGGTTCTACGTCTCCGCGGAGGGCCGGGGCACCTTCCACGGCTGCCGGGTCACCGGGAGTTCGGGGTTCGGCTTCCATGTGATCGACGGCTGCCGTACGACGCTGACGCGCTGCCGTACGGAGCGGTGTGCGCGCGGCGGCTACGAGTTCGCCGAGGGCGGCGCGGGACAGGGCGACGGGCCGACGGCCCAGGACTGCACCAGCGACGAGAGCCGCACCGTACGGACGCCGGCCGCCGGGGCGCCGTCGGCCCCCTCGGTGCAGCAGGCGACGCAGACGGCCGGGCTGCTGGGCAACGTCCCCGCGCAGAGCCCGCCACCGGCCACCCCGGCGGCCGCGGAACCGGCCGTCAGCAGCCGGCCCTCCGACGAGGTGCTGGGCGAACTGGACACCCTCGTAGGGCTGGAGAGTGTCAAGCGTGAGGTGCGCAGCCTGATCAACATGATCGAGGTGGGGCGCCGGCGGCAGGAGGCGGGGCTGAAGGCCGCGTCGGTGCGCCGCCATCTGGTGTTCACCGGCTCCCCCGGCACCGGCAAGACGACCGTGGCGCGGCTGTACGGCGAGATCCTGGCGTCCCTGGCGGTGCTGGAGCGCGGGCACCTGGTCGAGGTGTCCCGGGTGGACCTGGTGGGCGAGCACATCGGGTCGACGGCGATCCGCACCCAGGAGGCGTTCGACCGGGCGCGCGGCGGCGTGCTGTTCATCGACGAGGCCTACGCCCTCTCCCCCGAGGACTCCGGGCGGGACTTCGGCAAGGAAGCCATCGACACCCTGGTGAAGCTGATGGAGGACCACCGGGAAGCCGTGGTGGTGATCGTGGCCGGTTACACCGCCGAGATGGAGCGCTTCCTTGCGGTCAACCCCGGTGTGGCGTCCCGATTCTCCCGCACCATCACCTTCGGCGACTATGCGCCCGAGGAACTGCTGCGGATCGTGGAGCAGCAGAGTGAGGAGCACGAGTACCGCCTCGCCGAGGGAGCCGGCGAGGCGCTGCTGAAGTACTTCACGGCACTGCCCAAGGGGCCGTCGTTCGGCAACGGCCGTACGGCACGGCAGACCTTCGAGGCGATGGTCGAGCGGCATGCGGGGCGGGTGGCGCAGCTGGCTGCCCCGAGCACCGACGATCTGTCCCTGCTCTACGCGGACGATCTGCCCGAACTCCCCTGAGCGGGGCGGTCGTCGGGGCAGTCGTCAGCGGTGCGGCGGTCCGGGGGGCCGTCGGCGGGCCGCTGGCCCGGCAGGTCCGGGCCGAGCCGGGCGATGAGTTCGGCGCGCACCCTGTCGAAGACCGGATCGGCCTGGTAGTCGCCGTGGCCCAGGATCTGGGCGGGCAGCGGGTTCTGCAGGGTGCGGCCGAAGGCGAGCGGGTCGCGCAGCGGCCCCTCGTCGATCCGGCGGCCGTCCTCACAGGTGAGCCGGATCGGGCCGCCGATGGGGTCGGTGAAGCGCCACAGATTGCGCCAGTCGTCCATCTCGCGGTGCAGTCCGGTCAGCGCGGGCGGCCCGAAGAAGGCGGGGAACCAGCGTCCGTAGAGCCGCTCCAGAGGGCTGCCGTACGTCAGCAGGGCGACCCGGCTGCGGGTGACCAGGTCCAGCTGCCAGACGGCGGCGGCCGCCAGCACACTGCCCTGGGAGTGCCCGGAGAGCACCAGCCGGCCGTCGAACCGCTCGGTCCAGGTGGCCATCCGCCAGGTCAGGTCGGGGACGGCGCGCTCGGCGTAGCAGGGCGGTGCGAAGGGGTGGGCGGCGCGCGGCCAGAACGTGCCGACGTCCCAGAGGATGCCGATGGTGCGGCGGGCCGAGTGGTCGCGATAGGCCCGCCGGCCCATGGTGACCAGCAGTATGACGCCGGCGCTCATCAGCCAGGAGCCCAGGGATTCCGCGGTCTCGGCGGCGGCGTGCACGACCGGCGGCGCGCCTTCGGTGGCGGGTCCCGGCGCCCGTTCGCTGAGCCACGCGCCGGCCACCGCGCCGGCCCCGAGAACGAGCGTGACGGCGGCGGTGGCCGCGACCAGGACCGGTGCGGAGTCGGTGAGTCCCGCGCCGGCGATGGTGCCGGCGATCCGCTTCGTACGGCGCTCGTCGGGTTGCTCGCGCGGGTCGTACAGCCCGGGGACGTCCTTGGCCACCCGGCCGCGGACGATCACCACTCGGATGGCGGCGAGCACGACGACGACGGCGACGACGACCAGCAGGGCGGGGATGACCGATGCCTGCCAGGACAGCAGGACCGGCGGCCCGGGGAGGGGAGCGTGTTCCTGGCCGGGTGTCGCGCCGCCGTCGAGCCAGTCCGCGAAGCGCTGGGCCACTCCCCCGGACAGCACGCCGCCGACCGCGCAGGCCAGCAGGGCGACGGCGGGCCCGCCCATACCGCGCAGGGCGGTGCGGGCTTCGTCGCGGGCGGCGCGCTGCAGGACCAGGGCGGTCAGGGCCAGCGCGAGGACCAGCAGGCCCTGGAGGACGGCGATACCGCCGAAGGCGGCGGCGCCGGGCAGGGGGCCGTGGCTGTGGGCTCCGGGGCGGGCCCAGCCGGTGTGCACGACGATCAGGGCCAGCACGCCCAGCGCGGCGAACGGCAGTGCCCTGACGACCAGATGGTCGGACTCGTCGTCCGGTGCGGCCTCACTGCGGGCGGTGCGCCACACGACCACCACAGTGGCGGCGGCGAGCAGGATGACCAGGGAGGTCAGGGCCCGGCCGATGACCCCGAGGACGGTGCCGCCGCCGTCGCGTCCGTCGGTCTGCACACCCGCCGCGAGCAGGACGGCGGCGATGGTCAGGAGGCCGGCCGTGGTGTGGGCGGCGCGCAGCCGGGCGACCAGCCGGCGGCCGTACCAGAAGCCGTCGAGGCTGAGCGCGGTGCGTTCGGCGACCGGGGTGTCGCGGGAGGTGCCGGGCAGCCGCGGTGGCGGTGAGGCGGATTCGTAGGCGCTCCAGGTGCGGTGCGAGAGCCACCACAGGAAGCCGACGACGAGCAGCGGCACCAGGGACGCGAGCGCGAGGCGGCGGCCCGGGGCGCTCCACCAGCCGGAGTTGTCGGGGCTGAGGAAGCTCATCCAGGATTTGCCGGCCGCGCAGACGGTGGTGCCGGCACACTGCCAGGCCGTGAGGTCGAGGGCGACCTCGCAGGCCGCGGCGGCCAGCAGGACGGTGAGGGTGAGGGCGAGGATGCGCACCAGGAGGTCGTAGATCCGCTGGGCCGGGTGCTCGGGCGGGGCGGCCGGGCGCATCCAGTGGGCGAGGTTGGCGACCATGAAGGGCACCAGGAGCAGCCACAGGGCGCGGGCTCCGTTGCCCGAGGTGAGGTTGGACCAGCAGTACGCCTCGCGGACCGGCCGGCCGCGGTAGTCGTCGGGCCGCTGCTCGGCGTCCGCGTCGTCCGTACGGCGGTAGCAGGCCGCGGTGTCGTCGCCGGTGATCAGCTGGACGCGTGGGTCGCCCAGCATCTCCTGTGCGGTGGTGCCGCCGACGCCGTGCACCAGCAGCTCCAGGGAGAGTTGTGGTGCGGCGGCCGGTGGCCCGTCCGCTGGGCTCCCGCGGTCAGTTGCGTGCGCGTGCGATGCCGGATCCGCCGTCTCCACTGTGGTCCCCCGTAGTCGTGCCCCGAGTCGTGCCCGATGTCCGTGCGGCGTCGTGCGGCGCCACGCTGTGCAGTGCCGCGCTGTGCGGCGCCACGCTGTGCAGTGCCGCGCTGTGCGGCGCCACGCTGTGCGGCGCCACGCTGTGCAGTGCGACGCCTCCAGGATTGTCCTTTCCCCGCGGGAGCACATCCAGCACCCACGCCACGGTCAGTACCTACTCCGCAGTGCCGTGCTTGGGCGTCGCCGGGCGTCGTGCTTGCGCGTCGCGGGGCGTTCCCCCCCACCCCCGAACCCACCCCCCGCCCCCTCCCCCGAAGGGGGAGAGGGGGGAGGGGCCGGGGGAGCGAGCAGCGGGCCGCCTCGCACCGGCGGCAGCGCACCTTCCCGCCCACACCGGCGAACTGTTTCCCGCCCACACCAACGAACGGCTCCCCACCCGCACCGACGAACTGCTTCCCGCCCACACCAGAGAACTGCTTCCCCCCGGCAACGGCGTCACTGTCAGCACCTCGTGCGAGGATGAGGACACCAGTGATCGCAGGCGGCAGCCAGCGCGGACGACCCGACACAGCGAGCCGGGGCGGAAGGGACGGGCCGGGGTGAGCGACAACCAGAACCTCCTCGCGGAGCAGCGGCGTGCCCTGATTCTCGACGAGATCAGGCGGCGCGGCGGGGTGCGGGTCAATGAACTCACCCGCAAGCTCAACGTGTCGGACATGACGGTCCGCCGCGATCTGGACGCGCTGGCCCGTCAGGGCATGGTGGAGAAGGTGCACGGCGGCGCGGTGCCGATCAGCGAGCCGAGCGCGCACGAGCCCGGTTTCGAGGTGAAGTCGGCGCTGGAGCTGAGCGCCAAGGAGGACATCGCCAAGGCGGCGGCCGAGATGGCGGCGCCGGGCAGCGCGATCGCACTGGCGGGCGGCACGACCGCGTTCGCGCTGGCACAGCAGCTGCTGGAGGTCCCGGATCTGACGGTGGTGACGAATTCGGTCCGGGTGGCCGATGTGTTCTACGGGGCGCAGCGGGCGGCGGCCAGCGGCGGCGCGGGGCCGCGCGCGGGCGCGGCGACGGTGGTGCTGACGGGCGGGGTGCGGACGCCGTCGGACACCCTGGTGGGCCCGGTGGCGGATGCCGCGATCCGGTCGCTGCACTTCGATGTGCTCTTCCTCGGGGTGCACGGCATATCGGTCGAGGCGGGGCTGTCGACACCGAATCTGGCGGAGGCGGAGACCAACCGCCATTTCGTGCGCTCCGCGCGCCGGGTGGTGGTAGTGGCCGACCACACCAAGTGGGGCACGGTGGGCCTGAGTTCCTTCGCGACGCTGGATCAGGTGGAGGCGCTGGTGACGGATTCCGGGCTGTCCGCCGAGGCGCGCGCGGAGTTCGCCGAGCTGCCGCCGGAGCTGGTGGTGGCGGGCGAACGGCGGGACGAGGCAGACGCCTGAGGGGCGCCGGAAGACACCGGAAGTCAACGGGCAGGCGCCGGAAGACAACGGTCTCGTCCGGGCCGTCCCCACCGAGCTGCGGCCGTCGGCAGACATCTGACGGTCCGCCAGCTATGGTGAGGCGCGCAGTCCCGCCGACCGTCCCGTAGGGGGTGCTCGTCCCATGGCACGCCGACTCCGCCCCGTCGAGCTCGACTTCGTCGAGTCCGCCCCGCTGCGGCTGGTGTTCGCCGCGGAGGTCGCCGCGCCGCCGGAGGCGGTGTATGAAGCGCTGGCGGACGATGTGGCGGGCTGGTCGTGCTGGTTCACGGGTGTGGCGCGGTCCGCGCCGACGCACGGCGGCAAGGGCCGGGAGGTGCGGCTGACCGGCGGCACCCGCTTCACGGAGACGGTCCTGGCGGCCGAGCCCGACGGGCGCTACGCCTACCGCGTCGACACCACCAACGCCCCCGGTCTGCACGCCCTGTTGGAGGACTGGCGGCTGACACCGGCGGGCGGCGGCACCCGGCTGCGGTGGACGTTCGCGGCGGACGGCCCGGCGCCGTTCCGGTTTCTGCTGACGCTGGCCAGGCCCGGCCTGGGCCGCGCCTTCCGGGAGTCGGCGCGGGCCCTGGACCGCAGGCTCGTCCAGGGCTGAGGCAGCGCCGCCGCGACGGTCCGCCGGCCGGCTCAGGCGAGCCAGGAGCCGGTGGCCAGGAACTGGTCGAGGGTGCGTGCGTAAGGCGTGATGTCCAGGCCCTGAGCGGCCAGCCAGTCGTCGGAGTAGTACTTGTCGAGGTAGCGGTCGCCCGGATCGCACAGCAGGGTGACGACGGATCCCCGGCGGCCCTCGGCCACCATCTCCGAGACGATCTTGAGTGCGCTCCACAGCCCCGTACCGGTCGAGCCGCCCGCCTTGCGGCCGATCGCGGTCTCCAGGGCGCGCACGGCGGCGATGCCGGCCGCGTCCGGCACCTTCATCATCCGGTCTATCGCGCCGGGGACGAAGCTCGGTTCCATACGGGGCCGCCCGATGCCCTCGATACGGGAGGCGGTGGCGCAGTCGGTCTTCGCGTCACCGGTGAGCCAGCCGTCGAAGAAACAGGAATTCTCCGGGTCGGGGACACAGATACGGGTGTCGTACTGCATGTAGTGGACATAGCGGGCGATGGTCGCGGAGGTGCCGCCGGTGCCCGCGGTCGCCACGATCCAGGCGGGCTCGGGGTAGCGTTCGAGCCGCAGCTGCTGGTAGATCGACTCGGCGATGTTGTTGTTGCCGCGCCAGTCCGTGGCCCGTTCCGCATAGGTGAACTGGTCCATGTAGTGACCGCCGGATTCCGCGGCGAGCCGGGCGGAGACCTCGTACACGGTCCGCGGGTCCTGCACCAGATGACAGCTGCCGCCGTGGAACTCGATCAGCCGGGTCTTCTCGCGGCTGGTGGTGGCCGGCATCACCGCGATGAACGGCACCCCGATGAGCGAGGCGAAGTACGCCTCGGACACGGCCGTGGAGCCGCTGGAGGACTCGATGACGGGCTTGCCGGGGCGGATCCAGCCGTTGCACAGCCCGTAGAGGAACAGTGAGCGGGCCAGCCGGTGCTTGAGGCTTCCGGTGGGGTGTGTCGACTCGTCCTTGAGGTAGAGGTCGATGCCCCACTTCTCGGGCAGCGGGAAGCGCAGGAGGTGGGTGTCGGCGGTGCGGTTGGCGTCCGCCTGGACCTTGCGGACGGCTTCTTTGAGCCAGGTTCGGTAGGCCGGATCCGTACGGTCGACATCGACGGTCGGCATCGGGGCCCCGGCCTCGTCGTCGGGCCGGCTCTGCGGCTGTTGTGCGGTGCTCACCGGCGCGCTCCTCTGGGGTGGGGAAGCCCGCGCACGACGGCGGGCCGATTCCGACTATAGCCACCCCTCGCACCCTTCTCACCTGCATAAACATCGCTTTGAGATACCCCAAGGAGGTCGTGGGACACTGTTGTGAGCCGTGCGCGCCCGGGGGGGCACTGGTGCACCCGGCGCCGCACCGGCAGACTTCCCCCAAGGGGCGGTGGAGGGCAGCTGCCCGTCTCACCGAGGAGGTGCCGGCATGGCGGAGCCTGAGTTCAACGCGACCGGCGTACGGATCGAGCGGTGGCTGCGGTCGTTGACCCGCGCCGGACAGGTCGTCATCAGAGACGGCAGACTGGCGCTGCTGACGAGCTACGGCACGGAGATCGACAGCGCCCCGCTGCAGGCCGTGGAGGCTCATAAACCGCTGTTCGCGGCGCGGGACCGGGCGCTCGCCAGACTCAACGGCCATCGCTATTCGCTCACCCTGGGCACCCCTGAGCTGTTCCTCAAGGCCCTGGAAGCGGCGCGTCCGCCGCGGCCCTGACGGCCCCCTCCGGACGGCTGGGTGCGGTTGCGGGAGCGCACCGGCTGCATGACCCTGGACTCGTATCACTGAGGGTTCACCAGCGGTGACGCTGTGGTGCAGCCGGCATCGCTGGATCCGATCTTCGCCCCTGCCCGGTACGAGGGGCGCCCGGCCTCATCAGGGAGTCGCGGTCGTGATCAGGCAGCCCAGCAGGCACTGCACGGTGGAGCTCCAAGCCGTTCCGGCTCGCATCGGACATGTGCGCAGGATCGTGTCCGCGCAGCTGCGGTACTGGCGTCTCGACGCCCTGATAGACCCGGCGGCGCTCGGGGTGACCGAACTCCTCGCCAATGTCC
Organism: Streptomyces sp. NPDC054765; assembly: GCF_053612065.1. NCBI lineage: Bacteria > Bacillati > Actinomycetota > Actinomycetes > Kitasatosporales > Streptomycetaceae > Streptomyces > Streptomyces sp. NPDC054765. The sequence goes on along the minus strand of NZ_JBSHBP010000051.1, from coordinate 10,771 downwards.
ACCGGCACGCCCGCCCCAGCAAGCAGTGCACCGTGGAACTGTGCGTTCTCCTGGATCAATTGACGGTCTCGGTGCATGACGAGGATCCCCGGCTGCCGCGGATCCGGATCGCCGACAGCTGGGAGACCTGTGGCCGCGGTCTGGCACTGATCGCGGCGCTCAGCGAGAGCTGGGGAGTACGCCCCGACGGCAGCGGCAAGGTCGTGTGGTTCACCCTTCCGGCCCTGACCACCGCCCCCGAAGAGGCCCGTACGGTCCGAGGCTTCCCGGAACCCCTGCCGCTGGAGGACACGGGCACGGCGGGCGGCCCCCGCCCCCGGATACGAGGGACGAGGGTCGGCTGACGGGCCGGCCGGCACGGACCGGCACGCCACTGTCGGGCCGGTCAGACAGGCGGTCCCTGCCGAACCGCCCGGCGGCACCGCGCCCGCCCAGCCGCGATTCGGATCCCGCAGGCGGGCCCGCCGTCCGTACGGTCCTCGGCGACATCTCCCCCGCCGGCCTCGGCATCTGCCACGCACACGGCCTTCTCTTCCTGCGCAGCCCCCAACTACCGGGCCAGGAGCTGGACGACCGGCCGGACCTCTTCAACCGCCTCAACCGCCTCAACCGCCTCAACCGAGGCAGTCACGTCACTCGTCAGGTGCTACTTCCACGATCGGGAGTTGCACCGGTACAGACCCGCCTCGGGCTGCGGCGTTCATCCGGCGGTATCGGATGCCGGTGTCGGCTGGGGCTGGGGCTGGGGCTGGGGCTGGGGCTGGGGCTGGGGCTGGGGCTGGGGCTGGGGCTGGGTGAGGTTGTCCATGATCAGGCCGAGGGTGAACTCGAACCGGTCGTGTCCGGTGCCGGAGGTCAGCTCAGCGGCATAGCGTCGGGTCTGCGGAAACGTGTCGGCCGGCAGCGCGGTGAACCGGCGGATCAACTCCTCGCGGCCAAGGACCCATTCCTGGTCCGGGTGTCTGCGCCGCTGCTGGACCAGCGACTGCTCCAAGGCATAGGCGCTGACGTAGAGGGACAGGGCATCGAGCACCCAGGCGGCGCTCTGCGGCTCGATTCCGCCGGCGAGCAGGATCGCCAAAAGCCCTTCTCTGATCCGCAACGTGGAGAGGTTGGTGGGGACTACGCCCAGCGCGGCACGGGAGACTCCGGGGTATTGCAGGTACTGGTCGCGGATCTGCGCGTACACGTCGAGGATCTGCTTGCGCCACGTGGCCGGGTCCGGTTCGGGCAGCACGACCCCGGAGCAGAGCCGGCCGACGAGCAGATCGTCGATGTCCTCTTTGCTGACGATGTGCGCGTACAGCGACGACGGCCCGGTGCCGAGCACCGCGGCGACTCGACGGATGGTCAGCGCGTCGTAGCCCTCGGCGGCCACGACCTGCAGGGCGGCGTCGGTGATCCGGTCGACCGTGATGCGCTTCTTGCGTGGTGACGTCGCTGCGGGCTCCCCGGCGGGCTGGGCGTGACGAGCTGCTCGGCGTTGCCGGGGATCGGAGGGCATACCGATCACTATAGCTTGACACGATCTAAGTTCGCCAAGTAGACCTTAGATCGTTCAGGCAGAACTAAGTTCGTATCTGCGTGGTTCACATATGCCCTGCTCAGGTACCTGAGCAGCGTTCGGAAAGTCTCTTCAGGAGGTGTGTGATGCATGTTTCCGTGGTCGGAGCCGGTCTGGGAGGTCTGTGCTTGGCGCAGGGGCTGCGTGGTGCCGGGATCGAGGCCGACGTGTACGAGCGGGACCCGGTGATCACCGCGCGGTTCCAGGGCTACCGGCTCTTGCTGAGCCCGGTGGGGTTCGAGGCGCTGCGCGGCTGTCTGCCGCCGCGCTGGCACCCGCTGCTGGACGCGATCGTCGGTGACGCCTATGCCGAGCGGCTGATCCTGGACCCGCAGCTGAACCGGATCGGCGAGCTCGGCCCCGGCAGGACCGGGATCGTGATCGACCGGCACGTGCTGCGACACCTGCTGCTGACCGGACTCACCGTGCGCACCGGGGCCGCGCTGACCGGCTACGATGTGCTGGACGACGGCAAGGTCGAAGCCCGGTTCGCGCACGGTGACCCGACCACCGCCGACCTGCTCGTCGGGGCGGACGGGGTCGGCTCCGCCGTCCGCGCGGTGCTCTCGCCGCAGACCACCGCGACCGACACCGGCGCCCGGTTCGTCATCGGCCGCACGCCGCTGACCGAGCGCTTTGCCACCCTGGCGCCGGCCTTCGGCTCGAAAATCGCCGGGGACGGGGTGAGTCTGATGCTCGGAGCGATGCGTTTCCATACCCCGCCCAAGCAGGCGGCCGAGGAACTGGCACCCGAGGTGACCCTCCCCGATATCCGCGACTACGTGCGCTGGGCCATGCTCCTGCCACCGAACGGCTCGCTCGGCGCCCCGACCGCGCAGGAGGCCGTGCTGTCCAGGATGGAGGGCTGGCATCCGGACCTGCAGGCGCTCATCGAGCAGGCCGACCCGGACAACAGCACCCTGCTGTCCATCCGGGTGGTCGAGCCCCGCGAGCGCTGGGCGCCCGGTCCGGTCACGCTGCTCGGAGACGCCATCCACGCCACCTCCCCGACCGGCGGCAACGGCGCGAACACCGCCCTGCGCGATGCCGACCTGCTGCGCCGCTGCCTGATCGGGGCCGTCGAGCACCGCCAAGACCTCCTCGGCGCGGTCGGCGACTACGAGCGGCAGATGTTCGAGTACGGCGGCGAGGCCGTGGCCCACAGCCTCGCCGCGCTACCCGCCTTCGTCCCGAACCCGGAACGCCCCGAGCCGACATAGGTTCAGAACCTCCCAGCCATCGGGGAGAGCCGCTCCGCCTGCCGCCTCAGTACGGTGACTTCGCATGACCGACACCGAGATCGAGATCACCGCAGACCTGGTCCGCGACCTGCTGCAGGAGCAACATCCAGACCTTGCAGGGCTGGCCATCCGCGAGGTGGCGGGCGGCTGGGGCAACCAAATGTGGCGCCTCGGGGACGAGCTGGCCGTGCGTATGCAGCGCATGGACCCCACCCCGGAGCTCCAGCTCAAGGAGCGGCGGTGGCTACCCGTGCTGGCCCCGCGCCTGCCGCTCCCGGTGCCGACCCCGGTGCGGTTCGGCGAACCGTCCGAGCGCTTCCCCAAGCACTGGACCGTGATGACGTGGGTTCCCGGCGAGCCGCTGGACCACGGCTCGATCAGCCGCGGCGCCCACGCGGCCGACACGCTGGCGGGCTTCCTCCAGGCGCTCCATGTGGAGGCGCCCGCCGGGGCGCCGATCACTACGGACCGCGGTGCCCATCCCAGGAACTGCACGGACGGCTTCGAGAACTTCTTCCAGGCCGTTGCCCCCGATGACATCGCTGCCGACATCCGGGCCGTCTGGGACGACGCCGTTGCGGCCGACGTGCGGGAGGGCCCGCCGGTGTGGGTGCACGGCGACCTCCATCCTGCGAACGTGGTCGTCTCGGAGGGAACGCTCTCGGGCATCGTCGACTTCGGTGACATGTTCGCCGGCGATCCGGCGTGGGACCTCGCCGCCGCGTGGGTGCTGCTACCCGCGGGCACGGCCTCACGGTTCTTCGACATGTACGCGCATGCAGACAAGGCGGCGATCCGGCGCGCCCGCGGGCTGGCCGCTATGAAGAGCCTCTTCCTGATGCTCATGGGGCAGAACGGAGATCGGGGCCTTCCCGGCGGCAAGCCGAACTGGGGACCAGCAGGCCGGGCGGCACTTGACCGTGTTCTGAAGGGCGTTTGATGCCGGCATGGGGCGAGATGCCTCACTCAGGGGATGTCAGGACGGACTTCTCTGAACCAACCCTCCATGAGTCAGACTACTTCGAAGGTAGGCCCGATGGTGGAGTGGCTGTCTCACTGAACAGGGTCTGCCGGCGCCCGGATGTAGCGCGGTATTCGTCGAGGAGTGAGGTGAGTAGTCGAGTCCGGTGGGGCCAGTTGTAGCTGTCATTGGCTGGGTGGTGATCGCCGGCTTTGCCCGCTCCGGCTTCCAGCCGTCCCTCGGATTGTGGTGCGCGTGTGGCCGGCCGGAGCGACGCGACAGATCCAACGGGAACGGGTTGCGCAGCGGGCCGGACCCCGGTCGCGGTGTATGTCGTAGAAGCGTCGCAACACCGTCTTTATCTAGTGCTGTCAAGTCTTGATGCAGTTCAGGCCCCTGTTGCTTGTTAAGGGAAGTGAGGCATGTTGCTGGGCGTCGGTGCCCCTGGCTTTGTGCGTGAGAACGGGGGTCATTTGTCAACGACTTCGGGAGTCGGTTCATCGCTCGTGCCCATGATCAATGTCGATGAGTTCGGGAGTCACCGCCGCCTAGGCTTGAGCGGGGTGGGACGGAGAGCGTCAGATCTGGGCCTGCGCGGCTTATTGGCTCTTCTCGGTGATCATGTTGATCAGGCCCTGGGCCGTGTTGTGCTCGGAGTCGATCCCCGGAACCGCTCCACCTTCGAAAGTGGTGACCTCGGCGCTGCGGGGGAACATGGCCTGCTCGTACTCGGTGAGTGCGGCCTCGATGTCGTCGGGGCGGGCGGCGAGGGCCTTGCCGAGTTCGGCGCCGTCGTACATGGCCAGGTTGGCGCCGTCGCCGTTCGGGGGCGCGAGATGGGCGGCGTCGCCGAGCAGGGTGACCCCCGGCACCCGGTCCCACCGGTGCCCGGTCGGCAGAGCGTACTGGGGGCGCAGGACCGGCGCTGTGTCGCCGTCGGTGATGAGCATGGTGAGTTCCGGTGCCCAGCCGTCGAACTCGCGCGCGATCCGGGCGGTGGCCGCGGCGGCATCGGTGAAGTCGATGGCGGCGAACCAATCCTGTGGCCTGGTCAGCGCCACGTAGGTGTGCAGGGTGTCGCCGTTCTCCCGGTGAGCGAAGATCTCCTTGCCCGGCGAGGGCGCGATCAGCAACCCGCCACCGACCACTTTCGCGGCGGCTGGGTGGCGGGTGTCGGCGTGGAACAGGTACGTCTCGACGACCGACGTGCCGGCGTACTCGGGGGTGGCGGTGGTGAGCAGTGGCCGTATCCGTGACCAGGCGCCGTCCGCGCCGACCAGCAGGCTGGTGACGACGGTGCCGCCGTCGGCGAACGTCACCTCGTGGCGGCCGCCGCCGAGGGCGCGGGTGCCGCTGGCCTTGTGCCCCCATCGGACGGTGCCGGCCGGGAGTGAGTCGAGCAAGATCTGTCGTAGGTCGCCGCGTTGCACCTCGGGGCGTCCGCCCATGCCGTCGTCGACCTTGTGGAGCAGGACGGTCCCGTCCGGGTCGAGGACCCGCGTCGCCTGGCGGCCCTCCAGGACGATGGCGTGGAACTCGTCCATCAGGCCGGCCGCCTTGAGGGCGATCTGTCCGTTGTAGTCGTGGATGTCGAGCATCCCGCCCTGCGTGCGCACCGTCGGGGAGGACTCCGCCTCGTAGACCGTGACCGGGATTCCGTGGACGTGCAGGACGCGGGCAAGAGTGAGTCCGCCGAGTCCGGCGCCGATGATCGTGACGGGCATGTGCATGGTGGCTCCTGGGGATCGGGGCCGCCCAGTGAGCTCCGGCCGGCCGTCTCTGGAACGGTGCCGGACCTCGCCGACAAGCCACCGACATCGAACCGGCAGCCGCCGATAGATGACCGACACCGCGCATCAGTCCCGGCACCCACCCGGAATGGGGTTCCGCTCGGCATCCGGGTCGATCGTGCTCATGCTCTCGTTCTCGCATCGCTCCCCGAGCGACGAAGCCCGGCCTGCACGGAGGTACAACGAACGGCCCGACGGGCGCGGTGGCCGGCCGACATGATCCAGGATGCGTGAGCGAGGGGGCCTCCCGTCCTACTCGGGCAATGGAGCCGTGCGAAGCGCGTGGACGTACGCGACTTTGTCCTGTGGCTGCGGACGTGCCACAACCCGGCGCGGGACCGGCACCGCCCGGACGCACCCGCGCCGGGGTCGCTGAACGCGCGCACCGGCAAGCCGTACCTGAAGTCGGGCTATGCCCCGGCAACCATCAACCACGCGGTATCGGTGCTGGCGGCGTTCTACGACCATCATCTGCAGACCGGGCAGGGGCCGCTGGTCTCCCCGGTGCCACCGCAGTCGCGTGACGGGCGCCGGTTGGAGGCGCATCACAACCCGCTGGAGCCGTTCCGGCTGCACCGTCGGGGCGCCTACCGGCAGAAGCAGGTCGACCGCGAGCCCCGGGCGGTCCCCGACGATGTCGTCGAGGACCTGTTCACCTCGCTGGGCTGCCACCGGAACCGGGCACTGTTCTCCATGTTCTTGTCCAGCGGCGCGCGGGCTGCCGAGATGCTGGGCATGACGATTGGTGACGTCCACCCGGGCGAGGGCCGGATCTACGTGCAGACCAAGGGCCTGGGCGGGGAGAGGGAAGCATGCCCGGCCTCCCCGGAAGCCTTCGCCTGGCTGGCGCTCTACCTCGGCGAGCTGGCACAGGACGGCCACCGGCCCGCCCCGGACGAGCCGGTGTGGTGGACCCTGCGCGGACCGACGCGCCCGCTGACCTACACCGCCCTGCGGGCGGTGCTGAACCGGATCAACGCCCGGATCGGGGCGAACATCACGCTGCATGACCTGCGACACACCCTGTGTCTGCACCTGATCGATGACCCGGCCATCACTCTGGTCGATGCCCAGCAAGTGATGCGCCACCGGCGCATCACCACGACCAGCACCTACCTGCGGCCCAGGATCGACGAGGTCATCACCAAGGTCCACGAGCACTACACGCGCCCCAAACCGCCACCGCAGCCACTGACCGGCTGGACGTATGACCCGGACGACCTCGCCGACGTGTTCGGGAACCGCTGATGACCCGGCACGGACGCGTCGCCCGCACTCCGGTCAGCCCACGCGACCCCGCCCTCCTCACCGCCGTACTCCCCGAGCCGAGGAGCACGACCCGCAGCAGCGAACGGGCGACGGCGCATCGCGATGAACTCGCCCGCCTGGCCGAGAACCTGCTGAGCGAGCCGACCGTCCGCAGCCTGTGGCGCCAGCAGCTCTCCCTGACGCGCATCTTCGACTGGTTGGAGGGATTCCCCGCCGACACCTGGCAGGACCGATGGCTGCTGAGCGGTTCCGACGACCTGGGCTCCGGCTGGGGGCCGCAAGGGCTCAGCGCGGGCACCCGGTCGCGATTCACCGCCGGCCTGGGCACCTTGATCGTCCTCCAGGTGGTCCGGCCCTCCTACGGCTGGCTGTTCGGCAGCCGCCTACTGGGCGTCTATGACGCCTACCGTCGCCACAACCAATCGGTCCTGTTCGCCGAACTCCGACAGCACGCTGGCGGACAGCGCTGCGACGAGCACGCGACCGAAGCCTTGAACGTGCTCACCCGCATGAGCATCGTCACCGGCAAGGACCTGCTGGCCTTGGATCTTGAGGACCTCACCGCCTACGCCGGGGCCCGTCGGGCCAACGGCCGCACGGTGATGGCCCTGCCGCTCGCCTACGACGTCCTGTACGCGGTCGGCGGTCTTAAGGACTTGCCGCCGACCCTGCGCGAGGCCCAGGCCCGCGGTCAGCTCACCCCGGCCGAGCTGGTCGACCGCCACCCGATCGCCAACCGCGCGGTCCGCGACGCGCTCGTGCACTACATCGCCGAGCGATCCGCTGTCCTCAACTACGGCTCCCTGGTCGACCAGGCCCAGATGCTGGCCGACCTGTTCTGGGGCGACCTGCAACGCCACCACCCCGGGATCTCCTCGCTCAACCTGCCCGACGTGGTGGCCCAGTCATGGAAGCAACGCGTCCGGGTCCTGCCCGACGGGCGACCGCGTCGCACCTCCCACGCCGTGTTCCTGGCCGTGCGCTCCTTCTACCTGGACCTCTCACAGTGGTCGATGGAGGACCCGGCCCGCTGGGCGGCTTGGGCCGCACCCTGTCCGATCAGCGAAGCCGACATCCGCGGCTATATCAAGGAGTCCCGGCACCGGCAGGCGCGGATGCAGCAGCGCACCCGCACTCTGGCCCCTGTCCTGCCGCAACTCGTCCGTGCTGCCGAGGCCAGGCTGCAGCGCGTAACGCGCCTGCTGCAGGCGGCCCGATCCGCAACGCCGGGAGAGGAGTTCACCATCGAGGGCTCGCGGTTCCGACGCACCGGGCGGGACGGCAGCCACTGGCGTCCCACCGCGCTGTTCCTCGCTCCCGTCGACGAGCCGGGGCCGCGGTTCGATGCCGAATGCGAGGAGAACAATGCCTTCTGGACCTGGGCGAGCATCGAGGTTCTGCGACGCACCGGGGCCAGGATCGAGGAACTGCTGGAGCTCACCCACCTGAGCCTGCGTCAGTACCAGGCACCGACCGGCGAGACAGTGCCGCTGCTGCAGATCAGCCCGTCCAAGACCGACCGCGAGCGCGTCATCCCCGCCGACCCGGACCTGGTCGCGGTCCTCGCCCGGATCATTCGCCGGACCAAGGGCACCGGGGAGCGGGTGCCGCTGCTGACCCGGTACGACGGCTACGAGCGGGTCTTCGGACCACCGATGCCCCACCTGTTCCAGTGCCCTTCCCAGCACCGGCTGCAGGTCATCTCCCCCAACCGGATCCGCGAGCTCCTCACCGACCATGCGCTGCGGGCCGGCATCGTCGACGTCGACGGGTCGCCGTTGAGGTTCGCCCCGCACGACTTCCGCAGAATCTTCTCGACGGAGACGGTCAACGGCGGCCTGCCGATCCACATCGCCGCGAAGCTCCTTGGCCACCTCGACCTCGACACCACTCAGGCATACGTCGCTTTCGACCCGATGCAGGAGGCGGAACAGCACCCGAGACCGTTCGGCGAACACCTCCAGAACCGGGAAGTCCTCGCCTACTCTGATGGCCGGATGCTCGCTCACAACCACCGACGTCGTGGGGCTGATGATCTTGATGCATCGGACGATCGCTTGTGCAGCCTACGCAGGCCCGAACCCCCCACTCGGCTCATTGTCGGCGTGTGAAGTCGAAAGGACTCGTCAAGGGCTGAGAAAGCTGCCCTGCCGACCCATGCCACGCAACAATGTGTCGACCACGAGGGTTGCCAGTTCATCGACATCGTCGGCTTCATCCGACTGATTCTGGGCCGCCTCGTGAATGAGGGCGTAATAGACGCGGCGAGCCCACGCCAAGTCAGTGTCAGGGCGGAGCACGCCGGCTTCCAGCGCGCGCTGGAACAGGCGGTCGCACTGATCGAGCACATCGGCATGGGCTCGTGCCACGTCGGGGTCCTCCGGTGTGGTCCTGCTCATTGCGAACCCCCACCCGATCTTGACCCGGAGGACGTTGGCGGTCACTTGGTAGAGGGCGACCAGTGGTGGAGCGGTGTCGGGATGGGCGCTCGTCACGGCTTCGTGGAACTGCCGCGTTGCCCATGCTGTCAGAGCGTCCACCAGGGCCTCGCGGCTGGTGAACCGGCGGTGCACGGTCGTCCGAGCGACGCCCGCCGCCTCCGCGATCTGCTCCATCGTGGCCGCCGGATTGGAGCTGAGGACACGCTCGGCAGCTTCCAGGATTGCCCTCACGGTCCGCTCCGCGTCCGCGCGCAGTGGCCGCTGCTGACTCTTCCGATCCACGAGGCTCCCTCTCCGTGACTCTTCGAGAAGAGTACGGGACTGTCGCCATTTATCCGCAACTTGCAACATTGATGTTGCAGGTTCTAGGGTTTCCGCATCAAAGATGACTCATCTCTGGGTAGGAGTGCTCCATAGACCTGCAGCTGACCAACAAGGCCGCTGTCGTGACCGGCGCGAGCCGGGGGATCGGCTTGGCCATCGTCTCCGCACTGGTGGGTGAGGGCATGCGGGTGGTGGCCGCGGCACGAACGATCACACCGGAACTCAAGGCCAGCGGCGCGATCGGCGTGTCCGTGGACCTTTCAACAGCCGACGGCCCCGCCCGGCTCGTCGCCCAGGCCGAAGCCGAGCTCGGCGGGCTGGATGTCCTGGTCAACAACGTCGGCGGCGGCGACGCCGGGGAGGGCCAGACGGGCGGCTTCCTCACCTTCACTGACCGGCAGTGGTACGACGCGTTCGACCTGAATTTCCTCGCCTCCGTCCGCACTACCCGGGCCGCGCTGCCTCACCTCACCAACAGCCGCGGCGCCATCGTCAACATCTCCTCCAACGGAGCCAGGACCCCGCATGCGGGCCCTATCGCCTACACCACCGCCAAGGCTGCACTGACCGCGTTCGGCAAGGCGCTGGCCGAGGAGTTCGGCCCCCAGGGCGTGCGCGTCAACACCGTCTCGCCCGGTCCCGTCCGCACGGACATGTGGGAAAGCCCCGAGGGCTACGGAGCCGAGCTGGCCAAGTCGATGGGCCTGGAACAGAAACAGCTTCTGGCCCATCTCCCGACCGCCATGGGCATGGTCACCGGCAGGCTCGTAAGCCCCGACGAGGTCGCCGCCCTCGTCGCCTACCTCGCCTCGCCCCAAGCCGGCAGCACCACCGGGGCGGACCACATCATCGACGGAGGCGCCACAAAGACCGTGTGACCCCAGGCGCAGTGCTTCCCAGAGCCCTCATGCGCCCCGGCCCAGCCCACCCGGGCTGGACCGAGGCGGCTCTGCGCTCAGGCTTCACCCGTTGGAATGAAGTGCAGAGAAGCGTCTTCGCCTCCTGCGGCCAGGAAGCCTTCTTCGAAGGACACGTGCACGCGCTTCGCACGCTGGGCGGTGTCCCGCGAAGGAAGAGGGTGAGGAATTGAAGTGCTCTCCCGGCTGAAGCCGGGAGATTCCTGCTTACCTTGCGGCAGCGGGCTCGACGCGCTTCGCGCGCCTGACGACTGCCCTCCCGGC
>NZ_JBSHBP010000050.1:0-56872 GCF_053612065.1 Streptomyces sp. NPDC054765 | reverse complement strand
GTTGCCTGCGCGTCACACCCAGCTTCCTACCGGGTTCCGTCCCCATGCGGGGACGGAACCCGAAGGTTGATCACAACCACACACAGGCCCTAGCGCTGCCCTTGGGCTCCTGACCCGGCCGAGAGCCGTTGCCAGGCCCGCCGGGGCAGGATGTCGGTGATCTCGACGGCGCGCCGCAGCCCGGCGGCGGTCGGGCTGCGGCGGTCGCAGCCGATGGCCAGGTCGTAGCCGGCCCGGCGCGCTTCCAGCCCGGCGAGCAGGGCGGGGTCGGCGCCGTAGACCTCGTCACCGGCCACTCAGCGGGCCTCGGCACCGGCGTTCAGGGCGCGGGTGAGCATCCCGGCCTCGTCGAGCCGGTCCGGGTCGGTGGTCCAAGACCGCGGGAGGTGGGGCTCGCGGTCAATCATGGCGTGTCCGCGGGCGCCGGCGTAGGTCGAATACACCGCGACTCGGGCGGTCTCGATCCGACCGGCGGTGCCGGTGTACTGGCGTTGCACCCCGACCGTGCACCGGCCCTTCTTCAGGTCGCCGGTCTCGTCGACCACCAGCACCGCGTCGGCGTCGCGGACCAGCAGGTCTTGCGGGGAACATCGGCCAGCAGCCCGAGCAGGACCCACGGACTGGCCGCCGGGTCTCCACCCGAGCAAACCGCCCCGCCAACCATGCACGAGCTCGTTAGTCTCCGACGACGCGGCATTCATCGCTGACCTGACCGCGCTTAGGTCGTCGACCGAATCGCGGGCTCGGGCCGTGGCGGCCGGCGCGCTCGTCTTCTGTCTTCAGTAAGAGGGGGCGGCAGGCTTCGGGGTGACGGGGCGTGACCTACCAAACGCCGACTCGAGATCACCACCTGGGTAGGTCGCGATCAATGTCGGAGACCGACCGTGTCACCGGGCGGCGTCTCCGCCCGGCGCCCGTGGTGCCGGGCCGTTCCCGTGGCTCCGGTTGGATCGGACGGTGCCATCTGGTCGAAGGAGGACCGCTTGCCCGATGCGGAGCCCGCGGACCTGGCCGCGACGGTGCTCGGGCTGTTGGGCGGCTTCACGATCTCCCAAGGGCTCTGTGTGGTCGCCACGACGCTGCAGACCAGCTCCGTCCACGTCGGGCCTGCCGGCCCCTGCATGTCGAGTCCCGCCGCCAGGTCGGGCATGGGGAGGGTGACCCAGAGACCCCAGAGACCCCAGAGACCCCAGAGATGCCTTGTGACAACTAGGGGATGGTTCACCGGAAAACTAGGGGATGGCTCGCCGAGTCGCAGAGCCTACCGTGGGGCGCACGCAGCTTTCCGGAGGTTAATTCATGGCTCATGCCGACCGAGCGCCAGTCTTGACCCCTTTTCCGCCCGCGCCGTCACTCTTCCATCCCCCGCCGGAGCTGAACGAGCTGCAACGGGACCGGCCGGTCACCCGGTTCCGGCTCGCTGACGGCAAGACCGGTTGGCCGGTCACGCGCTACGAGGACGTGCGCCAGGTGCCGACCGACCCGCCCGAGAACACCCGTCCGCGCCGGCTCATCGCCGGCACATTCACCGCCCGTCGTGTGGAAGCGCTGCGGCCGCGAGTGACTGATGTGGACGCCGACCTGGTGGAGAACTTGTGACTAGTCTGCGCTTCGGTGCGTTCCTGCCCCCGATCCACCCGCTGGGGGAGAGCCCGACGTGGTGGCTGCGCCACGACCTGGACTTCATGGCGCACCTCGACCGGCTGGGCTTCGACGAGGCGTGGATCGGGGAGCACCACTCGACCGGTCGGGACCTCATCGCCTCGCCCGAGATCTTCATTGCGGCGGCAGCGGAGCGCACCACCCGGATCCGCCTCGGGACCGGCATGACCTCGCTCCCGTACCACCATCCGCTGTGGGTGGCCGACCGGATGGTGATGCTCGACCACCTCACGCAGGGCCGGGTGATGCTCGGGGTCGGTCCCGGCTCCCTGCCCTCCGACGTCGCCATGATCGGCATGACCCCCACCGAGAGCCGCGAGCTCCTCGAGACCCATCTCGACATCATCCAGCGGCTGCTGGCCGGTGAGTCGGTCACCACGACGGTCGGGAGCCACACGCTGGTCGACGCGACGCTGCAGCTGCGCCCGTTCACCGAGCCGTGCTTCGAGATCGCGGTGGCCGCGACGGCGTCGCCGACCGGCGCGCGCCTGGCCGGCAGCCGCGGTGCGAGCCTGATCTCGCTCGGGGCGACCATGAGCCAGGACGGATTCGACGCGCTGGCGTACCACTGGGGGATCGCCACCGAGCGCGCCGCCCACGCGGGACGGCCGGCGCCCAACCGCGCGACCTGGCGGCTGGTCACGAACGTGCACGTCGCCGAGACCCGGGAGCAGGCATACCGCGACGTCGAGTTCGGGCTGCAGGACTGGTTGAGGCACCTGAACGACAACGCGGCCACGCCTGGGCTCGCGCTGCCCGACGGCAGCACGCGGGAGCTGATCGAGTTCGTCAACGAATCGGGCCTGGGCGCGATCGGCACGGCCGACGACGTCCGCCGCCAGATCCAGCGCATGGTCGACCAGTCCGGCGGGTTCGGCACCGTGCTGCTGATGGCGCACGACTGGGCCGGCCCGACGGCGAAGTGGCGCTCGTGGGAACTCGTCGCCCGTCAGGTCGCCCCGCACTTCCAGGGATCGGGGACGACCCACGCCCAGGCGTCCCACGACGCCCGAGCCCGGATTCTCGCGCGGCGCGAGGAGGCGAGCATCGCAGCCGGCGCGGCGCTCGAGCACATGAACCGCAAGTACGCCGACGAGGTGGCCGAGGGGTCCTGACCGTGCCGTCGTGACACGCCTGTCCGTGGTCGACGAACGCGGCCAGGGGATCTCGTGGTCCGGGGCTGTGGCACCGGCGCATCGCCACACGGTCTTGCGGGCCGCGGCGCCGGCCGGCGACCCGGAGCGAGACCCCCGCACCGGGTTGCCGGCCGGCGCGGTGAGCAGCCGCGACACCGTCGGATCGGACGCGACCGGGCCGAACACTTTCCGGGTCCGCGCAGGACGGCGACGTCGGCCGGATAGTCACCGCCCATCGCAAGCGACACCGCCAGATCAAGAAGGAACTTCGCCGGGCCGTGGACCGCGGTCCGGCAGCGAGCACCGATGCCTGCAGAAGGAGACGTTTCCGTCATGGCGACATGGTTCATCACCGGAGCCGCCCGAGGGCTGGGCGCTGAGATAGGCCGGCACGCCCTGGAGGCGGGACACGACGTCGCCGTCGGCGCCCGGCGTGTCGACGCGTTGCCCGACGACCTGCGTGGCGCCGAGCGATGCCATCCGGTCACCCTCGACGTCACCGACCAGGCCCAGATCGACCGTGCCGTCGCGCAGGTCGTCGATCGGTTCGGCACGATCGACGTGCTGGTCAACAACGCGGGTCGCGTGCTGGTGGGTGCACTGGAGGAGGTCACCGACGCCGAGGCCAGGTCGCTGTTCGACGTCAACGTCTTCGGTTTGATCAACGTGACGCGAGCGGTCCTGCCGACGATGCGTGCTGCCGGCAAAGGCAAGATCGTGCACATCGGCTCCCGGGCGGGGTTCGAGGGCGAGCCCGGGGTGAGCCTGTACAGCGCCTCGAAGTTCGCGGTCGCCGGCATCAGCGAAGCCCTCGCCGCCGAGCTGGGTCCGTTGGGGATCCAGAGCATGGTCGTCGAGCCCGGGGCGTTCCGCACCGACCTCTTCGACGCCAGCTCCCTGTCGGTCTCCGGGGCGCGGCTGGCGGCCTACGACGGCACCCCCGCCCACCTCGTGCGCGACGGGGTCGACGCGGCCAACCACGCCCAGCCCGGGGACCCGGTCAAGGGCGCGGCGCTGATCGTCGAGGTGACCGACGGCGAGACGCTGCCCTCGCACCTGCTGGTGGGCAGCGACGCTTACGAGCGTCTCGAGGTCAAGAACGCGATGGTTGCGGAGCACATCGCCCCGTGGCGCAGCAAGGCGCTGGCCACCGCGCACCGCGACTGAGCCTGACCGTTTCGCATCGCGCCGCAGGGCCGGGCTCTGCTCGGCCCCACGGCGCGAACGTCCCCCGGCCGTGCCGTCCGGGCCGGCGGGGTGGACGTGGTCGAGTCCGTGATCCGGAAGTCGGGCCTGTCAGCCCGTGAGCAGTGGCAACGGAGAGCGTGTGCACACCTTGGTTCTCAGCGCGCGAGATGTGGTCTCGGTGAGGGAACGGCTGCCGGTCGGCACGATCCGGACCGGGGACCGGTGAAAGCCGTGGCCGACGCGCGCGCGGACGCTGAACTCGACGGGCTTCCCGTTGCACTGCATGCGAAAGTCGCCGCCGCGCAGGCAGCGTGGGCGGTTGCTCGCTGCGCGCGGCACACGGTCGTCCCGGAACACCACTGGCCGCACGAAACCGATCTCGCCGCGCTGCGCGCCGGGCGAGCACTGACCGAGCTGGTCTCCCGCTACGTGGAGAGGGCCGTCGTGGCCGCACGGGCCGAGGGGATCGGCCGGCCGGTCATCGGCGAGGCGCTCGGGGTCGCCGGCCCGGAGGCCGTTTTCGGACCCGCCGTCGCCGGCTGGACCGAAGAGCTGGCGCGCGTCCGCGCGGGACAGGTGCACCTGGCGGACCAGCCGGCGCTCGACTGGGTCGTCGACATGGCTTGGTGGGCCGAAGCGCTGCGGGAGTGGCTCGCAGGGCCGGTGACAACCCCCTTGACTCCGCGGCCGGACGGCCGCCGGCGAACGGGAACGGCTGGTGGCACCCGGGTGAGCGTGCCGCCGGCGAGGACGACGAGGCCGACGCGGGCCTCCTGTCGTGAACCGGACCAGCGAAGGAAGGAAAGCCGTGCCGAACGCAGAGCTCAAGGAGATCCAGCAGGCCGTCGTGACCGGGGACCCGGGCGCGCTGGCCGGGCTGCGGGTGCCGGAGAGCTACCGCGGCGTGACCGTGCACGCCGAGGAGACCGAGATGTTCAAGGGCATCGCCAGCGCGGACAAGGACCCGCGCAAGTCGCTGCACGTGGAGGAGGTCCCGACACCGGAGCTCGGGCCCGGTGAGGCGCTGATCGCGGTGATGGCGAGCGCGATCAACTACAACACGGTCTGGACCTCGATCTTCGAGCCCTTGCCGACCTTCAAGTTCCTCCGGCGCTATGGGAAGCTGTCCCCGCTGTCGAAGCGGCACGACCTGCCCCACCACGTGGTCGGCTCGGACGCCTCGGGTGTCGTGCTGCGGACCGGGCCCGGGGTGCACCGCTGGAAGCCCGGCGACGAGGTCGTGGCGCACTGCCTCAGCGTCGAGCTGGAAGGCCCCGAGGGCCACGACGACACGATGCTCGATCCCGAGCAGCGGATCTGGGGTTTCGAGACCAACTTCGGTGGCCTCGCCGAGATCTCCCTGGTGAAGGCGAACCAGCTGATGCCCAAACCCGCGCACCTGACGTGGGAGGAGGCGGCAAGCCCCGGGCTGGTCAACTCGACCGCGTACCGGCAGCTGGTGTCGCGCAACGGCGCGAACATGAAGCAGGGCGACGTGGTCCTGATCTGGGGTGCCTCCGGCGGGCTCGGCTCGTACGCCACGCAATACGTGCTCAACGGCGGCGGCATCCCGGTGTGCGTCGTGTCCAGTCCGGAGAAGGCGGAGATCTGCCACCGCCTCGGTGCGGAGCTGGTCATCGACCGCAGCGCCGAGGGGTACCGGTTCTGGCGGGACGAGCACACCCAGGACCCGAAGGAGTGGCAGCGGTTCGGCGCCCGAATCAGGGAGCTGACCGGCGGCGAGGACGCGGACATCGTGTTCGAGCACCCGGGCCGGGAGACGTTCGGCGCTTCGGTCTACGCGGCCCGCAAGGGCGGCACGATCGTGACCTGCGCGTCCACCTCGGGGTACACGCACCAGTTCGACAACCGGTACCTGTGGATGAACCTCAAGCGGATCGTCGGATCGCACTTCGCGAACTACCGGGAGTCGTGGGAAGCCAACCGGCTGATCGACAAGGGGCTCATCCACCCGACGCTGTCGAAGTCCTACGCGCTGGAGGACACCGGCCAGGCCGCGCTCGACGTGCACCGCAACGCGCACCACGGCAAGGTCGGCGTGCTGTGCCTCGCGCCGGAAGAGGGCCTCGGCGTGCGGGACAAGGACAAGCGTGCCCGGCACCTCGGCAGCATCAACGCATTCCGCCAGGTGCACCGGGATTCCGGCCGGTGACGCGCGACGCTGTGGCGCGTTTCCTGATCGACGTGCTGGCCGAACAGGGTGCCCGGCTCGAGCACATGGATCCCGCCGAGCCGTTGAGCCGTTGAGCCGGGCGGGTGTGGACTCGCTGGGCATCGCGGAGGCAGGCGTGGCCGTGAGCGACGAGTTCGGGGTCGAGGTCGGTGAACCGCCCCGGACCAGATCGACACCGGGCAGCGGCCGGGAACGACGACCGAGGAGGCCGCGCAGGTCAAGGCCCTGAAGAAGGAGATCGCCGAGCTGAAGCGGGCGAACGGGATCCTCAAGGCGGCCTCGGCTTTTTTCGCGGCCGAGCTCGACCGGCCACACACGCGCTCGTAGCGTTCATCGACGAGATGCGGGACCGCTTCGGCGGTGTCGAGCCGATCTGCACCGTGCGGGCAGCGCACGGCATCAGTATCGCCCCCGCCACCTACTACGCAGCCAGGAAACGCCAGTTGGCGCCCTCGCCAGGAACCGTGCGGGACGAAGAACTCAAGGAACAGATCAAGGAGGTCTACCAGTCCAACTACCGGGTTTATGGCGCCAGGAAGGTTTGGCGACAGCTCAATCGCCAGGGCCACGAGGTGGCCCGCTGCACGGTCGAGCGCCTCATGCGTGAGCTCGGCATCGCCGGCGCCGTCCGCGGCAAGAAGGTGATCACCACCATGCCGTGGCAGCGCGACCGCGACGGCCGTCCGCCGGCCCCCGGCGAGTTGGTGCACCACTCCGACGCCGGTTCGCAATACACCTCGTTTCGCCTCGCCGAACCCCTCGACGCGGCTGGCATCGCGGCCTCGATCGGCTCGGTCGGCGACGCGTACGACAACGCGCCGATGGAGTCTACGATCGGCCTGTTCAAGACCGAGGTCATCAAACCGCAGCGGCCGTGGAAGACACTCTCGCGCGTCGAGCTCGCCACCGCCGAGTGGGTCGACTGGTACAACCACCGTCGGCTCCACGGTGAGATAAAGCACATTCCGCCTGTCGCATACGAAGCCAACTACTACCGAGCAACCACGAACCCCCAGCTCACAGCCATCAACTGAGGTCGAACCCGGGGCGGTTCACCATTCTGCCCAGGGGCTACAACGGCGTGATCGACTGAGGTAGACATGGGTGTGGCCAGTTTTGTGGCATTGATGTCTGGTCTTAATCCGTCGATTTCCGTTTCCGATCCTTCTTCCGCGCGGTCTGTCGGTGCGCGCGACGTAGGAACCGCTCCATGAGAGTCAGGGGATCGTGCATGATCGAGCGAGAGTCTGAGCTCGCTGAGCTGGCTGCAACTTTTGCCGAGTCCGCCGCTGAGGGTGTGCGGGTTGTCGTGCTTCAGGGGGTTGTCGGGACGGGTAAGACAGCGTTACTCGAGGAGTTCGGCGGCCGGGCTCGTGGGGCGGGGGCGCGATTGCTCCGGGCGAGTGGGGCGCCGACCGAGTGCTCGCTTTCCTTGGGCATCGTGCGTCAGTTGCTTGCTGGTGAGGTTTTCGACCGCGACAGGGCGGCGATCGTGCGTGGTTTGCTCGACCACCAGCTGCTCGCCGATGCGGCGAGCGACGGGGTGAGCCGCTCTCGGGTGTTGGACGGATTGGCGACGGCGGTTCTGGAGTTGGCCGAGCAGAGCTCGGTGGTGATCGCCATTGACGACACACAGTATCTCGACGCGTTCTCCCAGGATTGGCTGATCTATCTGATCCGCCGTGCCGGGCTCGCCCGCATCTTGATCGTCCTTGGCTGGCGCGACGACGACATCGAGATGTCTCCGAGCAACTCCCGGCTACTGTGCGCCGAGCTCTACCAGCAGGCCTACTTGCGGAGGCTGCTGCTGGCTCCACTGTCGTCGAGCGGCGTCGCGGAGCTCATGACCGAGCGACTCCTCGAGTCCGTTTCGACGGAACTGGCCGCGGAGGCACACCAGCTCACCGGTGGCAATCTGCTGCTGCTGCATGCGTTGCTGGAGGACAGTTGGGCTGCCACCCGCGGCGATGGCCCGCCGGCCGAGCTGAACACCGGGCCCGAGTTCGAGCGGGCGGTCCAGCTCGTCCTGCGCCGGTGCGATCCGGTGACGTTGCGGGTCGCGGGTGCGATCTCGGTGATCGGTGAGCCGTCGCGGTTCGCGTTCCTCGACCGGCTGGTCGGCGTCGCGTCGGACCGGGTCGCTGTCGCCATGCAGGTACTGACCCGGACCGGTTTGGTGGAGGCCGGCCGGATGCGGCACCCGATCATGGCCAGCGCCGTGCTCAACGCCTTCTCGGCCGCGGATCGATCCGAGCTGAGCCGGCGCGCTGTGGATCTGCTCAAGGCGTGCGGTGCGGACTCCTTGACGATCGCGGAGCACTTCGTCGCCTCCGGCCGTCTCGACGACCCGTCGGCCGTGCTGAACCTGGTGGAGGGGGCGCAGCAGGCGCTGGAGGAGGGCCACTCGCGGCGGGCCACAGAGCTGCTGCGGCTGGCGTACCAGGTCGAAACCGACGGCCGGCGTCGGGTGGAGATTATGGCCTTGCTGCTGCGGGCGGGGTGGCGGGACGATCTGCGAGCCTCGGTCGGGCATCTGTCCGAGCTGACCGAGGCGATGCTGAGCGGTCGACTTCGGGGCCGGCACGCGACGATGCCCATCATCATGCTGCTGCTCCAGGGGCGGGTGGAGGATGCTTGCTCCGTGCTCTCCCGGCTGGCGGCCGACGTGCCGCCGGGCTCCCGGCCCTCATGGGAGTTCGAGATGGTACGGATGTGGCTGGCCGACATATATCCGGGCATCTTCCGGCGTGTGGCCGGCGAGAGCAGGACGAACGGCACACCGATCATGCCTCCGGGCGCTATCGGTTATCGATTGCTCGAACATTTCCAGAGCTCCCACCACCAGGGGGCAACCGCGGAACGCTTGGTCCAAGCCGACGAGGCGCTTTGGCAACAGCCGCTGACCGAGATCAATCTGTTGCCGCTCATTCTCGCGTTGCACACGATGGTGTATGCCGAGCGATTGGAGGAAGCCGAGCAGCGGTGCCGGGAACTGATGCAGACCTGCCTCGACCTCCAGGCACCCACCTGGCGTGCGCTGTTTTGCGCGATCGCAGCGGGCATCGCCTTGCGCCGGGGCTCGCTCAGCGTCGCGGTCTCCCGGGCGGCCACCGCGCTCGAACTCGTCCCGGTCGCCGAATGGGGCGTGCTGGCCGCTGAACCGTTGAGTACCCTGCTGACGGCGCAAACGCTGCAGGGCAAACACGACGAAGCGGCACGCACGCTCGCCCTGCGAGTGCCGGACGTGATGTTCGAGACGCCGCTCGGCCTGTCCTACCTGCTGGCGCGCGGCCGTCACTACGTCGAGCGCGGTCTCGCCCAGGTCGCCCTCGACGATTTCCAGGCCGTCGCTGACCTGCTCGACCAGTGGGGGATGGCCCAAACCGAGACACTGCCGTGGCGCACGGAGATGGCCGCCGCTCACCTGCAACTCGGGGACCACGAGATGGCCGCGCGCTACGCTCGCGAGCAGCTGCGCCGGATCGGCACAGACGGCCACATGCGGGTGCGCGGGCGCACCATGCGGCTGCTGGCGGCGACCCGCGAACTGCACCTCCGGCCACCTATGCTGAGCGAGGCTGTGGATGTGCTGCACCGAAGCGGGGATATGTTTGAGTTGGCGGGTGCGCTCGCCGCCCTGCACGATGCATACACCCAACTTGGTGATGCCGGCCGGGCGCGGTCAGTGGCACGCAAGACCAACAGCATCAGGCAGGCGTGCTTCGCAGAACAACCCGCTCGGCGGGTCGGCGCGCCGGATGTGCTGGAGGAGACGGAAGTCGACATGCTTGCGCTCAGCGATGCGGAGCGGAGGGTCGCCAAGGCCGCGGCAAAGGGCCTGACCAACCGGGAGATCGCCGGCAAGCTCTACCTCACGACCAGCACGGTGGAGCAGCACCTGACCCGGATCTACCGCAAACTGGGGGTCAGCTCACGAGTACAGCTGCAGTCCCGCCTCGGACTCCAACCAACCCCCCCACACCCCGCTCTTCAGGACGCCTCCGTCTAGCTAATCCCGGGGCGATACCCAACACCCCGGTGAACCGCACCGGGAGCACCTCGTGACCGAGCGCGTCCAGTGCACCGAGGTCAGCACGATAACGACGGTCGACTACCGGCGCCGGGACGGTGAGGTCTAACCGGTGTGGGTGGGTGCGCCACTGCGGGTCCACCGACGGTGTGAGCGGACGATGTTCGAGCTCAGCAACGACATCGCGTACGACGGGCTAATGGTGTACGGCACCGCGGAGAAGCCCTTCCCGGGGCCCTCACCGTGCGAGGAATGCCAGGTGAGAAACGACGGGGAAGGCTGCCGACGTTGCGTATACCCGCTGAGCTGCTGGGTGGAAGTGGCACCGTCCGATGCGGTCGGCAAGTGGGGTGCCCGAGGAAGGCAGAGCTCTCACACACATGCTCACCATGCTGCATCTGGAGTGGGGTGTCGGCCTGGCCCGGGTGCGCATCATCAGTCCCTTCCGCGACGTGGTCTTCGGATGCGCACGGGCCGTACGAGACATGCACCTGGAGGACCACGTCCCGGCGGGTGACGACGCGAGGGCTCATCGCAAGCAAGTCTCCGCATTCCTCAAAGACCACATCGGAACCGTCCACACGATGCAGGGCAAGGAGGCGGACGTCGTCATCCTGGTGTTGGGGACGCATCCGCGCCACGGCGCCCACGCCCGCGCCTGGGCAGCCGAGACACCAAATCTGCTGAATGCGGCAGTGAGCCGTGCCAAGCGACGGCTCTTCGTTATCGGGGACCAGGACAGCTGGCGCAAGGAGCCCCACTTCGAACTGCAGGCCGAAACAGACCGCCTGCCACGCCGGGCATGGCCGACGAGCGCGAGCAGAGCCATGCCGGCGTGACCGACGTGACCGAACAGGTACGTGACGACCTGATGTGAGGCCCGCTATGAAGGTTCTGCGTCGTCCGCGTGCGGCAGCGCGAACAGATGCACGCCAACTCCTTACAGGGGCCGTGCCGACGCTCCGGTTGCGCGGGTGCCACCTGTCACCGGGTAGAGACGGAGGGAGGCTAGGGATGCAAGAGGAGCCCTTGCTGCCGTTACGCACTGATGGCCGCTCTGAGGATACTCATTTGCCCTTGCGTTGCCCTCTCTTGAACGTCGTCTGGTGAGCTGTCATGTAGGCGATCGGGGGGTCCGTATGGCGATTGAGCTGCCTGGTCAGGTGGTGTCGTTCCTTCAGTTCATCGGGGTGAACTGGCCGAACATCAATGAGGACAAGGTCCGCGAATTCGCCTCACACGTACGCGACTTCGCGCAGAAGGTGGACGACACCCACAAGGACTCCACCGCCACGATCAAGCAGCTGGAAGACGTCTACCAGGGCGCGTCGTACGAGGCGCTACTGGCCAAGTGGGGTCAGATGTCCGACAGCCATATGACGGAGTTGGTCAACGCCTGTCACACGGTGGCGGACGCACTGGACATCGCGGCGGACACGATCGTGGCGATGAAGCTGGAGGCGATCGCCGAACTGACAGTGCTGGCCATCACGTTCGTCGCCGACCAAGCCGCCGCTGTCGCGACCTTGGGGATTGCGGAGGCGGCCGAGGCACTGGTCGTCGAGGCGGCCGAGAAGCTCATGGACTTCCTGGTGCAGCAGTTGGAGCAGTACATCATCGGCCAGGTCATCGAGGCGGCCATCGATCCCCTCGTCGAGACGGTCGGCAAGGCGGTGGGCGGACTGGTCTTCCAGGCCGCCGAGTCCGCCCTGGGCGTCTCCGCCGGCGGGGGCGGGGGGCGGGCGGGGGAGAGTTTCTCCGTCCACCCAGAGGCGCTGCACGCGCGTGCGGAGAAGCTCCACATGCATGCGCGGACGGTGGCCGGGCACGCCGCGGAATTCGAGACGAAGGCTGCGGGGGCGAGCTTCGAATGAGCAATCCGATCGTCAAGGCACTGGAGCACGCCGCCGAAAAGCTGGGCAAGACCCTGGGCAAGGATGCGGGCAAGGCGGTCGAGGACCTGTACCACGGGACAGGCCAGCGGATGAAGAAGGTGGCCACGAACCACGCGGAGAACGAGGCCAAGCAAGCTGCGGCATTCGGCAAGCACCTCAAGGACAGCAAGCAGGAAATGCCGCACCCGCCCCACGGCACAAGCGGCGGCGGACGGCCGACGGGTGGCGGCAGTTCCGGCGGGGCCCGCGAAGGAGCCGAAGCCGGCCACCCGAATGCAAGCACCCGCGAGGACGAGGTCAAGCCCACCGAGGGCACCGACCCGGTTGACCTGGCGACCGGCAGGGTGTTCCTGTCCCAGACGGACATCACCTTGCCCGGTGCCCTCCCGCTCGCCTTCACCCGGAAGTATGAGTCCTCGAACCGCATCGGACGGCACATCGGCCCGTCCTGGTCCTCCACCATCGACCAGCGCCTGGAGATCGACGCCGACGGGGTCATTTTCGTCACCGAGACGGGGATGCTGCTGCGCTACCCCGTCCCGGAGACCGGCGAGCGGGTACTGCCCAAGCACGGCCCTCGCTGGCCCCTGATGCGCACCCTCCAGGGTGACTGGGCCGTCCACGACCCCGCCACGGGCCAGACCCGTTACTTCGCCGATGCCCTGCACGCCCCCGGCCTGGCCCTGCCGGACGAGATCTCGGACCGCAACGGCCACCGGATCACCTTCGACTACACAGACGAGACCGGCATCCCGTACGCGATGCGCCACAGCGCCGGCTACGAGTTCAAGCTGACCTGCGACGACCAGGGCCGCCTGACATCCCTGCACCTGACTGGCGCGGCTGAGGACGGTTCGGACCAACTGATCAGGTCTTACGGACACGACGGGGACGGCAACCTCACTACCGTCACCGACTCCACGGGCACGGCGACCCGGTTCGAGTACGACACCGAGCACCGCATGACTGCCTGGGTCGACTCCAACGACTCCCGGTACGAGTACTTCTACGACGACCTGAACCGCTGCACGGCCCAGTCCGGCGTGGAGGGCCACCTTTCCAACCGGTTCACCTATGGTGAGGCGGATCCCGAGACCGGGCACCGCACCACCCTCCACATCAACGGGCAGGGGGCCGGAACCCGGTACCGCATCAACGAGCGTCTCCAGGTCACTGCGGTCACCGATCCGTTCGGGAACACCACCCGCACCACATACGACCCGTACGACCGCCCCCTCACTGTCACCGACCCCCTCGGCCACACCACCCACCTCGCCTACGACGAGGACGGGCATCTCGTCGCCGTCGTCCGCCCGGACGGCTCCACCAGCACCGCCTCCTACACCGATCTCGGCCTGCCAGCGGAGTTCACCGGCCCCGACGGCCTCACCTTCCACCAGGAGTACGACGCCAAGGGCAACCGGAGCGCCCTCAGCGACCCCGCAGGCCAGACCACCCGCTTCACCCATGACGAACAGGGCCACCTCACCTCCATCACCGACCCGCTGGGAAGCACCACCCGAATCGAGTGCGACAAAGCGGGCCTCCCGCTCACCGTCACGGACCCGCTTGGTGCCGTCACGGCCTTCCGCCGGGACCGTTTCGGCCGCACCACCTCCGTCACCGACCCCCTCGGCAACACCACCCACTTCACCTGGACCGCTGAAGGGCACCTCACCACCCGCCGGAGCCCGGACGGCACCCAGGAATCCTGGACCTACGACGGCGAGGGCAACTGCACCGCCCATACCGACCCCCTAGGCCAGGTCACCACCTTCGAATACAGCCACTTCGACCAGCTCAAGGCGCGAACCGACCCGGACGGCGCACGCCACGAGTTCGTGCACGACACCGAACTCAGGCTGATGCAGGTCACCAACCCGCAGCGTCTGACCTGGCGATACGAATACGACAAGGCCGGGCGTCTGATCTCCGAGACAGACTTCGACAACCGCACCCAGACCTACACCCACGACGCGGCCGGCCATCTGACCTCACGCACCACACCGCTCGGCCACACCATCCGCTTCACCCACGACGCACTGGGCCGTACCACCACCAAGAACGTCGACGGCGCGCTCATCACCTTCACCTACGACGACTCCGGACGCCCGGTCCAGATCACCGGACCGGACTGTGAACTCACCTACACTCGCGATGGGTTCGGCCGGGTAGTCGCCGAAGCGGTGAACGGCCGTACCACCACGTACACCTATGACGCCCTGGGCCGCCGAATATCCCGCATCACCCCCACCGGCGCGGTGAGCACCTGGACCCGCAACGCGGCAGGACGCCGCACCGCACTTGACGTCTCCGGCCGCACTCTGACCTTTGCCCATGACGCCCTCGGCCAGGAACTCTCCCGCACGTTCGGCGACCTCGCCTTCGCCCACACCTACGACGCCCTCGGCCGCCTCACCGCCCAGCACGTCACCTCACCAGCCGAAACCCTCCAGCGCCGCACTTACACCTACCGGGCGGACGGCTACCTCACCGGAATCGACGACCACCTCAACGGCCCCCGCCGCTTCGAGCTCGACGCCACCGGCCGGGTCACCACCGTCTCCGCCCGCAACTGGACCGAGACCTACGCCTACGACACCGCCGGCAACCAGACGCACGCCACCTGGCCCGACCGCCACCCGGTCCCCGAGGCGCGGGGCGAGCGCACCTATACCGGCACCCGCATCAACCGCGCCGGATCCGTCCGCTACGAGTACGACGCCGCCGGCCGCACCACCCTGCGCCAGAAATCCCGTCTGTCCCGCAAGCCCGACACCTGGCACTACACCTGGGACGCCGAAGACCGCCTGACCACCTGCACCACCCCAGACGGCACCACCTGGCGCTACACCTACGACCCCCTGGGCCGACGCGCCGCCAAACTACGCCTGACCGAAGACGGCCAAAACATCGCCGAACAAGTGGACTTCACCTGGGACGGCACCACCCTGTGCGAGCAGACCACTCTCGTCCACGGCCACTCCACTCAAGCAACCCTGACCTGGGACCACCAAGGCCTAGAACCCCTGACGCAGCGCGAACGCCGCACCGCAGCCCAGGCTCCGCAACACGAGATCGATGAGCGCTTCTTCCTCATCGTCACCGACCTCGTCGGCACCCCCACCGAACTCCTCGACGAATACGGCACCATCGCCGCCCGGACCCGCACCACCCTGTGGGGCACCACCACCTGGAACACCAGCGCCACTGCCCACACCCCTTTCCGATTCCCCGGCCAGTACTTCGACCCCGAAACCGAACTCCACCACAACTACTTCCGCACATACGACCCCGAAACCGCCCGCTACCTCACACCCGACCCTCTCGGGCTCGACCCCGCTCCCAACCCGTCTACCTACGTCCACAATCCCCAGACCTGGACCGACCCCCTCGGACTCGCGCCGTACAAATGGGATCCTGCAAAGGTCGACGAGCATTACGACAAACATGCGTATGGAGAGGGCGCGAAGGACGGAAAACCCGATATGCCGGAGTATCAAGATCAGCACGATAAAGATGACGGGTTCGCGCGCTATGTAGCGGACTCCGAGGCTCTGTTCCGCGACCCGAAGCCCCCTGAGGGAGTTCGCGAAGTTATACGCTCTCATGATCAAGCCGCGCTGCGTATGGACCCGGAGGGCAGATTGGCCATCGCGCACAACGGGAAGATCACCAGTTACTTCCGGCCCGGCAGTACCATCGCGGAGGCGCGCAAGTATATGGACAATGAGAGTCAGCGCTAACGTAAGCTTCAGCTGGCAAGGCTACGTTCTCGGAGGGTACATCCATGGATCTGCTGGAAAGGCTCGCGCGCTGGCGCACCTTTGCTGACGACTGCCTCGACGGTTATCCGTGGGAGGTCGAAGAATTTCTCATGGATGTGAATTCACGGAGCACACTTCAAGAATTGATGGCCGACTCTCGTGAGGATCGTGCAGTCGACCATCGCCTGATCGCAGCAGAACTCGACGCGGTCGATGCGACACTGAGGCCGATTTTCGATATCCAGGCGTTCTCCAAGGTGTCACCATCGGAGTGGTGGCTCCGGTGCGTACCGTCTTATGCAGCGCGCGACTTCTGCCGTGAGTTCAAGAGTGCCTACGGGGTTTCTATCGCGGCCCGGTCGAAGTTCGATCTGGACGTCGATGCGATGATGCAACTCTCTGCCAACGGCATGGCGCCTGCTGATATCTGCCTGAAGGTGGCAGAGGAACAGTGGTATGTGGCCAAAAGGCCCGCTCTGCTCTTCCGCGCCTGCCGGCGCTCACTCTCGATGGACCGGAGCGCTCGGCGTGCACTCTGGTCCTGGGCGACCGGAAACGTTTCCGAGTCCGGCCTGCGGGCGGCGCTGGGAAAGTAGGAACCGCGGTGCAACCTTCGCAGTGGCGCCGCAGGAACGGAGGAACCCGAGGCGCGAGTCGAGCCTGGCTGGTGAAGGCGAAGCCGCGTGCGGCGAGCAGGGACTCAGCGGCGCAGCCCCTCCGTACGCCAGAACCGTCCCCGCGCCCGCCGGGGGCAGCTTGGTATGGGCGCTCTCTGGAGTTGTGCTGCGGGCACGGCGGACGACGGTGGTCCGTAATACCTCCTGCTTCGGGTAGAGGGCCAGTCGTCCGTCGTGCCCGCTGACCAGGGGGTCTGAACCGGTGCCGTATCCACCATGCGGTTGTACTCGTCGTGCTGGAAGCGCAGCAGGGCTGCTGCCGCGCTGTCAGTGAGTTGCGGCTCTGGTCCACTTCTTGTGGAGTGGTGACGTTCGGTCACGCCAGTAGGACTCGCTTGCGAGGCGCGGCTACTGCGGGTTCTCGGCCGGTGTCCACACCACCGGAGGCCTCCCCGTGCCACCTGGACGGGGAGGCCTCCGGCTCAGCGGGCCGGCGACGGCCGGACGAGTGCACCCGGCAGTTCGCGCAGCCGGGCCAGGAACACGCGGACGAAGCGCTGAGCGGTCGCCGGGGTGAGCACGTCGTCACGGTACTGCAGGGCGCCGTGGACGCCACCCCGGTCGTATTCGACGGTCAGGGTCACGTCGAACTTGGCCTGGGCATGCCGGATCCGGATCCTCCGGCACTCCAGGCCGGTCAGGCGCAGCGGTGTCGGGGTGTCCATGCTCAAATAGATCTGCGGGAAGGTCCGCGGCCTCGGCCGCACGTCCCGCAGCAAGTGGCCGGCCACCGCGGTGAAGGGGATGTCCTGGCGGGCCACCGCCGCGGCCAACTCCCGTGCGCCGGAGCGGACATGCTCACGGACCGACAGCTCCAGGCCGCTGTTCGCGGGCACCAGCACAGTGTTGACGAAGCAGCCGACGACCGCCTCGAAGTCCGGCAACCAGCGTCCGGCGGTGACGCAGCCGAGCAGGAAGTCCTCCAGCCCCAGCACCTCCCCGGCCGCGCGCCGGCAGGCGGCCGCCAGCAGCATCGGCACCGTCAA
The DNA here is from genome assembly GCF_053612065.1 of Streptomyces sp. NPDC054765. NCBI lineage: Bacteria > Bacillati > Actinomycetota > Actinomycetes > Kitasatosporales > Streptomycetaceae > Streptomyces > Streptomyces sp. NPDC054765. The sequence continues at coordinate 39,337 of NZ_JBSHBP010000050.1, read as the reverse complement.
CCGGGCGGCGACCGCCGCCTCGGCCAGACCGTCGACGGCGCCGTCCCATTCGCCGATGACCTCGCGGCGCGACGCCCCCGTCCCGGCCCCGGTCCGGGGCAGCGGCTGGAGGGCGAGCCCCGTAAGGCGATCCGCCGCCGCCCGCGCCCGCTCCCGGGACGCCGCCGACTCGGCGGCTGCGAGGTACGCCAGGTTGGCGTCGCACACGGTGGGTCCGCCGGCCTCCGGCAGGCGGGCCGGATCGTCCCAGCAGTCCCGCAAGGTCTCCAGTAGCACACGCAGCGCCATCCCGTCAGCCACCAGGTGATGCCAGACCATGAGCATCACGTGGCGCTCGGGCGTCACCGACAGCAGTAGACAGCGCGTCAGCGGGCCGCCGTCCAGCGCCGGACCGGTCAGCGACTCGTGGTCCAGCACATCGGCTAGTTCACCCTCGGTGACGTGACGGTGCTCCACCTCGACGATGTGCTGGTCGAGGTGCAACTCGGGGACACCGCGGAGCCCCGGGAGCACCGCGGCGCCGAAGGCCGGATGCGCGGCGACGGCCGCGCGCAGAGCGGTGGCGAAGCGCTTCGGGTCCAAGGGGCCGAGCAGTTCGTAGCAGGTGTGCTCCCGGTAGAGGGTGGGATCGCCGGTCATCCGGTCCCGCAGCCAGATGGCGAACTGCGCCGGGCTCAGCGGTGCGTGGCGGGCGCCCACCACGGCCGGGGTCGATCGCACGGCCATCTCAGAACACCGACCCGCGCGGGTCGGCGGCCAGCGCGGCCAGTGCCTCCTGGTAGGCGATCGCTGTGCGGTGGAGGTCTTCCGCGTCCCACAGCGCGCAGTCGCCCGTGAGCTCGACGCGCATGCCGTCCCCGACAGCGTCCAGCGCAACGTCGACCACCAGCGGGTAGCTCGACTTGTCCCACATACGGGTCGCGCCGACACGCGGGCCTTCCTGGTGCGAGTCCAGTCCCGCCCATAGGCGGAAGTGCGCGAAGTTGAGGACCACGTCGAACAGCGGCCGACCGGCCAACTCCCGGATCGCGGGGTACGGGAAACGGCGGAACGGCAGCACGGCCCGCTCCTCGTCGAAGGCCCGCCGTGCCAGGCCTTCCCACGTCACGTCGGTCAGGTCTGCGGACACCGGCACGATGTTGAGGAACAGCCCGACCAGCCGGTCGGCCCCGACGACTTCGGGTCGGCCGTTGAGCTGGAGCCCGGAGACCGGCCGGTCGGAACCGGCCTGTGCGCCGACCACCGACAGGTGCGCCGCCAGAACCAGACTCTTCAGCGGGAGGCGCAGGTCGGCGGAGGCCTTCTCCAGCGCGGTGCGCAACGAACCGGGCAGCGGCCGGGAGACCCGGCGGCGATCCGCGCCCCGGCTCGCCGCGCCCGGCCTCAGGGGCGTCGGCTTGAGGCTGGAGCACCGCTCGCTCCAGAAGGCGCGCGCCTCCCGCGACTCCAGTATTCGCTGCTCCAACCGGACGAATTCCGCGTAGGGCACAGCCGGTTGGCGGGGCACCGGAGTGCGGCCGTCTCGGGCCTCGGCGTACGCGGCGACGACGTCGGACAGGAAGACCGTGTCGCTCCAGCCGTCCATCACGGCGTGGTGGAAGCCGTACACCAGCCAGAACGAGGCGTCGTCCCGAGCCGCAGCGTACACGCGCATCAGCGGGGCCTCGGCCACGTCGAAACGGCGGCCGGCGGCGGCCGCGATCCGGGCGAGTTCCTTCTCCTCCTGCTCGGCGTCGAGCCCGCGCAGGTCGTCGAGGACGAGCAGGAGGCGCGGCTCGGGCTCGACGATCTGGCGGGGGCCGGTCGCGGCGCCGAGGTCGAAGCGGGTGCGCAGCACCTCGTGCGTGGTAGCCACCACGTGGAGCGCGGTCCGCAACGCGGCGGCGTCGAGCGGCGCCTCGATCCGGTGAGCCATCACATCGTGGTAAAGGGCTCCGCCCGTGGCTGACGCCTCGAAGATCAGACCGAGCTGGAGCCGGGTCGCCGGACACGAGGTCTCCCGCGCCGGGACGGGCGAGCCGTCCGGCGTCCCGGGAACACCGGCAGCCGCCGCGGCGACACGGCTCGCCGTCGGAACGTCGGGCACGGCGGTGCCGGCCGCGGCGACCTCGGCGGCTTCCTCGTCAGGGGGGCAGATGTGACGCAGGACCGGGTTTTCGAACATGTCGACCAGTGAGACCTGTACGCCGCGCTCCTCGGCGTCGGCGATCGCACGGATGGCGAGCATGGAGTCACCGCCGAGCGCGAAGAAGTCGTCGTCCGGACCGACCTTCGGAACGCCCAGAACGTCGGCCCAGATCTCGGCGAGGACCGTCTCGTTGCGGCCGCGCAGCACCGCGTCCCCGGCTCCCGGGACGGGGACCGGGGCGGGGACCGGGGCGGGGACCGGGCGTTCGCGGAGCCGGCCGCGGTCCAGCTTGCCCGACGGAGTGCGCGGCAGAGCGTCCACCAGCACGACCCGGGACGGCACGAGGTGTCCGGGCAGCGTCGCGGCCAGAGCGGAACGCAGACCGGAGGGGTCGGCGTGGTGACCGGGCGCGGCGACGACGTAGGAGATGAGCTGTTTGCCGCCGTCCGGCGACGCCGCCGCGACCGTCCCGGCGTCCCGCACCCCCGGCAGAGCCAGCAGGGCCGCCTCGACCTCCTTGGGCTCAATGCGGAAGCCGTTGACCTTCACCTGATCGTCAACTCTGCCCATGAACTCGATGACGCCGTCGGGGCGTCGGCGGCCGAGGTCCCCGGTGCGATACATGCGGGCGCCGGGGACCCCGGCGAACGGGTCGGGCAGGAAGGAGCGCGCGGTCAGGCCGGGGCGCCCCAGGTAGCCGCGGGTCACCCCCCGGCCGCCGATCCACATCTCGCCCCGCTGCCCGGCCGGTACCGGCGCGAGCTCGGCGTCGAGCAGATGGACGGCAACGGAGCCGAGCGGGCGGCCCACCGGGATGGCGCCGTCCGCGCCGTCCGCGGCCGCCACCCGGTGGGCGGTGGCGAAGGTCGTGGTCTCGGTCGGACCGTAGCCGTTGACGAGGACCACCGGCCGGGAGAGCAATGCACGGTGTGCCAGGAAGGAGGTGGCGCGTTCAGTGGACAGCACGTCGCCGCCGACCACCACACGCCGGACGCCGTCGAGGATGCTGATCCGGCCGCGCACCACCTCGTGAAAGAGCGCGGGCGTCAGGAAGAGCGTGCTGACCGTGTGCTCGCGCAGCAGGTCACCGAGTTCCTCGATCGCCTGGTAGGAGGCCACGGGCAGCACGAGGCGGGCCCCGTTGGTGAGCGCGCCCCAGATCTCGAAGGCGGAGGCGTCGAAGGCGACCGGGGCGAGCTGGAGGAACGTCTCGTCCTCGGAGAAATCGGCGTAGTCCTGGCCGCTCACCAGGCCGAGGGCGTTGCGGTGGGTGACGACCACGCCCTTGGGCCGACCGGTGGAACCGGAGGTGTACAGGACGTAGGCGGCGCCGTCGGCCGGCACCTCGGGCCGACGTACCGGTATGTCGCCCGCCCCCTCCGGCCCGCCCGGGGTGACGTGGACCGGGCCCCCGGGCAGTTCGGCGCCCGCCGGGGCGATCACGGCGGCGGCACCGCAGTCGTCGAGCAGGAAACGGACCCGCTCGGCCGGGTAGTCCGGCGGGACAGGCACGAAGGCGGCGCCGGCCCGCAGCACGGCCAGCATCGACACGATGAGGTCAGCGGATCGTTCGAGGTGGATCGCCACCCGCTGCTCGGGGCGGACGCCGAGGCGCAGGAGCCGGGCGGTCAGCGTGTCCGCGCGGCGCAGCAGTTCGGCGTAGCTGATCCGCTCGTCCTGGAAGACCAGGGCGATGCGCTCGGGGGCGTGGCGTGCAAGGTCGGCGACGCGGCCGTGAAGGGTGTCCTGGGTGGATTGACCGGGCATACGGATGCGCTCCCGTTCGTGTCGAGGGCTGTGGATGGTGTGTGTGGTCGCCGGATCAGGCGGGAAGCATCAGTATGGGAAGGCCGGCGGAGCCGCCGACGAAGGCGGAGTAGACCGGCGTGGCCGGTCCGGCCGGCCGCAGCTCCGCCACCTGGTCGCGCAACTCGCCGAGCAGGATCTCCAGTTCCTCGCGGGCCATCCGCGCGCCGAGGCAGAAGTGCGGGCCGTGGGCGAACGTCAGGTGCCGGTTGGGCTGCCGCCCGACGTCGAAGCGGTCCGGCTCGGTGAACTCCCGTTCGTCGTGGTTGGCGGAGGGGATCCACACGGTCGCCACGTCCCCCGCCGCCAGCGACCGGCCGTGCAGGTCGATGTCCTCGGCCAGGGAGCGGCCGAGGTGGAGAACGGGGCTGGTCCAGCGCAGCACTTCCTCCACCGCGTCGCTGAGCCCGACCTCACCGTCGCGCAGCCGGCGCCACTGTTCCGGGTTTTCGGCCAGCGCCCGGATGCCGCCGATCATCGCGAGCCGGGTGGTCTCGTCGCCGCCGAGGATGAGGCTGTAGCAGTTGAGGACGACCTCGTCCTCGCTCAGCCGCTCCTCGTCGATGCCACTGTCGGCCAGCAGGGACAGCGCGTCGCGGCCGGGGCTCGCAGCGCGGGTGCGGGCGAGTCTGGCGAAGTACAGCAGCAGTTGGGCCTGAGCCAGCCGGGCCTGTCGGGTGGCCGGTACCGGTTCGTGCGAGGCCAGCGCGAGGCTGGTCTGCGCCAGCACGAACGGCCGGTCGGCCTCCGGCACGTCGAGCATCGTGCAGATCGCACCGAGCGGGATGTGCGCCGCGATGTCTCGGGCGGCGTCGACGGGCTCACCGGCCGCACCACGCAGGACGGCCGCCGCCAGCAGCCGCCGGGTGGTTGTGCGGACGTGGTCGCCGATCTCGTTCAGCGCCTCGGCGGTGAACGCCCGGCGCATCCGGGTGCGCAGGACGGTGTGCCGTGGCGCGTCGCTGACCACCAGCATTCGGTTGCCCGCCGAGTCCCCGTCGCCGAGCAGCGTGGTGAGCATGTTGCCGCGCGCCGAGGAGAACCGGGCGGTGTCCCGGCTCACGCGCAGGGCGTCCGCGTGCCGGCTCAGCACCCAGAATCCCCGGTCACGTCCCGGGGGCGGCTCGTGCCAGGCGACGGGTTCGTCCCTCCGCAACCGGGCAAAGAGGGGACGCACGTCGCGTTCCGCGTGGGTCCGCGGATCGGTGAGGTCGACTCCGGCGAGTACGGAGGAGGCCGGGATGATGCTCACGGTGTCCGGTTCCCCCGGATGCTGAGCGGGCGGATGTCCGGCCAGTGCTCGTCCACCCAGTTCTCGCATTGGTCCGCGGAGCCGGCGAAGCCGGCCTCGCGCCAGCCGGCGGGTGCGGGGAACTCCTGGGGGACGATCGCATGCTGGTCCTCGTCGTTGACGACGACGCGGAACGCCGGGCCTTCGGTCATCGGGACTCCAACAGGTGGAAGGGACGGGTAACGGGGCGTGCGGGGGCGGTTCGCGGGCTCACGCGGTGGCCTCCACCGCGGCCTTCGCCGCCTCCGCCTGCGCGGCGGCCGCCCGGCTGGTCAGCCAGCGCCAGGAGACGGCGACCAGGAGCAACTGGGCGCGCATTGTCCACAGGTGCTCCCGTGTGTCGTCGGACGCGGACGGATCGGCACCGAGGACCCGCATGGGCGGTGCCGGGCCTGGCGGGTGGGGGCGACGAACAGGCGGCGCACCCCGTTGCCGGGTGCGGGCAGCCCGGCGGTCAGCGGCGCGGGCGCGTCGGTGAACCCGGTGAACCGGTAGGCGATCTCCATGATCCGGTTGCGCTCACCCGGCCGGAAGTCGGCGACCAGGTCCACCCCGGCCCGCGCCGCCTGGTCGGTCCCGCAGCAGGCAGGCAGTGGTCTCCGGAAGCGGGAAGCCGAACTGCGCGCTGCGCCCGCCCCCGTTCACCGGCGCCGGTCTTGAGGGCGGCGGGACCCGGCCGCAGCTGGGTGGGCAGCGGGCGCAGCCGCTCGATCCGGGCGTCGAGCAGTGCCGTGTAGGCGCTGGTGCGGTGCTCCTCGTGTTCCCAGGCGGCGAAGTCGGCGGGCTGGAGCGCGGGTGGCGGCAGGTCCGGTTCGGTGCCGGCCGCAGCCGCCGCGTACAGCTGTAACAGCTCCTCGACCAGGACCGACAGCGACCAGCCGTCCACTGAGATGTGGTGGAGACAGATCAGCAGGAGATCCTCGCCGGCCGGGTCGTGCCACAGGGAGCAGCGCAGCGGCGGTTCCTCGGTCAGTCGGAAGGGTTCCGCGGCGGCTGTGGTTGCTTCCCGGACGGCCCGTTCCGCGGCCTGCGGAACGCCGGTGAGGTCGACCACCCGAAGCGGTGCCGGGCCCGGTGGCAGGATCCGCTGCACCGGTTCGTCGTCACGCAGCGGGTAGTGGGTGCGCAGTGGTTCGTGCCGGGCAGGCAGAGCCGCCAGGGCGGTGCGGAGGGCCCGCACAGCGACCCGTCGCGGGAAGCGCAGGAGGAGCGGTACGGCGGAGGCGGAGAGGTGGGGGTCGGCGGCGTGCAAGAACCACAGGCCCCGTTGCGACGATGACAGAGGTGCCTCGATGGCGCCGCGCCGACGCAGGTCAGGGCGGCGGTCGGTGGCGGGGATCATGCGGGGAGTTCGGCGAGCTGTGCGGCGAGCAGGGAGGCGAATTCCGCCATGCTGTCGGCGAAGAGCAGGTCCGCCGGATTGAGCTCGACGCCGAACCGGTCGCGCAGCCGTGCAGTGGTCTGCAACGCCAGGATGGAGTTGCCGCCGAGATCCAGAAAGTTTTCGTCCGGGCCGACGCCCGGGAGCTGGAGGAGGTCCGCCACGACAGCGCGTACGGCCGTGAGCGGGTCGTTCTCGTCGCCGTCCGCGGGGACGGCGACGCCGGGTGCCGGGGTCCCGTCGGCGGATCCGGGCTCCGGCAGCCGGCCGCGGTCGATCTTCCCGGTGACGTGCATCGGCATCTCGGCCATGACGATCCAGCGGCCGGGCACCATGTACGCGGGCAGCGCCTCGCGGACCGCGACCGCGAGGCGGTCGGTCAGGTCGTCGGCCTGTGCTGCGGTACCAGCGGCGGGTCGCACGTAGGCCACGAGGCCGGCCCTGGCGCCCTCCCCGGTCTTCTCCACCGCCACGGCGGATGCCATACCCGTGGCCATGAGGGCGAGTTCGACCTCTTCGAGCTCGATGCGGAAGCCCCGCAGCTTGATCTGCCGGTCGATCCGCCCCAAGAACTCCAGCGCGCCGTCGGGGCGGCACCGGACCAGGTCCCCGGTGCGGTAGACGCGTTCACCGCCGGGCAGGGTGATGAACTTGCGGGCCGTCAGGGCCGGGTCGCCGAGGTATTCGGTGGCCAGCTGTGGTCCGCTGGCACAGAGTTCACCGACCTCGCCCGTCGGGACGGGCCGCGCGTCGGCGTCCAGGACGTGCAGGGTGCCCGGCTGGATGGGGAAGCCGATCGGGACACGCGTGACCTCCGCCGTCGACTGTGCCGTGCACACGAAGGCGGAGACCATGGTGGTGGCTTCGGTGGGACCATAGGTGTTCACCAGCCGGCGCGGCGGTTCGGCCGCGCACACCCGGCGGATCGTCACGGCGTCGGCCTGCTCGCCGCCGAACAGCAAGGTGTCCAGAGAGCGGAAGGCGGTCGGGTCCTCGCGGGCGATCATGTCGAACAGCGTGGTGGTCAGCATCATGGCGGTGATGCGGTGCTCGCGCAGCAGCCCGTCCCACGCCTGTACCGGGATGCTCGCGGGGCTGGGCAGGACGACCAGCGTCGCCCCGGCCACCAGGGTGTTCCAGATCTCGAAGGTCGTGACGTCGAACGCCGGGCTGGACAGGCCCGCCACCCGGTCTCCGGGACCGAGCGGGCAGTAGTGCGACGAGCGGACGTAGGAGGCGACCGCGCGATGGCTGATCACCACGCCCTTGGGGCGGCCGGTGGAACCGGAGGTGTACCCGACGAACATCGGTTTCCCGGCGTCGGTTCGGGCCGGAGCCGGCGGCCGAGAGGCTGGGGCCGCATCGGGCAGAGCCACCACTGCCGGGCCTGCCGGCGGCATCCAGCGGGTGCCCGGCCCTCGGACGACGGCGCGTGGCGCGCAGTCCTCCACCATGGTCCGCAGCCGCGCCTCGGGTACTGCTGGATCCAGCGGTACGTACGCGGCGCCCGCTCGCAGAACTCCCAGCGCGGCGACGGGCAGTTCGACGGACCGTTCCACCGCCAGGGCGACCAGGTCTCCCGGTGCCACCCCGGCCTCCGCGAGCGCCGCGGCCATCCAGCCGGCACGTTCCCACAGCTCGGCATAGGTCAGTGATCTGCCGGTGGTGTCGCGCAGCGCGCATTCCTCGGGCTGTTCCATCACGCGGCGGGCGACCAAGGCGCTGATCACAGATTCGCCAGCGAAGTAATTCGCATGTTCACAAGCGTCAACGACGCAGTCAGCGGACCGCAAAGTCGCCCCTCAGGCAGATCATCTTCTCGGCTCGAGTCATCTTTGATGGAGCCACGACCATCTGTCCACCGGTTTTACCAAGACACCCCACGGCGGGTCCGAAACGTCCGCGGTGAGCCGGAGTCGGGGCAGGTGACGGTGACCACAGCTCGGTAGTGGTGACCTCGTGAGTCGTGGCCGGCAGAGGGCTTTGGCCGCCGCGAAATGCTATCCGGCACGACGGCTGCCGGACTGACGTATCGCGGCATGCACATGGAGCTCAGGGCGCTGTGATGAGGCCTCCGCCCAGTCGGCGGTGGACGCCTGCGTCCGTGAGGGGGCCCGGACGGCCGAGTCGTCGTAGCGGAAGCTCACACCGCGGGCACCCCCTGGTGACTTGGAGGCCTGCTGGGAGACCGCTGATGCACAGGTCGCGTGAGGTGTTTGCCCTCATGACCGACACCACCCCCGACAGCACACCGACGCAGGACCCCACCCCCGAACCACTGGCCAGGCTGACCGGGCTGACCGACGCACAAGCCGCCATCTACACCGAACTGATCGGCCTCACCGAGCCGGCTACGGTCATCGAAATCGCCCTCGCCGCAGGCGTCGGCAAGTCCACCGCTGGAAGGGCACTGCCCCTGCTGGAGCAGCGCGGCCTGGCCGTACATACCCCCGGCGGGCACAACGGTCCGTGCCGCGTGCCCGACGTCTGGTATCCCACACCCCTTGCACCTGCCCCCGTAGACATCAACGGCGAAGTGACCCGTCAGGCACCTGTGGATCCCCAGCCTGAACCCTCCATCGCCGACACCCCGGAGCCGGACAGCGACAACGCAGTCCACGGGGAAACCCCGCACGACGAGCCCGCACCGGAGCCCCCAACCGCGCCGGATTCCGACAGCACGGACACCACCACCGGAGAGGACGACAACGCACCCCAGGCGGCAGTGCCCCCACAGGACACCGCGCACAGCGGGGGCAACGACAGCAGCGACAACGGCTTGCGAACGAGGACGACAACGACGCCTCCACCTCGGAGGAACACCCCGAACCGCAGCCGGTGCTGACGCAACCGATCACTCTGTCAGATCACAAGAAGCGGCTCGCCCCCCGGAGCGCTGCGACAGATGGTCATCGACCACCTGCAAGCACAACCCGCCGAAGCATTCACCGCCACCAAGTTTGTGCGTGTGCCTCTGCCCCATTGCGCTGTGCTGGGGGTGGCGATGGGGCAGCGTTTACCGCGCAGGGTTTTGAGTCGTTCCCCGGTGGTGTCGATGACCCAGAACGTCCAGCCGCTCCGGTTGGGGGCTACCCATGGCCGGAGTCACCCTCGCCAGCTGCGAGTGGATCAAGAAGAGTCAGCCGCTCTGCCTGATCGGCGATTCCGGCACCATCACTGCTCGCCGTTCAGCATCGAATACATGAACATGTCCCGCCGGTCGGTCCCCACCTGCTGCCAGCCACGCAGCAGCCCTTCACGCTGGAACCCCGCGCGCTCGGCAGTGCGCACGGAACCCGTGTTCCACGGCTCGACATACAGCTCAAGCCGAGGAATTCGCAATTCGCTCAAGGCCCAGTCGCCGACGGCGCCGACCGAGGCCACGGCCGCCCCCTGCCCACGCGCCGACTCAACGACCCAGTAACCCAACGATGCCCGACCCTGCCCCAGGTCCTTCAGCCAAAGCCCCACGTTGCCGACCGGCCGACCATCAGCGCTCACAATGACGAACGGATACCCAGTCCTCGCGGACGCCCGACCCCACTGCCGTTCGATGAACGCGACAGCTGCCGACTCTGAATAGGGCGAGGGCACGGTGGTGATCAACGGGATGTAATCGTCCTCGGACGCCTCGCGGACAAGCTGAAGGTCCGAAAGGCGCCACGGCCGAAGACTGAACCCCGCACCAGCAGCGAGTTCGGGCACGTCAAGTGGTTGCTCCATCCGCTCATGCTGCCGTGACACGAGACCGGCCGCACGCAGATATTCACGCCCGTTCCGCGCTCTGCTATCCCCGACAGAGCGACGAACCGCGCTGGTCCCGGTGACGTCGTTTCTCGTGAACATCCGGGAGCCCGCCGACCGCCAATCGCTGTGGAAACTCGTGACCGCTCTCATCCAATCGAGGCGTTTACTCAGCGAACCGAGTCGTTTGGCCTTCCGTCTCACTGAACCTGGCCGTGCGGGTGATCGCACCCGTGGCCCTGTCACTGTGGCCAGTGCCACGCCTGTTCGGGGAAGTCGTCGATGATGGCCGCGACGGTTTCCGCGAGGGAAAGGAGATCCTCGTAGGTTTTGCGTCCGTACGTCCACCCGATCATGCGGTTCCCCTCGATGCGCCAACCGAGCCGGGCGTCGTGCATGAGCCGCTCCAGGTCGTCTGTGTTGATGAGAGCTGCGAAGTCGAAATCCTCTGAGCAGCACTGGACGAGGTGGGTGCCGATCTCTTTCAGATCACTGTGCCAGCCTGGTGTGCGCGGGAGTGCGGGACGCTTTTGCCGCCCGGTCGGCGTGAGTCGGTTGCTTGTGAAGGCGGTAGCCGGAAGGGCGCGAGGCAAGGGGAGCACGGCCACGGAGTACGTCACTGTGACGATCGCCCGATTGCTGCCGCCGGTGCGATGCCATCGTGCACGACGTCAGGGTCTTCACCGGCGCCTTCGACCACCGTGACGTGGAGACGGCGCGACGCACCTGCCCCGGCCGCCGCCCCGTCCTCGGGCGTACCTGGCCATCGCGGTCCGCAAAATCGGTTCGCTCACTTCACGCCGTTGTCGGCGACACAACGGACGGCATCGATCATCTGCTGGTGGCAGTACCCCTCGGGCAGGCCGCCGCGACCCGGAAGCCAGGTCGGCACCGGCAGTGCCGCCCGGATCCTGCCCTTCCGCCTCCGTCATGTCGGGGCCGCAGCACGGGGCGCGGCCGGGTCCGTCCACCGTGTTGCCGAACCCGTGCGCGAGGCAGCCATACGACGGAGAAGGCCCGTTGCACTCCGCGGATGCGAGCGCGGAAAACCGCGGTGTGTGGCCGTCCACCTCGCTTGGGACGCAGGTCGCGCCGTCGCGTCGCCTGAGCGGTTCACGGTGCCGGCGCGACACTGTGTCGGGGCGTAGCAACTGTAGGAGATGTCCTGGCTTGTGCTTGATCAGGCGGTAGATTGCGTTCTGCGATGATAAATGAGTAAAACTAAACCTGGTTGCCTGAGGAATGCACTGTCCGGAATTAATCGTTGACGTTGCGATCACGCCATGGTTGCCTATCGAACGAAATGAGCACGACCGATCAGGCAAAGAAAACGGGAATACCGTGGATCGATTTACGCACATAGCCTCTGCCGTTGACCGTAGCGTCAACGATGCTCCTGCTCCTCCCCACCCAAGCAGTTGCCGGCACGTAAGCGTACGACGAAATTCTAGGGCCCCGTTATTTGGGAAGCCTTGACGATTCAGGTTGCAACGGGAGTACGCGGCGCCGGAAACCCTCAAGGTCGTGTCAGGCAAGGAGACTTGCCCTCCGACCGCTCCGGGGTCACCTGATCGGCGCGCCGGGGGCGAAAAGACATGCACAGCTGTCATGCCTACCGCGCTGCGTGCATCCACCGCAGCCAAGACGTCCCGCGCCGGCGCCGCGCAGGCAGTCCAGGTGTCTTTAGTATCGCCAGGTGTCTTTACTGTCGCAAGTAGTCCAGGGTAAACCCCGGCCAATTGGGCTTCTGTCTTCGTGGAAAGCCGGCGAAAATTCACCCTCCGCGGCGAGCAGCAGGAAGAGCTCGGGACAGCCATCCTTGATGTCAGCTTGAGTGCCACCATAAAACCTCGCTCAGACACTTGGAAGGAAGGCCCAGCGGTCGATTTGACCAGGCCCAAAGGGTAAGTCAAGACCCTTGCTGTGGCAGCGCGGCCCCGCCGAGCCACGTATCTCTGAGACACCTCGAAGTGGCGAACGGGTGCGCATGCTGTGGTGAATCTTTCGGCCGCCGGTTGCGTTCTCCAGACGGAAGTCCCTGCCGCTGGAAACGCGGGCAGAGGAGCCGTGACGGGACATTCAAAATCCAGCCACGCTATTGCCATCCTTACGTTCGACACGGTGACCACAAGAAAGGTTGGCGTTAATGGGAGAGGTCGCGGAAAACTGGCCGAGCAAGGACGCTTCCGGGGTACTCGCCCCGGATGAGCCCTATACGAACCTGGATCCCCTCGCTGCGGAGACGCGGTTATGGAATGCGGAAGGCGATGGGGAAACTCCCGTGCCGGACGACACCTCGTGGCGCGCTCCTCAGGCGATACCGGCCCTCGCGGGCGTACGGGCCGGCGTCGACGCCGTGTTGAAGGAATTCATGCGTGAGAAGGAGGCCGCTGCGGAGCGGGAGAACTTGCCTGCCCCCTTCGTTGAGGTCGTGGCCGACTTCCTGGCCGCAGGCGGAAAGCGACTGCGGCCGCTGCTGTGCATCACCGGTTGGCACGCCGCTGTCGGCGAGCAGACTCCGCCACCGGCCGTCATCCGTGTGGCGGCCGCGCTGGAGATGTTCCACGCCTTCGCTCTCATCCACGACGACGTGATGGATCAGAGCTCGATCCGTCGTGGAGAGCCGACCGTGCACCGAGCTCTGGCCGGCCGGCGCATGGCATCGGGTGACAGTCCCAAGGCAGCCGAGCGGTTCGGGGTCGGTGGCGCCATCCTGGTCGGCGACCTCGCGCTGACCTGGTCCGACGAACTCATCCACACCGCGGGTCTCGCACCCACCGAGCTCACCGGTCTCCTGCCCCTGCTCGACGTGATGCGCGCGGAGATCATGTACGGGCAGTACCTTGACCTCGCCGCCACCGGATTTCCCACCGATGATGTCGAGCGGGCCCTGACCATCGCGCGTTACAAGACCTCCAAGTACAGCATCGAGCGCCCCCTGCACATCGGCGCCGTCCTCGCCGGGGCCGACCACGACCTCCTCGATGAGCTCACCGCCTACGCGCTGCCGCTCGGCGAGGCATTCCAGCTCCGTGACGATCTGCTCGGCGCTTTCGGAGACTCCGCCGAGACCGGGAAATCGCGCATGGACGACCTGCGCGACGGCAAACACACCGCGCTCGTCGCGCTCGCTTTGCGTGCTGCTTCGGGGCGTTCCGCTGACCTGCTGCGCGATCTGCTCGGCCGGGCGGACCTCACCGATGCTCAGGCCGAGCAGGTCCGGGCCGTCCTGATCGAGACCGGTGCGCGGGCCGGTATCGAGGACATGATCGCCCGGCACCGGGACAGCGTCAAAAAGCTGCTGGCCGACCCTGGTCCGATCCACCCGGGCGCCCTGCCGGTCCTGCACCACTTGGCGGACTCGGCCACCCGACGAAGCGTGTGACGCAGGCCGGGATTCGTTACCACCTTCATCGACGAAAGCAGGAGCGTATGACAGTCATCGACACCGTACCGACCGCGCCGAAAGCGCTTCCTCTGCTCGGCCACAGCCTGCCTTTGCTCCGGGATCCGCAGAAGTTCCTGGGTTCTCTATCCCCTCTCGGCGATCTCGTACGCATTCGTGTGGGCCCCATAGGAATGGTCGTGGTGTGCGACGCGGATCTCACTCAGCAGGTTCTCCGCGACGACCGCACATTCGACAAGGGCGGGGTGCTCTTCGACCGCGTCCGCGAAGTCCTGGGCAACGGTCCGGGATCCTGTCCGTACCAGGGGCACCGGCGGCTGCGGCGGCTGCTTCAGCCTGCGTTCCATGGCGCCCGGCTGCCTGCTTATGCCGAGGTGATGAGCAGTCACGTCGAGGAAGTGGTGAGCTCCTGGCGCGACGGGCAGGTCGTGGACGTGCCCGGCGAGATCATGAAGGCCACCAACAGGATTCTCATGACCGCCGCCTTCTCGGACACCTTGGCTGACGAGACGCTTGAGCAGATGATCAGCGATGTCGCGGTCGTTTTCGAAGGCTTCTACCGGCAGATGTTCATGCCGGCATGGTTGACCCGGCTCCCGGTGCCGGGGAACCGCTCGTTCCTCAAGGCGAAGGAACGCCTCACCGCGACCACCCATGAGATCATCACGCGCCGCCGCGAAAGTGGCGTCGACCACGGTGATCTGCTGTCCGCCCTGGTATCCGCTCGTGATGCGGAAAGCAGCAACCAACGCCTCAGCAACGACGAGATATCGGACGCTGTCATCTCGTTCCTGTTCGCCGGAGGTGAATCGTCAGCGACGGTTGTCGCATGGGCACTTCACGCTCTTGGCCAGAACCCGGAGGTGCAACGGCGGTTGCATGAGGAGGTCGACCAGGTCCTCGCCGGTCGGACGGCCACCTACGACGACGTGTCCCAGCTGGAATACACCGACCGCGTCATCAAGGAGACGTTGCGGCTGTACTCACCCGGCTGGTTCCTGACGAGGAAATCGACCGCCGACGCCACCTTGGGGGAGCACCGGATTCCCGCCGGCACCACCATTGCCTACAGCCCCTACATCGTTCACCGCAGCGCTGAGCACTTCACTCAGCCCGCTGCCTTCGACCCCGATAGGTGGGATGCGTCCAACGGCAACGAGCTGCCGCCCCGTCATGCCATGGTCGCGTTCGGCAGTGGGGCACGCAAATGCATCGGTGACAAGTTCGCCATCGTCGAGGCGGTTATCACCCTGGCAACCATTGTCGCCCGGTGGAAGCTGGAACCTGTGCCGGATGTCGAGGTCAGGCCCGCCCTCGGAAGCGTGATGACGCCGCGTCGGCTCCCCATGCGCCTTGCCGCCCGGGATGTCGCCGAGCACCTCGCGGCCTCGTGACATCCGCGGAGAGCGACGACCACGCAGGACATCGTAAGGAGCTCGTCATCACCATGGGAAAATCCACGGTTCAGCCGCGTCTTGAGTCGCTGGCACAACTGCGGCACAGCCTGACGCAAGGGGAAGGCGCCACGGAAAGTCCTCATTACGAGGAAGTGAGAAACAGCGACTTCTACCCCGGCATCTTCGCCCGCGGCCGTTTCCCGCAGAGTGAAGAGCCGAGGATCATCGCTGCGGACTATGTGCTGTGTGCGGCGTTGTGCTGGCCGGCGTGCGGCCGTGAGGCGTTGTGGGATTTCTCGGCGATCAGTCTGGTCTTCGTCGAGCGCGACGATGTCATCGACGCGGATGGTGACAGCGATGTGCGCGGGATGCTCAAGGCTTGCATCGCGGACGCGGAGTCGGCCTTCACCACCACGAACGAAGAACGATTCGGTCCGCTGATGAAGGTCATCTGGGATCGGCTGCGGGGCTACGTCCCCCCCGGGCAACTGGACCGCCTCACCAGGACGGTACTTGACTACTTCCACGGCTGCGTCGAAACCGCCGAACGACGCACGGCCGCGGAAACCTACGAAGACCTTGACGCATACCTGGAGGCCCGACGCCGCACCATCGGGCAGGCCATCGACCACATCCTCATCGAGATCAGCCTCGGTATCGACCTTTCCGCCGAGTGCGAGAACCCGCTCCTTCAGTCCCTCCACACGTGTGACATCGACCGGGTGATCCTCCTGCAGGATCTCCAGTCCTTACACAAGGAGATCCTGGCCGGTGAGGGAGAGGAAAACGCTGTGAGCGTCATCGCTCGCAGCCGGAACATCACCACGATGGAGGCCGCGCAGCTGACGATCGAACGCTTCGAGACCACTATGGACCGACACGCCGAGTTGTCCGCCCAGCTGATCAAGGAAACCGGCAGCAGCAGCATCTCCCGATACGTGAACGGGATGAACCGATTCGTCGCCGGACTCATTTCCTGGAACGCGAGGTCCCCGCGATACGGCGGACACAGCGCGTGAGCTTGGACTCCCGTCTCCACCGGTCTGAGCGTCCACGGTCTCAGCGCGGATCTCCTGATGAGCTCAGGACAGGGCGCTCACGGCGCGGAACCACTGTGTCCGCGCAGAGCCGTCATTCGTATATCCCCCTCAGCTGTTGAGTCGTCGTAGGGCCGGGCGACCGATGCTGCTGCCTGTCAGCAGCCATACCCACCACGAAAGCCGTACCCGGTACCCAGGCGGGCGCGCGCCCTACGACTGGCCAGATCCGGCTGAAGAAAGGAGGCACACGATATGGCTGCCGCTGCCACCAACAGTTCCGGTTCCCCGATGAACGCGACCGCCGCCGGGCCGGGGCAGGCTGCTCGTTGCCTCCGAGCTGTCCGTCGACGGCCGTAAGACCGACTGTCCTGCAGGCGAGCCCGCGCCCATTCTGCGCGGGGGTGGAGCGGGCGATCGAGGTCGTCATGAGAGCGCTCGAGAGGCGGCAGAGCCGGTGTACGTCCGGAAGCAGAGCGTGCACAACCAGGCTGTGTGTAAGACCATGTAGGACGCGGTCTTAAACACGGCCTGGATATCGCCGACGACAACGTGGAGACGGGGCACTCGGCCAAGTCCCGGGACGCCGTGGTGTTCCTCATGGCGCAGGCGGCCCGGCTCGGCGTCGCCGACCTCGTCTGGGAGCGGATCAGGCGTGGTGCAACGGCCCTGCGCATGGCCTACGTTGTGCTGATGCAGGGGCGCCTCAAGATTGCCCTCACTCAGGTGCCGAACCGGGCGCCGAACCGTACCCCCCATGCCCACAGCAGGTGATTTCCGCATGCCCACCAACCCCTCCAGCGCCATCAGCGCCATCCTGGAAAGGGAGTTCCCACAGATCCGCGTCACGTCGGTCCACCCCCTCGACAAGGGCTACACGAGCAAGCAGTGGGTGGCCGACACCGACCAGAGCCGACTGCTGGTCAAGGTGCCGCAGCGCGAACGGGACCCCGAGCACCTGCGGCGCCTGATGGCCGCAGCGCAGGTGGCGGCCGAGCACGGCATCCCGGTGGTCCGCTACCGGCAGCTCGTCCCCCACGAGCCGGCCGTGGACGGCCCGCTGGTCATCCAGGAGTTCCAGGAAGGCGACGCCGCGGGGGACGTATGGGAAGCCCTCGGCCCGGAGCAGCGGCTGACGCTGGTCCGCGACCTCGGCGACGTCGTCGGACGGCTGCACGCCATCAAGGGCCCGCACTACGGCGACGTGCTCGGCGGTACCACCGCGCCGACGCTGCGGCAGGCCGTCGAGGCAGAGGTGGAGGCGCTGCTGCCGCAGGCCGACCTGACGCTGATCGGCGACGCCGACGCCCTGCGGACCGCCGTCGGCGCCGCCCTGGCGCGGCTGGACGACGCGGCGAACGTCCCGGCCCTCACCCATGGCGACCTGTGGCTGCCGAACTTCCTCGTCCGCGACGGACGGATCAGTTGCGTCCTGGACTTCGAACACGCCCTGTACGCCGACCGGTTCCGCGACTTCGGCAAGCGTCATCACGCGTGAAATCACGATAGCCAGGGGCCTGTTCGCCCCGGGCCATCTGGGGGAACTCACCCAGATCGTGCGGTTCGACATGGTCGATGCAGCTCTCGCCGAGGCCGGTGCGAGGCAGCGGCGGCTGCGGAATCTTCCCGCCCGGGTGGTGGTCTACCTGTTGCCGGCGGCCGCCCTGTTTGAGGAGTGCGGCTACCTGGCCGTCTGGCACAAGCTCACCGCCGCGCTGGAGACGTTGCCGGTCCCGAAGATCACCGGGGCGGGACTGCGGAACGCTCGGACCCGGCTCGGAGTACGCCCGATGCGGGCCCTGTTCGACCTGCTGCGCGGGCCGGCCTCGGCGATCCGCACCCCTGGAGCCCGCTTCAAGGGTCTGCTGGCCGTCGCGATCGACGGCACCTACCTCGACGTCCCCAACAGCCTTTCTTCAGGGCGTGGTGGAGGTGGACCGGTCAGTCCTTTGCCGACTGTCTCCCGGAGGTTTTGGCTGCGCGGACGAGCGCTGCGGCCGCCAGGAACAGCGGCCAGATCAGAAACCAGCCGGTGAGGGCAAGCAAGACGAGGATGATCCCGAACGCCGCGACAGCGCTGACCACGCCCGCCCGGCTCGTGCCTTGCAGGAGTCGGACCCCGGCGGCTGAGCCGATGGCGTAGACGGCGCCGAGGCATGCCGTCGTACTCAGCACCAGCGGTTGCACGTCCATCCTCGTGGCTGCGGCGACGGCGAACACGCTGCCCGAGATCCCCGCCACCACCAGAAGGCTTCGCCGCGGCACCGCGCCTGGCTCCGCGCCCGCCGAGAGACGGGACGGCAGGGAACCGTCCCGGGCCAGGCCGGCGCCGAGCTTCGCGGTGGCGGTCACATAGGCATTGATCGTGCCGAGGGTGATCAGCAGCGCGACCACGCTCGCGATCAGCGGCCCCGAGCCGCCCAGGCCGCTCTGCAGCAGCGAGGCCAGCGGGGTCGAACTCGTCCCGGCCGCACTCCCCAGAACCAGGACGGTCACCGCCGCCAGGCTCAGATACAACACGCCGACAACGATCAGCGCCCCGGCGGTAGCGCGCTTCACATCGCGTTCCGGGCGCGCGAATTCAGCGGAAAGGTGGGTGACGGTCTCCCACCCGGTGAACGACCAGACCAGCAGTGCACCCGCAGAGCCGACCGCCCCCCATCCATGCGGGGCGAACGGATGCAGGTTGGACAGCCGGACGTACGGCAGTGCCACCGCGACCGTCAGGACGAGCAGGAGCGCCAGCGCCCCCGACAGGACGAGCTGGACTCTCCCGGAAACGCGTACCCCGAAGACGTTGGCCACGAAGCCGAACACGAGGAGTGCCGCCGCATAGCTGACCGTTGCCCACCAGCCGCCGCCTGTCGTTCGAGTCAGGTAGGAGGCGCCGAAGAAGGCCAGCGCCGGAATGCCGACCGGTGCGCCCAGGTAGAACCACCAGCCGACAACGTCCGCAGCCCGATCTCCGAAGGCCCGCCGCACGTAGGTCGACACCCCACCGGAGTCGGGGAAGCGCGCCGCGAGTGCGGCGAAAGTCGCAGCGAGCGGTACCGACATCACGACGAGCCCCAGCCATGACAGCAACGACGCCGGTCCGGCCTGTTTGGCCGCAAGGCCGGGCAACGCCAGGACTCCGGTCCCGAGCACCGCCCCTACGTAGAGGGCGATCCCCTGTGCGAGGTTCAGCCCATGGCGACGGTGTCGTTCCCGTCGGTCTTCGACGACCCGCACGTCCTGCTCAGTCCGCGACATCTGGCCTCCCTGGCTATGGCTACCCGCAGACTATGGGCGTCCACTGCCGATTGGACAGGGAGATCATTAAGGGTATTCCTTGTTTCGCTGTTGAATTATTCGCATAATTGACTGATGGCTATTGATTTGAAAGACGACCTTGATGTCACCGACTGGCGGATCCTGGCCGAGCTCCAGGAGAACGCCCGCATCAGCTTCAGTGAACTGGGCCGCCGGATCGCTCTGACCCCACCCGCGGTCGCCGAGCGGGTCAGGCGCCTGGAACAGCGGGGCATCATCGAGGGCTACCAGGCGCGGCTCAATTTGGACCGGCTGGGCCTGCCGATCCTCGCCTTCGTCAACATCCGCTATCCCACGAGCGACTTCCGTGACTATGCGGGCATCCTCCACGACTGCCCGGAGGTCCTGGAGTGCCACCACGTAACGGGCAGCGACTGCTTCGTCGCCAAGGTCGCGGCGCAGTCCATGGCGCATCTGGAAGAGGTCACCTCGCGAATCGCCCGGATCGGCTCGACGACGACCATGGTCGTGTACTCGACGAGCGTGCGCAGTCGTGTGATCACTGAAGCGCTCATCTCGCCAACGGACGAGGTCAGTTGAGGTCCGGTAGCGGGCTTTTGAGCGCCCTCCCTCCTGATGCAGGAGGGAGGTTCTGGTGTGAGGTCGCCGGGGGTGTGAGCGGGCCGGTCGGAGGCTGTGATCGTCGCGGTTGATCGTCCGTCAGCCTGGTGGAGGAAGACGGGGAACGAGCGGAACGGCCTCTGATCAGTCGGCCGCCACTCGCAGTTGGTGATGTGTCCGCGGTCGGCCCTGGCTGATTTTTATCGGCGTGCTGATGTGTGAGCGCGGCGCGCGATGGCGAACTCACCAGGGCCGTTACCCCCGGGCGCCGTCTTCGTGATCTGTTCCTGGCGAGGCCCGTGCTACAGACTTCGTGTGCTCCGCCAGTACACCCGAACGCCCTTCTCACCTGGAGGAACTCATGGTGGCCTTACGCGCATCCGTCGCAACCGTTGCCGCTGCCGGCCTGCTGGCTCTCCTGCCCGGTACCGCGCTGGCGGCCCCGGTCGCGCTCGATGACGGCAGCTTCGAATACCCGACCGCGCCTGCGAACTCCTTCAGTGAGCTGACGGCGGGGCAGTCCATCGGTCCCTGGACGGTCGACAGTGGTTCGGTGGACCTGATCGGCAGCGGCTTTTGGCAGGCGGCTGACGGGGGGCAGTCCGTCGATCTCAACGGCGCGGGCCCAGGCAAGGTGTCGCAGACCTTCGCGACGACAGCGGGCAAGACGTACACGGTCTCCTACGCGCTGGCCGGCAACCCGGCGGGCAATCAGGGCGTGAAGACAGGTCAGGTGCTCATTGACGGGCAGAACTTCCAGGACTTCTCGTTCGACACCACGGGCAAGACATTTGCCCGGATGGGTTACGTGGGGCGTCAGGTGACGTTCGTGGCCACCGGTGCCTCCACGACCTTGTCGTTCACCAGCACCACTGCCGGCGGTGCCTACGGTCCGGTGATCGACAACGTGAGGGTCGGGTCCTGCTGCCCCTGCTCTTCCTGCTCCGGCTGACCGAAGCCCCGACGGCTCGTCCGCGAGCGAGCCGCCGACCGTGGCCGACAGGCTGACTCGAGGCCGGACCCGAGGAGGCGACGCCGTACGCGAACGTGATCCTGCGGTGCGGCGTGCTGTGCTGTCCGTGCCCGAACAGCACCGAGCCCCGGCCTCCGAGAGTGGAGGCCGGGGCCGAAGCGGTCTGAGCTGAGGTCTGGCGATCAGGCCCGGTACGTTCTCCCGAGGCCGGCCCCGGTCACGGCTCCCCTACAGCACCTTGGCCAGGAAGGTCCGGATCCGTTCGTTGTCGTTCTGCTCGGAGAAGAACTCCTCTGGCGGCAGATCCGCGGCGATCCGGCCGCCGTCGATGAAGACGACGCGGTCGGCCACCTTGCGCGCGAACCCCATTTCGTGGGTCACCACGACCATGGTCATGCCGTCCTGGGCAAGGTCGGTCATGGCTTCGAGGACGTCATGGACGACTTCCGGGTCCAGCGCGGACGTCGGCTCGTCGAACAGCATGAGTTCGGGGTCCATCGCCACGGCCCGCGCGATGGCGACGCGCTGCTTCTGCCCACCCGACAGCCGGTTGGGATAGGAGTCCTCGAACCTGAGCATGCCGACCCGGTCCAGCAGGGCGCGGCCCCTGCGCTCCGCCTCCTCGCGGGTCCTTCCGAGCACGTTCATCTGGGGCAGTACCACGTTGCGCAGCACTGTCATGTGCGGGAAGAGGTTGAACTGCTGGAAGACCATGCCCATCCGGGCCCGCAGCCGGTCGAGGTTCGACTCGGTCGCGCTGAGCTCCTCGCCGGCGAACACGACACGCCCCGCGGTCGGTATTTCCAGCAGGTTGAGGCAGCGCAGGAAGGTTGACTTGCCGCCGCCGCTCGGCCCGATCACGGCCACTACCTGTCCGGGCTCGATGGCGAAATCGACGCCCCGAAGCACCTGGTGCTCGCCGTACGCCTTGGTCATTCCGGAGGTTTCCAGGATTGCCATCAGACGTACACCGCCATCTTCTTCTCGATTGCGTGGGTAGTGGCCCCGATGATGCTGGTAAGGGCGTAGTAGAGAAGGCCTATGAAGAGATAGACGGTCAGGGCGTCGAAGGTCCTGGAAATGATCGTCTGCCCCACCAGGAAAAGCTCGCCGATCGTGATGAACGAGACCAGCGCGGAGTTCTTGGTCAGTGACACGAACTCGTTGCCCAGCGGAGGCAGCATCCGAAGGAACGCCTGCGGGACGACGACATGGCGCATGGCCGCGGCATGGGACATCCCGCAGGACCTGGCGGCCTCGATCTGGCCGCGGTCCACCGCCTGTACGGCTCCGCGGAAGATCTCGGTGACGTACGAGCCGCTGTAGAGACCGAGCGCCAGGACGCCCGCGACCATGGGCGGCAATTGCAGCCCGAGCTGGGGCAGACCGAAATAGAGGAAGAACAGCTGGACCACGAACGGTGTTCCGCGGATCACAGAGACATAGGCGCTGCCGAGCCAGCGCAGAGGCAGGACCCTGCTCAGCTTTGCCAACCCGCCGGCCATGCCGAGCACGAGGCTCAGGCACAGCGACATGAGGATCACCGCGATGCTCACCAGGAGGCCGCTTTGGATTTGCTTCCACGACTCCACGATGGTCTGCGGATTGAAGAGCGGACGTGCCTTCTTTGCGCCCGTACCGCTCTGCGCCGAGAACCACTTCTTGGTCAGCGCGGTGTACGAGCCGTCGTCCTTCATCTTCTGAAGGGCGGAGTTGAACGCCGCGGTCACCTCGCCGTCGGACTTCGGAAGGGCGTAACCGTAGTTCTCGTGCGTCAGCCGCTTGCCGACCTGCTTGAGGCCGCCGTGCTGGGCGATGAAGTACTGCCCGGCCGGACCGCCGGTGACGACTGCGTCGGCCTGGCCCAGCTTGACCGATGAGAACATCTGCTCGTTCGTCTGCACCGTGATCAGCTGGGCCCGGGGCTGATGTTCCTTGAGCCACTCGACCGACTTGGTACCGACCTGCACCGCGACGCGCTTCCCGGCCAGATCGGCCAGAGACTTGACCGAGTCGTTCTTCTCCGCGACGAACATCACGAGCCCGCCCGGGTAGTACACATCGGTGAAGTCCACGACCCTGGCGCGCTCGTCGTTGATGTAGATCCCCGAGGCGCCCATGTCCACCTGCTGGGCCTGCAGGGCCGGGACGATGTTCCCGAACGGCATCTGCAGGAAGGAGACTTTCTTGATCCCCGCGCGTTCGGCCAGCGCTCGGACCAGCTCGATGTCGAAGCCCTGCTTGTGGCCCTTGGCGTCGGTGAACTCGAAGGGCGGGAAGGTCGCATCGGTGCCCACGCGCAGGGTCGCCTGGCCCGAACGCAGCCGTTCGAGCTTGCCGGCCCCCTTGCCCTTGTCCTCCGCGGCGGCCGGTGAGACACCCATCAGCAGCGTGACGCAGGCGACGAGCCCGGCCAGGACGGCTGCGACTTTCCTTCGCCTCAGGGGCGCTCTTACCATGGTGAACTCCGTTCTGGCTCGGTGTGGTGGGCGGGTTCAGCTCACGCGGACGCGGTCTGCGGCAGCGCGCCCGCGTGACGGATGGCGGGTGGCGTCGGCGGTGACCGCCACGGTGTGGACGAGGCGGGCCGCAAGGTTCGCCGTTCGGTGATCCTGGTCGTGAGCCGGGCTGAGTTCCACGACGTCGAGCAGCGCCAGCTTCGGGCTCGCCGCGACCGCCTTGCAGATTTCGACGACAACCGTCGCGGGTACGCCGAGTGCGGCCGAGGCGCTGACGCCGGGGGCGGCACCGGCGGGCAGGACATCGAGGTCGATGGTGAGGTAGAGGACATCGACGGAGTCGACGAAACGGGCGACGAACCCGAGCACCTCGTCCAGGTGGCGCTCCTGGGACTGCTCGTCCGTCAGGTACGCCACGTCCCAGGCGGCCGCCGTGCGGAACAGGGCGGCGGTATTGCTCGACTCGCTGATGCCCACCACCGCGTAGGTGAAGTCGGCGCCGCGCGCAGCCTCGAGTCCGGCGATCTGGAGGAAGGGGGTGCCGGAGGTGGCCTGCTCCGCCGCGCGCAGGTCGAAGTGCGCATCGAGGTTGAGGATCCCCAGACGCCGTCCTTCGAGGGCCCCGCCCTCGGCGAGTCCCCGGTAGGACCCGTAGGCCGTCTCATGGCCCCCGCCCAGCACAATGGGCAGGTGGCCCGCGCGGACGAGTGAACCGATGGCGGAAGCCAGGCTGTCGTGCCCGGCCTCCAGATCGTGACCGTCTACGCATATGTCGCCCGCCTCGTGGACGACGAGGTCGGCGTGCAGGGCCTTGGAGGCGAGCGCTCGGCGTATCTCTCCCGGCCCGTCCGCGGCTCCTGGCCGGCCCCCGTTCCGGCGGACGCCCTCGTCACTGCGGAAGCCGATCAGGGCCACTCCCAGGGCCTGCGGATCGGCCGCGCCGACCGTGGAGTGCCAGCGCCGGTGCTCCGGCCCCGGCCCGTCAACGCGGCCGGCCCAGACAGGTCGGGCCGGGATGGCGGCCGGGGCCGGGACAGCGCTGCGGCCGGTGTTCGTTATCGTCATGGCGGGAGTTCCTCAAGGCGGCTGATGTCCTGGGCTGCGGCGTGGGTAAAGGTGAGCAGGGCCTGCTGGCTGCCATGGACCCGGAACTCCGGCGCCATGGTGCTGACCGCTCCGGTGACCTGCCCTAACCGGTCGAAGACCGGAACGCTGACACCCCACACGCCCTCGTCCACGACGCCCGCGCTCATCGCGTATCCCCGCTCGCGGACATGGTGGAGGCTGATGAGCAGCGACTCGACCTCTTCGGGGCCCAGCCGGTGCGCGGCGCAGACTTCGGCGACGCGCTCTTCCGGCAGGTGGGCAAGGATCGCCTGCGCGCTCGCGCCGAGGGTCAGCGGCTGGCTCAGACCGGGGGAGAAGCTGCACTTGATCACGCGCGAGCCCTCGGCGACGTCGACGCACACCACGTGAGGGCCGCTGGGGATGAGGAAGGCCGCCAGCTCATCGGTGTCGGACGCCAACCGGGCCAGTCGGCGCTGCACCGTCCCGCCGTGGAGCATCCCGCGCCGGTAGTTCTCCGCCATCTGCACCGTGAGTGACCCCGCGCAGTATCGGCCGTGCGTCCGGGTCGGGCTGACGAGGCCGAGGCGCACCAAATCCTGCAGGTGCCGGTACACGGCGCTGATGGGAATGCCGGTGTGCCGGGCGATGCCTTGAGCGGTCATGGACGTCTGCCCGGCGAACGCCGCCAGAATGACTCCGGTCCTGTGGCCCGGCCCGTGCGCGGTCTTCTTGGTGGTCACCTGCCGGAATATAGAGCGAAAAACCGGAGGCTAGGGGTCCGGTCTTCCAGTGAGTGGGAATTTTTCTCTTGATCAGTGGGAGACGGCCGGTTCAACCAGCCATCAGCCATCAGTCGCCGGTCGCCGGTCGCCGGTCACCCGTCACTCGTCACCCGTCAATTTCATCGACTTCGACTTCGACCTGATCGAGTCCCAGTGCCGGCTCCTGATACGGGTGGCCGGGACGTGTCCCCCTCGGACACGTCCCGCAAGCGCGTACAAAGAGGGTCGTGACCACGGTCACGACCCTCTTTGCGTGACACCGTCCGCCCCTGCCCGCCGGACCTCAGGCGCCCGCCTGTGCCAGGACGTCTCCCAACTGATCGCACATCCAGTCCAGTTGGCCGGACTCGATGACGAGTGGCGGGGCGAGCCGGAGAGTGGAGCCGTGGGTGTCCTTGGCGAGCACACCGCGGTCCAGGAGCTGCATACAGGCATCGCGTCCGGTGATCAGTGCGGGGTCGAGATCGATGCCGGCCCACAAACCACGGGACCTGACCGCGACCACGCCGTGGCCGGTCAGATCCTCCAGCCGGCCGCGCAGCCGCTCGCCCAGTGCGGCCGCCCTGGCCTGGTACTCACCGCTGCGCAGCAACCCGACCACGGCATGGCCGACGGCGGCGGCGAGGGGGTTGCCACCGAAGGTGGAGCCGTGGTTGCCGGGGCGGATGACGCCGAGGATGTCATGGCTGGAGACCACGGCGGACACCGGCACGATGCCTCCGCCAAGGGCCTTGCCGAGGATATAGATGTCGGGGGTGACGCCCTCGGCGTCGCAGGCGAACGTGGTGCCGGTACGGCCGAGTCCGGACTGGATCTCGTCCGCGATGAACAACGCGTTCTTGCGGCTGCACACCTCCCGCACAGCGTGGAGGTAGCCCGGCGGGGGGATGAGCACGCCGGCCTCACCCTGGATGGGTTCGAGAAGCACGGCCACGGTGTTCTCGTCGACCGCCGCTTCCAGCGCCGCGCTGTCACCGTAGGGGACGGTACGGAAGCCGGGGGTGAAGGGGCCGAAGCCGTCGCGGGCGACGGGGTCGGTGGAGAAGCTGACGATCGTGGTGGTGCGCCCGTGGAAGTTGCCGTCGGCGACGATGATGGTGGCGCGGTCCGGGGCTACGCCCTTGCGTTCATAGCCCCATTTGCGGGCGACCTTGATCGCGGTCTCGACGGCCTCGGCACCGGTGTTCATCGGCAGCACGAGGTCCATACCGGCCAGGTCGGCGAGGTCTTGGCAGAACGGACCGAGGCGGTCGTTGTGGAACGCCCGGCTGGTCAGGGTGAGGCGGGCCAGCTGCTCCTGGGCCGCGGCCGTCAGCTGGGGGTGGGCGTGGCCGAAGTTCAGGGCCGAGTATCCGGCCAGGCAGTCCAGGTAACGGCGGCCCTCGACATCGGTGACCCAGGCGCCCTGGCCGGAGGCCAGCACCACGGGCAGGGGGTGGTAGTTGTGGGCGGTGGCCGTCTCGGCCAGGGACACATGGTGCTGTGTCGTGGAGCCGGGGCGGGGGTGGGGCGTGCCGTGCGTTTCGGTGGTGGTCATGAGGCGGTCCTTGCGTGCGAAGGGTGCGAAGACTCCGGAGAGTCGAGGCGTTCGGCCCGGTGTGTGAAGGGCGCGAAGGTGTCGGGGAGTTGAGGCGTTCGGTTCGGTGTGTGTGATCGGTGAGTGTGTGTGAAGGGTGCGAAGACGCCGGGGAGTTCAGACGATCGATTCTGCGGCAGCCAGGTAGCCGGCGAGCATGGCGTGCGCGACGTCGCGGATCCGCTCGTCGGGGGGCAGGAACGTGGGCGAGTGGAGTTGTTCGGTGCCGCCGTGGGTGCCGACGAACAGCATCAGCGACGGCAGGTGTGCGCAGAAGAAGGAGAAGTCGTCCGAGCCGGCTGACCGCAGGTCGTCACTGACGCTCAGGCCGAGCGTGCCGAGCAGCGGTCTTGTGGCGGCGGTCAGCGCCGGGTCGTTGTCGAGCACGGGCTCTCCGCGGGTGATGTCCACCTGCGCGGTGCAGCCGTGGGTCTGTGCCACCAGTCCGGCGACCTCGGCCAGCCGGGTGTGCAGCATCTCGCGGTCGTCGTTGCCCAGCGCGCGCAGTGTGCCGCGGGCTTCGGCAGTGCCGGGGATGACGTTGGCGGCGGTACCGGCCGCCAGGGTGCTGACCGTGAGTACGACGTGGGACATGGGGTCGATACCGCGGCTGACCAGGCTCTGCAGGGCGACGACGATATGGGCCAGGGTGACGACGGGGTCGCGGGTGAGGTGCGGGTAGGCGGCGTGGCCGCTGCGGCCCCGCACCGTGATCGTGAACTCGTCGGACGAGGCGTTGACGCCGCCGGGGGTGCAGGCGACGGTGCCAGGCGGCAGCAGGGGCTGCACATGCGCCCCGATCACCGCCCGGCACTGCTCCCGGTCGAGGATGCCGTCCTCGACGATGTCCTGGGCGCCGGAAGGGTAGGCCTCCTCCCTCGGTTGCAGGACGGCCAGCAGCGGGGCCGGGCCGCCGGTGCGGTCGAGGGCTCGGGCAAGGGCGGTGAGCGCGGCCAGGTGTACGTCGTGGCCGCAGGCGTGCATGAGGCCGGGGTGTTCGGACGTCCATGCGACGCCGGTCTTCTCCTGTACCGGGAGGGCATCGAGTTCGGCGCGGACTGCGACGGCGGGGCCCGGTCCGCCGATCCGGATGACGGCACCGGTGTCGGCGACCTTGGTGGTGGAGCCTGCGGGCAGTGCGGCGAGCAGGAGGTCGCGGGTGGCGGCTTCGGCGCCGGACAGGCAGGGGCGGGCGTGGATGCGGTGGCGCAGTGCCGCGGCGGCCGGCAGTTCCTCGTCGAGCGCGGCGGTCAGCGCAGGCAGGTGGTGGCCGGTCATGTACGGGCCTCCAGGCGGTAGACGCGGCGGGCGTTGTCGTGGCCGATCATGCGCACCACCTTGAGGGCTTCCTCGACGTCCCACTCTCCGCTCTCGGTCCACGCGGCGATGGTCCTGGCCATGCCGCGACGCCACAGCAGGGCGCCGAGGTGATGCAGTTCCGGCGGCCCCCAGGCGTCGGAGGAGAAGAGGATCTTGGCGAAGGGGGCGAGCTCCAGTGATTCGGCGATGATGGCGTCGGAGCGCACGCCGGTGTAGTTGATGCCGAGGCCGACGTCGAAGTACACGTGCGGGAACACCTGGGCGAGGTAGCCCGCGTTGCGCTGGAAGGGGTAGCAGTGCAACAGCAGCAGGTCGGTGCCGTGCGGTTCCACGTTCTTGATGAACCGGGTGAGCAACAGCGGGTCACAGCGGTGGAGTTCGATGTCCGGGTCGCCGTAGCCGGCGTGCAGCTGGATCGGCAGACCGCGGTCGACACCGCACCACAGGGCGAAGCGCAGCAGTACCGGGTGGCTGACGCGGAAGGTGTCGGTGGCTTCGCACTCGGCGAGCCAGGCGCCTGCGGCGGCGGCCACCTCGTGATCGTCGGGGCGTTCGGGCTCGAAGTCGAAGCCCTGGCGGTAGGCGATGATGCTTTTGAGGCCGACCGCGGTGGCGGTGCGTGCGGTCAGGGTTTCCCGGAACCGGTCGGGGAGTCCGGCGGCGGTGACACCGGAGCGCGCCACGTCCTCCAGCACGGTTTCCAGGCGCACCACCTCGTCGACGCGGCGTCCTGAGGCGGCCGCCATGCCCAGGGGGTCGAGGATGTCCTCCCCTTTGTAGCCGGTCTCCAGCAAGTAGTGGCCGATGCCCGAGGCTTCGAGCAGTCTCCGGTTGACCTCGTCGGTGCCGAGTTCGGAGCGCCTGGCCAGGTACGTCTCGGGATCGGTGTGGGGTTCGAGGCCGAGGACCGGGGCGCACCAGCGGCGGACGGCGAAGCCGATCTGCGAGTCGAACTGGGTCATCCACGGCGGGATCGGGCGGTCGGACTCGGTGAGCATCTGCTCCAGGGCGGAGCGGTCGGCGTCGTGACGGAGGGCGCCGTGGACGTGGTGGTCCACCAGGGGAAGCCGTGCGATCTCCGCGAGGAGTCGTTCAGTAGACATTGCGGACCTTCCGAATGCGTGCCGCGTCGTCCAGGCCGTTGAGCTGGGCGAGTTCGGACCGTTTGACCGAGAGGTGGGTGGCCAGCAGCCGTGGATCGAACCAGGACCGGACGATGTGGTCCTTCTCCAGGGCCTCCAGGGCCTCGTCGAGGGTGCCGGGCAGGGGCGGCACCAGCGCGAGATCGGACCGGTCGGAGTCCTCGGGCCACACGGTGGGTTCGTCGTACTCCCCGGTGAGACCGGACAGACCGGCCCGGACGAGGACGGCCAGGGCGAGCCAGGGGTTGGCCGTGGCATCGGCGGCGCGGTATTCGAGGTTGAACTGGCCGGCGGGGCCGGATCCGGCGAGCTCGGTGGTGGGGCAGATGCGCAGCAGCGCCTCGCGGTTGCGCTCGGCCAGGAACGCCCCGGCGGCGCTCCACCGGTTCGGGGCCAGGCGCAGGAAGGACACCGGGCTCGGCGCGGTCAGGGCCGTGAGTGC
This sequence comes from Streptomyces sp. NPDC054765, assembly GCF_053612065.1. Taxonomy (NCBI): domain Bacteria; kingdom Bacillati; phylum Actinomycetota; class Actinomycetes; order Kitasatosporales; family Streptomycetaceae; genus Streptomyces; species Streptomyces sp. NPDC054765. The sequence goes on along the minus strand of NZ_JBSHBP010000050.1, from coordinate 9,512 downwards.
CGGGGCATGGGCCAGGACGCCGGCACTGAAACGGGCGCCGAGGGCGGAGAGCCGGCCGGGGCGCTGCGGGTCGTACAGCACGGGGTGGCCGTCGGCGTCGCGCAGACTCAGATGGAGGTGGACGCCGTTGCCCACTCCGTCGGCGTCCAGGAGCGGGGCGAAGGTGACGGGCAGACCACGGCGGCGGGCCAGGTCGCGGACGAGTTCCTTGAGGAGGACGGCCCGGTCGGCCGCGACCGCGGCAGCGGCGGGGCGCAGGGTGACCTCGAACTGGCCGTCCCCGTACTCGGGAATCCAGGTCTCCGGTTCGAGGCCGGCGTGCTCCAGCAGCCGTACCAGATCGGATCCGAAGGGTTCGGCCTCCCGGAAGCGCCGCAGTGAGAACGGGGCGCTCTCGGGCAGGCCGTCGAGCACGAACTCGTGCTCGAAGGCGGCCACGACCTCCAGACCGGTGCGTTCACGCAGCTCCGAGAGGGTGTCCCGCAGGAAGGTGCGCGGGCAGCACGCCCAGGGCTGTCCGTCCGGCAGTGTCTGGTCGGCGAGGTAGAGCAGCATCCCCGGAGCAGCGCCGTCCGCCGGGATGCCGACCGCGGTGCCGGCGTCGGGGACCAGCCGCAGGTCGCCCCGGGAGCCGAAGACGTTGTCGGGCGCGATCGGCCCGAACGAGGAGATCGCAAGGTTCGCGGGAACCCAGCCGGTGCCGCTGCGCAGGACCGAGTCGTGTTCCGAAGGCGGCACGGCACGTCCCCGTACCTGACCGGCCAGATCGCAGGTGGCGACGAAGACGGTCGCGTAGTCGTCGGTGCGGGGAGTCATGAGATCACCTTCATGCTGTCGGCGGCAGGAGGTTCGGGGCTCTGCTCCTGGCGGAGGCCCTGACCCCCGTTCAGTTCACCGGTGAGACGGGCGCCGATGCGCTCGGCGAGGGAGGGGGCGAGGAGGATCACGGCGAGACCTGTCGCGCACCAGGCGGCGACGATCCAGGGGAAGTAGGTGTAGGGCGCGCTCTGGCCGGTGGACTGCTGGTAGAAGACGAAGCAGAGGTAGCCGAGACCGGCGAGCGGGACGACCAGTTCGCGGCGGGGGATGGTGCCGCGGCGGGAGAGGGTGAAGACGATCACGCCGGCACCGGCTACCGCGTAGGCGACCAGGACGCACAGCACGCCGATGGTCGCGAACCAGTAGTAGGTGTCGAAGGCGGAGGTGCCCAGGCCGTACATGACGACCGTGAGCGCGGCGGCCAGGGCCCCGCACAGCCGTAGGGCCGTGGTGGGGGCGCCGGTGACCGGCTCGGTGCGGGCGAGCCAGGCCGGACCGAAGCCGTCACGGGCCAGCGCGGAGACCATGCGCGCGGCGGCGGCGGACGACGACAGCGCAGCGGCGAAGGCCGAGGCGACCGCGGTGAAGGCGATGACGAGCGAGAACCAGGCGCCGAGGTAGCTGTCGGAGAGCGTCACCAGAGCCGATTCCGCCCCGGCGAACTCCTTCACGCCCTTGCCGTCGGTGCCGAACCCTATGGTCTGGACGAACATCATCAGGATGTACAGGGCGCCGGTGAGCAGCACACTTCCCGCCAGGGCGCGCGGGATGTTGCGCTTGGGGTCGTCGGTCTCCTCGCCCAGTGACGCGCACGCCTCGAATCCCGCCCAGGACAGGAAGGCGAAGACGGTCGCCGTCATGATGGTGCCGAAGGTGGCTCCGCCGGGGGTGAAGACCGACAGGTCCAAGGACTGGTGGCGAGGGGCCGAACCGGTGCCGGTACGCCCGATGACGACGAGGGCGAGGACCAGCATGGCCGCGATGCCGATGCCTTCGGTGATCAGCAGGGTGCGGGCGGTGAGGCGGGTGTCACGTGAGTTGAGCAGGGTGACGCCCAAGGCGGCAACGATCGCTACGACCGCCCACGGGCCGGTGGAGGTCATGCCCAGAGCGTGCAGAAACGCATGGGCGAAGACCCCGGTCGCGGCGAGCGTGCACACGAGGAAGGCGAGGTAGGTGCCGAGCAGGGCGAACCCGCCGAAGAAGCCGGCGCGGGGCCCGATGGTGGCTCCGGCCAGGGCGTAGACGGAGCCGGCATGGTGGAAGTGCTGGGTCAGCCGCCAGAAGCCGTAGCCCACGAGGCCGACGCCGAGCAGGCCGAGCAGGAAGACCAGGGGCACGGCCTTGCCCACGGTGGCCGCGACGCCGGCCCCGTTGAGGCCCATCGCCAGCGTCGGCCCCATGAGACCGACGGAGAGGGCCAGGGCTTCCCACAGCCGCAGCTTGCGTGAGGGATGAGGATGATCGGGCACAACAGACTCCCGAGCAGGAGGGGGGCCGCAGGGGGCGCGGCCCGAGACACCCTCATGAAATATTCATTACAAGTGGAGCGTCAAGGGGTATGTTGAAATGAATTTTTCAGGAAGTTGCCGGTCTTCCGTCGCCGGCCTCTCCGCGCCATGCCTCCTCCGCGGCCCGCATCCGCTCCTCGGCCGCCGGGCCCAGGCGCGCATGCACGGCGGCAACCAGGGTCTCCACGAGCGCCAGGGGCGCGACGGCACTGTCGAACGGACTGGGTGCCTCGACCCGTGCGGGGAGCACCACCTCGGCGAATTCGGCCACCGGTGAGAGCCACGGATCGGTGAACAGGACGATCCTGGCCCCGCGTTGGTGCGCGAACCTGGCGAGTTGCACGGTGTCGTCCTGGTAGCGGCGGAAGTCGAAGACCACGCACACATCCCGTCGGCTCAGATCGAGGCGGAATCCCGCATCGCGCCCCGGCATCGCGGTGTGCACGAAGGTCCCCGGACGCAGCAGCCGTAGATGCAGGTCGAGGTACTCGGCCAGGAGCTGCGAGAAGCGCCCGCCGAAGCAGGCGATCCGCTTGGCAGGGTCACAGATCAGACCGACCGCCCGGTCGAACTCCGGCTCGGGGAGCGCGGCGAACGTCTGGCCCAGCGTCGCACCGCTCACCTGCTGCGCCGCCTCGACCAGTTCGGAGGTGGGGGAGTCCGCGCCGATCACCGGTGCCAGGGTCAGCGGCGAGGCGTGACGCGCCTGCACCTCCTCGCGCAGCGACTGCTGGAAGTGCCGGTAGCCGTCGAAGCCGAGCCGGGCGACGAAACGCACCACGGTGGGTGCACTGACGCCGGCCTGGGAGGCGAGCCCCGAAGCGGACTCCAGCCCGGCCGCCGGGTAGTTGGCCGTCAGCGCCCGAGCGATCTTCCGCTCGGCAGGAGACAGGCCCCCCTCGACACGCCGCACCCGCTCGGCCACGGTCGCCCCCAAGCCGGCGTCGCGCCCCGCCGGCTCCGGGCCCGTGCCGCCCTCCGTATGGTTGCTGTGCTCTTTGGCCCGACCGGCCATGCGTGTCCCCTCTCCACCCTGCGTGACGCAACGATCGTGACACAGCCGGGAAATCGAGTGCCGGAGTGGATCATGGGGGTTTCGGGGCCGGCCGCGCCCTCCGTGCGCGGCGTCGGCGCATTCGGCTGACCGTGGTGGGGGCTCAAGGCCGGTCCGGCGACGGGGGCGGCCGCAGCCGGCCCCGCAGTATTGGCGTATACGCACGGTTGCCGGCGTGTGCGCAGGGTTCGCGCCCCTCGGGTTCCCGTGAAAACCCCTGGTGAGCAGGGGTTTCGCTGCCCCGGGCAGCGTCAGGAAAAAGTCCGGATTGCCCGCTCCATCCCCTTTGTTTGGGAGTATGCTGAACGAAGGCCTACGGGGCGAGCGAGGGAGTCCGGCCGGACCGGCCTCGGGGAAGGCAGCTCTGGTTGCCGCCGAGGACATGAAGGAAGGCCGGGCTGAGAGGCTGAAAGGTCGTAAGACCGGACGGCGACCCCTAGCACCTGATGCGGACAATGCCGACGCAGGGAGCCCACCTCGTAGGTCGTCGGTGTGCGTGGACCCGGCGATCAGTCGCTGCGCATCAGGTCCGCACACTTCTCCCCGATCATCATGGTGGTGATGCACGGATTCACGGCGGGGAGGAACGGCATCACCGAACCGTCGGCCACCCGTAGGCCGGTCACGCCTTTGACGCGCAGGTGGGGGTCGAGGGGAGTCGCCTGGTCATCGGGGGCGCCCATCTGGACCGTGCAGGCGGGGTGGTAGACCGTGTTGTGCGTGGTGCGGATGTACTCGAACAGGTCGGCGTCGGAGTGGGCGGACGGACCGGGGGCGAGTTCGGTACCGGCCCAATGGGCCATCGGCGTCTGGGAGATGATCTCGCGGGCGAGGCGCAGGCCGTGGGTCATCACACGGATGTCGTGTTCGTGGGTGAAGTAGCGCGGGTCGACCTCGGGCTTGTCGCGGAAGTCGCGGGTACGCAGCCGGACCGTTCCCAGCGAGCGGGCACGGGTGACGTTCGGGGTGAGGCAGAAGGCGTTCTCCGAGGTGGGGTAGCCGCGGCGGTAGGTATTCATGTCGAAGGGCACCTGGCCGTAGTGGAACATCAAGTCCGGTCGGTCGAGGCCGGGTTCGGTGTCGGCGAAGATGCCGATCTCCCACCACTGGGTGGACGAGGTGACCATGGGCTGCTTGGCGTCCCACATGATCACGCCCTCCGGGTGGTCCTGGAGGTAGGAGCCGACGCCGGGGGAGTCGACGATCGGCTCGATACCGGTGGCCCGCAGATGGGTGGCCGGGCCGATGCCGGAGAGCATGAGCAGTTTCGGGGAATCGATGGCGCCGCAGGACAGGACGGTCTCCCGGCGGGCGTTGACGGTGCGGGTGTGGATCAGATCGGGGGCGAGGTAGTCCACGCCGGTGCAGTGCCGGGAGGAATCGAAATTCAGGCGCTTGGCCTGGAGCCCGGTGCGTACATCGAGGTTCTTACGGGTGCCCATGACGGGGTGGAGGTAGGACACCGAGGCGGAGGAACGGGTGCCGTCCTCACGGCAGTTGATCTGGAACCAGTTCGCGCCCCGGACCACGGTCCTGCCGGTGTTGAACGGTGTGGTCGGGATGCCGGCCGCCGCGCAGGCCTCCAGAAGGGCCACCCCGCCCGGGTCGTGGGGCGCGATGGTGCGCAGGGTGACCGGGCCGTTGCGGCCGTGATGGTCACCGGGGGCGTCGTTGTTCTCCAGCCGCTGGTAGAGCGGGAAGCAGTCGGCCGCGCTCCAGCCCGTACAGCCCATTGCGGCCCACTCGTCGAGATCCTCCGCCGGGGCCCAGAAGGCGATGCAGGAGTTGTGCGAGGAACAGCCGCCGAGCACCTTGGCGCGGGCGTGCCGCATGAAGCTGTTGCCGTTCTCCTGGGGCTCGACCGGATAGTCCCAGTCGTAGCCGGACTCCAGCAGCCCCATCCAGCGGTCCAGACGCAGCACGTTCTCGTCGCCGACGTCACAGGGGCCGGCTTCCAGGAGGCAGACGGTGGCCGTCGGGTCCTCGCTGAGCCGGGCCGCCACGACGGCACCGGCCGTGCCGCCGCCGACCACGACATAGTCGAACTCGTCCACAGGAGCTTCTTGGGACATCGCGCCGTCTCCAGGTCAGGGGGTGGGGGCGCTGCCGCCCGGGGTGCCGCTGCCGGGGGTGACAGCGGCGTGCATGGCGAGGACGCCGGTGCGTTTGCGCTGGACGAACCAGTAGTAGGTGAAGCCGCCGATCGCCACGACGCCGACGAACAAGAAGGCGCCCCAGCGCAGATACCAGTGCTGCGGGCCGGTCGCGTTGTAGACCGCGGCGCGCGGCCAGGCCAGGTTGAGGGACATCCCGAAGCCCCAGAGCACGGCGAGGACGTTCACCGGAAGGCCGAACTTGCCGAGGGAGAACTTCCCCTTGGCCGGGGTCCAGTTGCCGCGCAGCCGCTGGAAGAGCATCGGCAGGGTGACCGCCAGGTAGGCCAGATAGATCATGATGATCGCGATACTGGTGATCACCGAGAAGATCTGCGGCTGGTTGACATTGATGAGCAGGATGCCGATCGCCACCAGGCCGATGATGACGGCCGGCAGCACCGGCGTCTGGAAGCGCGGACTGACCTTGGCGAGCAGGGAGGCGGCCGGGAGGTTGTTGTCCCGTGCCATCGCGAACGCCAGCCGGATGCCGGCGGTGTGCACCGCCAGCTCGCACACGGTGATCGCGATGACCACACACCAGAGCACGATCTGCCCGATCGTCGAGCCGAGCGTGGAGAGCACCACGTACTGCAGGCCGTCCACGGACAGCTGTTCGGCATGCAGATCCGGCACGGAGAGCAGGGCAAAGAGCAGGATCAGGCCGCCGATGAGAAAGGACGCGACCAGCGCCCGCAGGATCGCGCGGGGCGCGTTGCGGCCGGGGTCCTTGGACTCCTCACCGAGCGACGAGGCCGTGTCGAAGCCGTACATGACGTACGCCGAGGCCAGTGCCGCGGTCAGGAACGCGCCGAGATAGCCGAGGTTCTGGCCGCTGCCCAGACCGAAGGTGTTGAACACCACGCCGGGGCCGCGGGTGACGTGCGCGGCGAGCAGAATGACCAGAACAATGGCGGCGATCAGCTCGATGGCCACGCCCGCGGAGTTGATCCGCGCCATCAGCTTGACGCCGAACGCGTTGACCAGGGTGGTGAAGGTGATGAGGATCGTGCCGAGCACCACGGCGTTGGCGGCCACGGACTGGCCGGTGCCGTCGCCGATGAACTGGAACCACGACGAGATCTGCGGCAGCGTCACCTGGTACGCCAGCGCCACCGCGGACAGCGAGACCATGGTGGCGGTCAGCATCATCCAGCCGCCGAGCCAGCCGATGTGCGGGCCGCCGAGCTTCTTGGACCAGTTGTAGACCGACCCGGCCACCGGATAGCGGGCGGCCAGCTCACAGAAGCACAGCGCCACCATCAGCTGCCCGACGAAGACCATCGGCCACGACCACCAGTACGCCGGGCCACCGTGCGCGATGCCGAAGTAGAACAGCTGGAAGGTACCGGTGAGGATCGAGATATAGCTGATCCCGGCGGCAAAGGTGTGGAAGTTGCCCAGGGTGCGCTTGAGCTCCGGCTTGTAGCCGAGTTCGGCGAGCGAGTCGTCGTCGTGCGAACCGTCGGCCCGGGTGCCGGGGCGCGGGGACTCGGCGTCGGTCACTCGAACCACCTCTGCGGACGCGGCCCGGTATTGCGCCAGATGTGCTTGGCCTCCTGGTACTCGGCCAGCCCCGCGGGGCCCAGCTCACGCCCGATGCCCGACTGCTTCATTCCGCCCCACTCCGCCTGCGGCACATACGGATGGAAGTCGTTGATCCACACCGTTCCCGCGCGCAGCCGGGCGGCGACCCGGTGGGCACGTCCGCCGTCCTGCGTCCACACCGCCCCGGCCAGCCCGTACACCGTGTCATTCGCGAGCGAGACCGCCTCCTCCTCGTCCCGGAACCGCTCGACGGTCAGCACCGGGCCGAAGCTCTCGTCGCGGACGACGGACATGTCGGGGGTGCACTCGTCCAGCACCGTCGGCAGGTAGTAGAAGCCGTTCGCCAGCGACGGATCGTCGGGCCGGGAGCCACCGCAGAGCAGCACGGCGCCCTCGTCGAGCCCGGCCGCCACATACGCCTCGATCTTCGCGCGGTGCGCGGCCGAGATCAGCGGGCCGGAGCGGGCATGTTCGTCGAACGGTCCGCCGAGCCGGATCCGCCGGGCGCGGGAGACCAGCTCGTCGACGAACGCATCGTGCAGCTCCTCCTGGACGAGCAGCCGGGCGCCCGCCGAGCAGACCTGCCCGGAGTGCAGGAAGACCGCCATCAACGCGTAGTCGACGGCGGTGTCGAAATCGGCGTCCGCGAAGACGATGTTCGGGTTCTTGCCGCCCAGCTCCAGGGCGATCTTCTTCACCGTGGGCGCCGCCGCGGCCATGATGCGACGGCCGGTGAGCAGACCGCCGGTGAAGGACACCATGTCCACCCGTGGGTCCTCGGTCAGCGGCGCGCCCACGTCCTGGCCGGTTCCCAGCACCAGGTTGGCGGCGCCGTCCGGCAGCCCGGCCTCGGCCAGCAGCCGCATGAGGTGGATGGCGGTGTGCGGGGTCAGCTCACTGGGCTTCAGGACGAAGGTGTTGCCCGTGACCAGGGCGGGCGCGACCTTCCAGGCGGTCTGCAGCAGCGGATAGTTCCACGGGGTGATCAGCGCGCAGACGCCCACCGGCTCATGCCGCACCTGGCTGTCGACGTCCGCCGCACCGGCGTCCACCAACCGGTCCGTGCCGCCCGCCGCGCCCAGGTTGCCGAAGTAGCGGAAGCAGCGGGCGATGTCGTCCATGTCGTATGCGCTCTCGACCAGCCGTTTGCCGGTGTCCAGCGACTCGGCCCTGGCCAGTGCGTCCCTGTCGCGCTCCAGCAGCTCGGCGACGCGCCGTACGAGCCGGCCGCGCTCGGCCGCCGGCGTCCGCGGCCAGGGCCCGTCGTCGAAGGCCGTACGGGCAGCCCCGATCGCGGCCGCCGCGTCCTTCGGTCCGCCCTCGTCAACGGTCGCGACCAGTGTGCCGTCGGCCGGGCAACGGATCTCCCGCGCCTGCCCGTCGGCTGCTGCGGTCCACTGACCTCCGATGAACAGCTCCGGCATGCTGGTGCCTCCGGTCTTCGGGCTCGTACGGGGCGGTCGCGGCAGGCGCGGGGCCCCGGCCGACGGCGTCAGGCCGACGGGCGGCCCGCCGTGTGGACCTCGGTGACGATCACTGCCCCGAGATTAAGACGGCCGGTGCGGCTTCGCACGGTACGAGGGGCCGGGGGAGAGGGGAGCGGCGCCGGGCGGGGCCGACGGAGTGACGTGGGCGGGCGGACGCGAGAATAGGGGGATGGGAAGTGGCAGTGAACCCGGCCGAAGGCACGGGCGGGAGCCGGGGCAGGCCCCGCATCCGTCCGCAGGGCCGCATCCGTCCGCAGGGCCGCATCCGTACCCCGTCGCCGATGCCGCGGTGTACCTTTCCGGCCGCTGGAGCATCGAACGCACCGTGTGCGACCTGCGGACCGGCGCAGCGGGCAGCTTCCGCGGCACCGCCGAGTTCCGTCCCGACGCGACGGGGGAGGTGCTGCTGCACCTTGAGGAAGGGCGGCTCCACTGGGGCGGGGCGGTGCATCCGGCGAGCCGCACGCTGCGGCTGCGGCCCCGGCCGGACGGCACCGCCGAGGTCGCCTTCGCCGACGGCCGGCCCTTCCACGACCTCGACCTCAGGACCGGCCGCTGGAGCGCCGTCCACCCCTGTGCCGAGGACCGGTACGAGGGCACCTTCACTGTGGCCGGGACAGACACCTGGCATCTGCGGTGGCAGGTCGGCGGGCCGGCGAAGGACCAGCTGCTGAGTTCGGAGTACCGGCGGCTGGGGTGAGTGCGGCGCGGCCGGACGCGGACGCGCGCCCGGCCGGCAGGGGCGGCGGCGAGGACGGCCGTTCGGCGGATGCGCGGACGGCCGGTGCGCGGACGGCCGGTGCGCGAACGCGAGGACGGCGCCCCCGGGGCAGAGATCCCCGGGGGGGCCGACCAGCGGGCGGTTAGCCTGGGCTGATGGGGCGGGCAGCTTCGCCCGTGCGGAGATGTTGAGGAAGTCCTTGAGGGGAAACGGTGCAGT